>JAJHQM010000095.1 GCA_020833345.1 Ignisphaera sp.
GGATTCCCTAAGCACTTTGCTAAGTAAAATTACGAGTCCTTCAACTTCCTTCATATAGCTAGAGTTTTCTAAACGAAGTGAAACACTTTGCAAGGCTACTGAGTATGGAACACCCATAGCAATGCTTTTTACAGCTTCTTTACAACCAATACACCTTATGCCAAAGAACTCCTCATATACACTCTGAATGTCTTTCCAATGCCCTATGGTATCCCTACCTATTATGCCTACAACCATTTTCTTAATCTTCTCATCACCTATCCTTATCCTTATGCTATTGTATAACCCTAGAACTCTTTCACAATAACCCAGAGCCCTACCCACATCTCCACGGAAAAACATCTTCCACTTTTCTGCACTAGCTATATCTGGTATCAGCATGCTCAAAACAGTTCACACAAAACTGTGCGTAAAGTAATGAAAAATACGGCTAATATCCTTAAGACACTCCTTAAAACCTACCTTTTGAAAGCACTCTAGCAGCAACAATTAGCGGATGCCATACAGGTGCTGTTGCTGGATGATAACCCAAGTCTGAAAAGAACAGATCTTCTACAGTCATACCCCTTTCAATAGCTATGGCTGCGGCATCTATATACCTAGCAACAGCCTCTTCCCAACCCACAACCTGAACTCCCAGCACCCTACCAGTAGAAGCTTCTGCAACAATCTTTATAATGACTTCTGAAGACCCTGGGTAGTAGTGAGCTTTTGTCCTTACCCTTACTACAGCGCTTTCAACTTTGAATCCATTTTCAATGGCCTCATCTTCGCCAAGCCCTGTTCTAGCTATGTAAAGCTCAAAGAACTTTGTAACAGCCGTTCCCACAATGCCAGGAAACTTAAGCACTCTTCCACTAGCAGCATTTGCTCCTGCAACTTGCCCCTCCTTATTAGCTGATGGTGCAAAAGGCATCCACACCCTTCTTCCTGTAACTCTATGCACTTTTTCAGCAACATCACCAGCAGCGTAAATACCATCAACGCTTGTCTCCATGTACTCATTAACCTCAATAGCTCCTGTAACACCAAGCTTTATACCAGCCTTAACAGCTAAGGACACATTAGGCTCCACACCTGTGGCCAAAATCACAGCATCAGTCTCATACACACCCCCGCTCGTAGCAACAGCCTTAGCCACACCATTTCCTCCCAGTATCTCTTTTAGAGGCTCAGAAAAGTGAAGTTCTACACCCTTTGCTAAAACCTCTCTGGTAACAATCTCAGCTAGCTCTTTATCGAGTGCTCTTCTTAAAAGCCTATCACCCCTAACTATCATTAGCACCTTCTTACCTAACCTTAAAAGAGCTTCAGCCATTTCTAGTGCAATATAGCTTCCACCAACAATAGCAACTTTTGAAGCCTTAGAAAGCTCCTCTAAGAGCCTATCAGCATAAGCTGGGTGCCTAACTGTATACACGTTTTTAAGGTCTACACCAGGCACCTTAGGGATGCTTGGCATAGCACCTGTAGCTATTATGAGTCTATCCCATGCAACTTCAAAGCTCTTCCCACCCCTCTCAACCACAACGACCTTCTTATCAACATCAACTTCACGTGCAATAGTATTTGTATACACCTTAATTTTACGCTCACGCTCAAAAACCTCTGGAGTATAGGTAGCGAGAAGTGCCTTGTTTTTTACAATACCACCAATATAATAAGGTATGGCACAAGGGCCGTGAGTTATCATGTCAGTAGCTTCAATAAGAATAACCTCTGCACTAGGCTTCAACCTCTTAGCTCTTGAAGCAGCAGAAGCACCAGCAGCACCACCACCAATAACAACAATTCTCTCAGACATAATCTATATCACAAATAGTGATAGCCAGAGGTTTTAGATAAAAAGCTTTCCTGCTCTATCCTCCACCACCTTCCAAAACATTCCACTATATAGTGAGGCTTTTAGCTGTAATTAAAGATGAATTAAAGCCCTCATTGAGAGCTTTGTCAAGATATTAACTTCTTTCTACTAAATTTCTTGCTTATTGTAAGCCAATCCTCCTTTGTAAGCCTCCAGCCCATTGCTCCAGCATTTTCCTTAACATGCTCAATACTGCCTGCCTTTGGTATAGGGACAACGTTATCTATGCAAATAAGCCAGTTAAGTGCTACTTGAACAGCTGTCTTTCCGTATTTACTCCCCATTTCAGCTAAAAACTTATTTCTCGCTAACTCTCCCTTTTCAAGCGGTGTGTACGCTATGTACACAAGCCCTTCTCTTTGAGAGTATGGTATTACACTATCCTCATCATCTCTGTGAAGCAAGCTATAGTGATTCTCTATAGCCACGACATCATACTTCTTAGAACAGCTCCTAGCCTCTTCAATACCCCTTACGCCAAAGTTTGAAAGTCCGTAAAACCTTATGACACCCTCATCTACAAGCTTTTCAAAAGCACTTATGGTTTCGCAAATAGGTACGGTGTCACTAGGCCAGTGTATGAGGTAGAGGTCTATGTATGTTCCAAGCCTCTTAACACTTGCATGAGCAGCTTTTATTACGCTATCGTAAGGAGCATTTATTGGCCAAACCTTTGTTACTATGAATACATCATCTCTTCTAAACCCCCTTATAGCCATGCCGACAAGCTCCTCACTATGCCCACCACCATACATTTCAGCAGTGTCTATAAGGCTCATTCCAAGCAAAAGCCCTGTCTTCAAAACTTCGATCCACTCAGCATCTTTTGTATAGTCAGGAATCCAGTAGCCGCCACCAATACCCCACGTACCCATGCCGAGAGCAGATACGCATCCAATTTTATTAAAGCACTTCACATCTCTAACCATGTGGATTCACACTAACATATTAAATTACAAACGCTCTTTATAATTAA
>JAJHQM010000029.1 GCA_020833345.1 Ignisphaera sp.
CCACGAGTAAATCTGAACCCCGCGTACTCAAGAGCCTTCATTATTGTCAAGCCCTTAGGCACCTTATACGCTTCGCCATTAAAGTATATGGTTATGTATTCCCTTGGATGAGCTTCACTACTTGAAGTCATGTTCTTCCAACCCCGTGAACCTACATGCCTTCACCTACATTTTAAGTTTTACTTTCAAAAGTTCTTACAGCTCTTAATACCTCTGGGCTTAGTGATTCCTGTAAGTTCATGGCATATGCCACAAGCTCTGATAGGTCAAGTATCTTTAAGTTTGAGTACTTCCTTAAGTTATAGAGGCATAACTGGCAGGGTGTTACAACAATCTCTGCACCACTACCTGCAATGCTTGCTGCAATTTTCTCAACATTTCTTTTAACAATGCTAGGCTCTGCAAGTATTTGGAAAGATCCGCAGCAGTAAGTTCTGTAAGGATATGTAACGGGTTCAGCGCCAAGTGCCTTAATAATTTCCTCAATTATGCGAGGATTATCAGGATTATCCACAGCAACAGCTTTTGGTCTTAGTAACACACATCCATAGTATGCCGCTACCTTAATCTTCTTTAGCCTTCCTTCAGCAAGCTTTGCCACCTCCTTGACCCTCTCATAGAGTATTTCAATGAAGTGCGCCACTCTCAGCCCTCCACGATAAGGCTCAAACTCATCTCTTAAGTAATCAGCAACTCTTTTATACATCTCCAGACTGCCCTCATGTAGCTGAGATGCTTGTTTAAGTGTATTATAGCAAAATGCACATAGCGTAACAATTGTTGACGCACCCAATTCACGGGCTTGCTGATACGCCATTGAAAGCGTTCTTAAGGCAGATACATACTTGATGTGATCCCATGCCAGCGTGCCAGGGAACCCCCCACAGCAATACCAATCCCTAAGCTCGACAACCTTGTACCCTAGGGCTGCTAATACTGCTAATGATGCCTTTTCCACTTCTGGAAAGTCTCTCTTTATAGAACATCCGGGGTAGTAGAGCAATACTTGCATAGATTCATCACCCAGTGCCTTTACGTGAATACAAGACTAGTAGTATTGATGGCGTTGTTTCATCTATTGGCATTTGGCTGTACGTTCTAGGCTCAATACCATTTCTAAGAGCAAGCTGCCTCAATGTCTCAATTACAAGCCCTGGCGCTACATCGCGTGGGCACTTGTCAACGCATGTCATACATGAAATGCAAGCCCATATAACCTTTAGGTTGCCTAAGTCAATAGCACTTCTTTGCACAGCTCTGACGAGAGCTGCTGGGTGCATATCCATAAAGTTGACAACGGGGCAAACTGCTGAGCACGTTCCGCAGTGCATGCATGCTGTTACCTCTCTTCCTGTGTGCTCCCTGATGTACTCTCTAAGCTCTCTTGGGCTTAGGACTAGCCTTGCCATAACACATCACCTTTCTCATTTATGACAACAATACGAAATGATGTAACAATTCTTCTTTCACCTATCTTCATGCAGTGTGTGGCACAGCTATTGCATGGGTCATAAGCCCTAACAATGCTTTCTAACATGGTTACAGTTTCAGCACTAGGCTTGCCAGCAGATTTAATTTCCTTAGCTAATTGCATAGAAACCTTGCTTAGACTTGTGTTAATAGCAGTGTTATTAATTGTAGTTGGCGTGATTACCCTAGCCTTTGTAACTGTGAAATCACTATTAACAGTATAGTCGTGAACTAAAATGCCTCTTGGTGCTTCAACAATACCCACACCTCTACTCCTAGACTCGCCAGCAAGAGTTGTGACATCGCCTTCAAATAGTGCAGGGTTTCTAATAATCTCATTAATCATCTCAATGCAGTGCAGTGTTTCTACAAGCCTTGCCCAGTGGTAAAGCACTACATTGCTCATAGGCTTACCCCCTGCTACTTCAACAAGTCTCTTATACTCCTCACCAGCTTTTTCACCAGGAACCTTTTCAGCAACATTTAGCCTAGCAAGAGGGCCAACAAATATTGTTGACTCTTCACTAAATAGCTTTAGTCCAGCTGGTTTGTAGTAGGGTAGCATACCATAATTCCAGCTAGCCATAGCCTCGCCTATAACATCAGCATATGTCACAGGATTGCCAGCCTCATTCACAGTCCTACCCTTATGATCAACTACTCTCAGTGCCCCATCATAGAGCTCCAGTGCCCCCTCTTTGACAAGGCCCATGCTATAGCCCCTCATGGTGAACTCATCTCGTTGTAAAAGCTCTTTAAATAGTTGGCTTTTCACAAGCCTCTCGTCAAAGAACTTGTAAAACAGCTCTATGCTACTGTTAATTTCTTGTAGGACCTTCTCAACTTCTACTATCTCCTCCCTGGTTATTCCTTTACACACACCACCAGGAACAACTAAAGGCCCGTGCTGTATTTTACCCACAAGCTTTTTCTCAAGCTGCTTTAGCAAGCTACGGGTTTTGAGTGCCGCTGAAACAACCTCAGGGTTTTTACTCATTAGCTTAATTATGTCTCTCTCAGCCTCACCCCATAAGGCCAAGTCCGGAAGCCCTATGAAGCTAATGTGAAGCAAATGGCTATCAAGAACCTGTATGTAGTTTACAAGATTTCTAGTAAGCTTAGCTCTTGTAGTTAACTCACGCCCAAATATCGCATCAACAGCTTTGCCTGATGCTAACTGGTGCGACCAGCTACAAACGCCACATATAGTTGACATTAGCCTTGGCATGTCCTCTACATGCCGCCCTATAGCCAGCTTTTCATATCCCCTAAACTCCATTATCTGATACAGTGCTCTAACCTCATTGCCGCTGGTTACTACTACAATTCTCGCTATTCCTTCGACTAGTGTAAGAGGGTCTAAAGATGCCACAACATTAAAGTCTGCCATGCCTTAACCCTCACCACCAGCCTTATTTTTCAATGCATAGGCTTTGGATTTCCTAAGAGTGTATTTATAGAATGTCCCCAGAACATCTCGTATCTTATTTAATTCTCTGGCTAGCCCTGGTTCTAGCAACTTCTTCTCATCATCTACTAGAAGCACTGATGCTAGTGTAGAGATCATTGAAAGCCCACTATCAGAACCCCACTCCACAGGACCTCCACACCCTATGCACGGGTAATTAAACTTTATGCATGGATGAGTACATATAGCTCTTGTCGCAGGCCCCATGCAGAGAACACCTTGTTCAAGAAAGCACTTATTTGAATCTAGCTTAACTTCATACAGCCTCTTAATACCTGGCATTGCAATTTTTGTTGTTTTCGGGTTTCTGGGGCAGTTATTGCATAGGGACTCGGAATCCCCTAATAACATGGTCCTGGCTTCCAGCTTTCCTGACTTTGCATAGTTTAGCAGTATTTCAGTTAGCTGGTCAAGGACCTTGTCTGTTGGTGGGCATCCGGGGGCGAGAACCTCTGGTTCAACAACATCTGTGTACGCCATGTGCTGAACAGGCTGTGGAAGCCCCAATGCGCTGCTCTCTAGCTTTGTGTCTACAAGCAGTGAAATAGTCTTGATTATGTCAGCAGGCTTGTATAGTGCATTAAGACCCGGTATACCTCCATAAACACTGCAAGTCCCTAAAGCTACTCTAACTCTTGCCTTTGCTGAAAGCTCTTTTGCTAACTTTGCATCCTCTTCAGTAGTTATAGCGCCCATGTATATTAGCACATCTATGTGATTCATGTTCATAAGGTTTGAAAGCTTTTTGTCTACAGCAATAGGCCAGTAAACTATTTCATAATACTTCAGGATTTCAGCCAGCTTTTCACCTAGGCTTGCAAGTGCTACGTCGCAGCCTCCACATATACCCCCAGGTATTACTGCCAGCTTAAGCATGTTTACCACCCAACGGACCCAACTTCCTAATCTCATCAACAAAACTATTAACTACCTTTACCAACTTAGGTGCTTCAGTAGCACTAATCCACTCCAGCCTAAGCCTCTCAGGCTCTACTCCTACTTCCTGTAAGAGCTTCTTAAGCAGATACACACGCTTGAATGCCTTGAAGTTTCCCGCCACATAGTGACAGTCATTAGGAGTGTGACAACCTCCAATAAGTACTCCGTCAGCTCCATTTAAGAAGGCCTCTACAATCATTGAAGGCGAAATCCTACCCGTACAAGGAACTATTATAGGAACAACGCTAGGGTCGTAGCGCAACCTTGACACGCCAGCTACTTCAGCTGCTGCACCAGCACACCACCTGCAGAAGAATGCAATTATTTTAGGTCTCCACGACACTTTACCTCACCCTCATTACAGCTCTAACCATTTCAAGAGCCTGCTCCTCTCGGTAATTTCTTAACTGTATGGCTCCCACAGGGCACGTGGCTGTGCATGCACCACAGCCTTCACACACAATTTCATTTACACGAGCCTTTCCTTCAACAATCTCTATAGCGCCGTAAGGGCATACTGTTACACACGCTCTACAACCGTTGCACTTATCCCTATCAACTTCTGCAACAATAGGCTCTTTCTCAACATAGCCTTGTATTAGTAGCTCTGCCGCTTTAGCAGCTGCGGCAGATGCTTGAGCTATGCTGTCAGGTATGTCTTTAGGTCCTTGAACACAGCCAGCTATGAAAATACCTGCTGAAGCAACTTCAACTGGCCTAAGCTTGGGGTGAATTTCAGCTGCAAACATGAATTGATCTACAGGTACCTTGAGCATTTCTGCTAGCCTCTTGTCCAAGGCCGACACTATACCAGGGGCTAAGACAGCCAAGTCAGCTCTAATCACAATCTCGCGATTCTCTAGAAGGTCAAAGCCTTCGACAACTACATCACCTGTTAACTTATCTTTGTATATTCGCGAGACCCTGCCCTTGATATACACAGCTCCGTGCTCTTGAGCACGCTTTACAAACTCTTCAAAACCTTTGCCAGCAGCCCTAACATCAATGTAAAACACGTAGGCCTCGCCATCAGGCACATTTTCAAGGAATAGTAGTGCGTGCTTGGCTGTGTACATACAGCATATCTTAGAGCAGTATGGTAAGTGGTTTACATCTCGTGAGCCAACGCATTGTATGAACACTACTCTCTTTACAGGCTTTCCGTCACTAGGCCTCTTAACCTCCCCTCGGGTTGGCCCCTGAACACTCAATATTCTTTCAAACTGTAGTGAGTCTATGACATCGTTTTCAGGTCCATAGCTGTACTCAGGAATCTTCTCTAATGGGTAAAGCTCATAGCCTGTAGCAACAATTATTGCCCCAACCTCCTCCTCTATAACCCTCTCCTTCTCTTCAAGGTTAACAGCCTTAGTAGGGCATACCTTAACACAAAGGCCACATCTATTGCAGTGCTCAAAATCTACAACATATGCTGATGGCACTGCCTGTGCAAATGGTATGTAAATAGCCTTTCTCTTGCTAAGCCCTCTATCAAATTCGCTTGAGACAGAAATTGGGCACACCCTCTCACAGAACCCGCAGAGCCTGCAGTCCTCAACTCTAACACCTCTTGGCCTAATCTTTATTTTAACCTTAAACTTACCAACATGCCCCTCAACACTATCAACTTCTGCTAGTGTATAGATTTTTACTAGGGGGTGCCTGGCCACCTCAGCCATCAAAGGCGTTAATATGCACTGAGCACAGTCAAGTGTTGGGAAAGTCTCATGAAGCATTGCCATTTTTCCTCCTATGGTTGCATACTTCTCAACTAGTATCACAGGAATACCCATTTTGGCAAGCGATAGAGCTGCAGTTATTCCTGCTATGCCCCCTCCTACGACCAGGGCCTTTCTAATCACATCAAGTCTTGCACGCTCATAAGGCTTGTCACCTCTAAGCTTTGCAACAGCTGTTGCAATAATCTTTATCGCTTTTTCAGTAGCTAAAGCCCTATCCGCATGAACCCAGCTATCAAACTCTCTGATAGAGACCATTTCATACACATACCTATTTAAACCAGCTTTCTCCACAGCCTTGGCAAAGGTCTCATAGTGTAGTGATGGTGTACAGGCAGCCACAACAACGCCATCAAGTTTGTGCTCCTTTACTGCATTTATTATCAGCTCCTGGCCTGGCTGTGAGCATAGGTACACGTAGTCTGCTGCATAAACAACATCAGGAAGCTTCTTCACCTCCTCCACAACCTTCTTAACATCAACAGTTCCAGCTATATTTACACCGCAATGACACACAAACACCCCTATACGCATTTAACTTAATCACCACTCATCTTAATACATAAGAGAGAGTTGTGATTAAAAAAGAAAAAATTATTGTTTTATAAAGTGTATAAAGTGATTATTTACAGCGGTTTGCGTAAAAGCTCTTCTTTCTTCTTAACACTCTTTTCAACTACTTCCTCTATCAAGTTTCTACCAGTGCTATCTATTGCTACGACTAGTGGCCCAAAGTTCTCTACCTCAAGTACCCATACAGCTTCTGGTATACCTAAATCTAGCCAGTGAACATCTATAACTCTCTTAATTGATTGCGCAGCTAAGACTGCTGCACCACCTGTATAAGTAACGTAAACAGCTCCATACTTAACACAGGCCTCTGCTGTCTTCTTACCCATACCACCCTTGCCAATAACCATTCTGACTCCCAGCTTCTCAATAACATCATACTCGTAAAGCTCCATTCTAGTACTTGTTGTAGGTCCTCCTGCCACCACTATCCACTGGCCATCTTTCTTAGCAACGACTGGGCCGCAGTGATATATGGCACCGTTTCTTAAGTCGAATGGTAGGGGCTTGCCCGCCTTCAGGTACTCCATAATGCGCCTATGTGCAGCATCTCTAGCTGTATAGATTACTCCTGTGAGATAAACTATGTCCCCTGCACGTAGCTTCCTAACATCCTCCTCAGAGAGAGGTGTTTTCAATTTGTACTCAGCCATAAAGCCCACCCCACAAAACTACTGTGTTACAGTATACTCACCAGTAGACTTAATTGTTACAGTAGCTCTTCTCGCAGCCCAGCAGAAGAATGCAACAGCTACAGCATATGTTGCTGGGTGCCTATAGGCATAGTCAATGTGAACTGCAAGTGCTGTTGTTTTACCCCCCATACCCATTGTGCCTATCCCCAGCTCGTTGACCATGTCTAAAAGCTTTTTCTCTAAATCCGCTATAACAGGGTCTGGGTGCCTTGAACCAATTTTTCTAGTAGTAGCACACTTCTTGGCTAAGTGCATAGCCACATCAGATAGGCCTGCAATACCAACTCCTATAATTGTTGGTGGGCAAGGCATTGCACCAGCCTTTACAACAGCATCGAGAACAACCTCCTTGACACCTTCAAGCCCCTTACCGGGTGGAACCATTGCATACACAGTTACATACTCAGAGCCCCCACCCTTGGGAACAACCGTAACCTCCAGGTAGTCACCTTTAGGATCAATGCCATCCCATATTATTACAGGAGCATACCTCCCAGTATTGTCACCAGGATTACGACCTGTAACTGGGTCAACGGTATTAGGCCTTAGCGGAATTTCTTTCGTGGCTATGCGAGCTGCTTCAATTAAAGCCTCTTCTATAACATCTAGCGCCGGGAACTTAGCTCCAATCCTAACGTAGTATGTTATAAGGCCTGTGTCCTGACATATGGGGGCTTTTAGCTTTTCAGCTAACTCAATATTTTTAAGTATGGCTTCAAGCTGAGCCTTTGCAGCAGAGTTAGTCTCTTCCTCATATGCTTTGCGCAAGGCTTCTTTTACATCTGGTGGTAGGTATATGGACGCCACTTTAATACCTTCTACAACGGCTTTAGTTATGAGGTCTTTAGAGACAGCCATATACTTACACCCCCGGGCTTTCATCAAAACGGTGCCTAGGCTTCCCCTATTCAATACTGCATTGGCTTTACAAGCCCGCTGTCCAGTGCTGCTTTCATAATTTTCCTAGGCCTTTCAATAAGCTCTCTAATCTCTGTCTCTAACTCACTTCTAGAAAGCTTTCTCCTAGCTAGCCCTAGCTCCATAGCTTTTTCAGCTACAGCCATGGCTTCTCTTACATAAAGCTCTGTTTCATTCATAGACCCTATGATCCTCTCCTCATGAATTCCTGTCTCCTCAGTGTACTTGGCAATAGCCATTGCAGCGGCGTAGAACATCTCATCAACCATTTTCCTAGCCCTAACAGTTAGCACACCTCTGAATACTGCTGGAAAGCCAAGGCTGTTGTTTATCTGGTTTGGAAAGTCACTTCTTCCAGTAGCAACGATTCTTGCACCCGCTTCCTTAGCCTCCCACGGCCAAATCTCTGGAACGGGATTGGCTTCAGCAAAAACTATTGGATCTTTGTTCATTTCCCTAACCCACTCCTTCTTGATCACACCTGGCCCTGGCCTTGAGGCCGCTATAACAACATCAGCTCCCTTTAACGCCTCAGGAATTCCGCCTTTTACACACTCAGGGTTTGTCTCCATGGCTATCTGGTACTTCCATGGATTCTCCTTCTTCATCTCCTCAATGTCCTCTCTCTCCCTGTGCAGAATACCCTTAGAATCTACAACAACCATGTTCTGAGGCTTGGCGCCAAAGACCTTGAGGTACCTATAGGTACAGACATTAGCAGCCCCCGCTCCTATTATGGCTATTCTCACTTGGTCAATCTTCTTTCCAACAATCTTCAAAGCGTTTACCAAAGCAGCTATACTGACTAATGCTGTGCCCTGCTGATCATCATGCCAAACAGGTATGTCTAGAATTTCCTGAAGCTTCTCAAGTATGTAAAAACACTTTGGAGACTCTATATCCTCAAGATTAACAGCTCCAAAGCTTGGCTCTAAAGCCTTTACAATGTATATAAACTTGTCTGGATCCCTCTCTCTCACCACAAGTGGAAATGCATCAACACCTCCAAGATACTTAAAGAGAAGTGCCTTTCCCTCCATAACAGGAAGCCCTGCAGCAGGCCCTATGTTGCCTAGCCCAAGAACTCTTGTGCCATCGCTAATCACTACAGCTGCATTCCACCTCCAGGTATACTCAAAGGATAGGTCCTCGCCACCCTGGTGAATTCTTCTGCACGGTTCAGCGACTCCCGGTGTATACCATATGGAAAAGTCGTCAAGACTTGTTATGGGGCATCTAAATGAAATCTCTATCTTACCGCCGTAAAGCTTGTGAAACTTTTCTGCAAGAGCAAACCAATCCTTTTTTACTTGACTCATCCAACACACCGTGTTCTATATATAGAGGCTTTTCTTAATAAGGCTTTTCTTTACACCTCTGTAAGGTAAAAATATAAATGCTTTAACAATTAAAACAAGTAAATACTCTATAAAAAAGTGTGGTTTTGCCAAGTACTTTGCATTGAAGTCTTAAGTGCTTTTACTTAAAGGCTATGTAAAGGGCTATAGCATCTAGTACTGTTACTGTTGCTAGTAGTAGGTAGTGTGGTGCTCCCACTATGTTAAGCACGTTTCTAAATACTAGTAGCACTCCCAGTACCCCAATAGCTATTCTAAACACTGTGTCAATTGCTTTACTGGAGCTTATTCTGGGGTGCTGCATGGCTATTGCAAGTCCTGTAAAGCCTATCGCAACCTCTATAGCACTAGTAACTGCGGCTAGTGTTGGTGTTACAAGCTCTGGTCTCGTGTAGATGATGAAGCTCATTGCCCATAGTGGTGATAGGTATATAGCCGCGCTTAGAACTGTTTTGAAGTAGTCTGCCTTAGCAATTCTAGCAGCTACAGCACCAGCTACTGAAACTGGTGGCACAAATTCTCCGAGTATTGATGTGTAGAAGAAGAAGAACTGCGCTATCCATGGATTTACACCTAATCGCCATAGCGCTGCAAATAGTAGTGAGGATAGCAATACGTATATTCCTGAAGGTGGAAGCCCCATTCCTAGTATAAGCCCTGTGAAGTAAGCAATGATTAGCACTAGTATGAGGTTTTGAGCACCTATAGCAACGATGTAGCCAAGCATTTTTATAATCCAGCCAGTAATTGTAAATACGCCTACAATCATGCTTAACCCAGCTAGGAGCAGCACAAGTCCTGAAACCTCACGTGCATACGCTTCTACAAAGGTCTTGCAGCACTCAGCCAAGTGCTTTACCCTGTCCTTTAGCGTAGAGTGTGGATAGGATAGAAGCTCTACTATGGCATAGGGTATAGCAAATATCCCTACAACCATGTACGCTGCTGTCATTGGGTCCCACCAGTATATACCCAGAACAACAATGAGTGCTCCTATTATTGTGAAGAACAGTATGAATTTAATTACATCAAATCTGTTGGGCTTCATAAGTATTAGGTCTTCAGCAGTCTTGCCCTTTCCAATCATCCTAATACCTCTTAATGCAACTGAGAAGAAGAGAGCAATGTAGTATATTGCTGCTATAACAAAGCCCCTTACAGCAACTTCCCAGTAGGGTACGCCGAGTATGTTAGCCATTATAAACGCAGCAACACCCATAACCGGAGGCGTTATTAAACCTGCAACACTTGCAGAAACTTCTGTTGCACCTGCCCAGTGAGGTGCAAGCCCTGCTCTCTTCATTAGCGGTATTGTGAATTGCCCTGTCATTGCAACATTTGCTGCTCCAGACCCGCTGACCATGGCGACCATGGCTGAGGATATTACTGCTGTTTCAGGAACTAAGTACCTTCTCTTTCTAACGAGGCTCAGTATAATTCTTATTATTGAGTCTTGAACTCTAAAAGCTGTTGCCAAAGCTGTAATAAGTATTACACCTGCAACTGTTGTAGCACCTGTTTGCGCTAAGGTGCTAAACAAGCCTGTTTCAAATTCCGTGGTCAGAGATGTTAAGGCTCTTAACCACGGAATACCTGGGTGCCATAGAGCGCCGGGGAAGTACCGCCCGTAAACTGCGTAGATAAGTAGCCCTATTGCTAGAAACAGTATTACCTTATTGTTTCTCCACAGCCATTCATACACAGCAAATAGCAGTAGCAGTGCTATAAATATGTCTAGTAGAGAAGGGACAACAGCCCTAACTAAAAGTATTGATTCATAGTTTACTGTTAGGTATACTGATGTACCTACACCAATACCTGCAATAATAAGGGCTATGACGCAATTTGCAGTGTAGCTAAGTTTGCTATAAAGCTTTTCCCCACGGGCCACAGGATACAAGGCTGCTAAAGCTATGCATAAAGGCACAACAGTTACTGTATGCCATATTGGCCCACCCAAACCAGTTATGAAGTAGTGTAGCATCTTCACTAAAAACGCTATGGCAATACACATGTAGGCTATGTAAAGAGCTTTAGCTACCTTACTCATTGTTTATAACCTGGGTAGCAAATATTAGAGTTAAAAAAATAAGTTTTTTTTGTTTTTAAGGTCAAGTCTTTAGCACTAAGGGATCCCAAGCAGGGTTCCACAAGCCCTTTTCCTTCAGGTACTTAGCAAGGCCTGGGTGTATAGGTATTTTGTAGGGGACTAGCGATGCTGTTGCATCTGCTTGGAATTTTGTAAAGTTTTCAGCTGCTATGCCTAGCTCTGGAACCATTCTTGCATAATCCTTTATATTCTTTTCTAGTGCTATTAGCATGTTGTAAACAGCTACTTCTGGAACATCTTCTGAAGCGGCCCAGCCAAAGTATGTTGGTACTGCCATAATGCTTCCCATACCCTTGTTGTTCTTATAGAATTGAGCGGCATCAAATGTTACTATGGGGACTCCTGCAGCCTTCAGCTTCTCAACTTCGCCTGGACAGAAGTTTACTGGAGCTAGCTTCATCAGCATTTCTAATTCTGATACCCATGGAGCTAAAGCTAAACCGCCTGTGTATACAGCTACAAAGTCTATTTCTCCTCTATCAAAAGCCTCTTTAACCTTAGCACCAGAAAGCGGTAGCTCAACATGTGTAACATTAACACCTAATGCTCCGAGAATTCTCAACATGTTTAAGTGGTTGCCAAATCCCTTTGGTGTTAAGAACCCCTTCTTACCGCTTAAATCAGACCAGCACTTATACTGACCAGCTTTATCAGCAGGTACAACAACATGAGTCCACATTGGGTATGTCCAAACAGCTTGAGCAGGATGCTTTTTAGCAGCATCCAGCACACCTGTAAAGAATCCAAAGACCTTTCCATTAGCATAGAGGTCAATTAGCAACATATCATTCGTATAAGACATTTCTAAATTACCTACAGCATGATCTTTAACATTAGCATCTGTTGACGCATATGGATACACATAGATATCATACCCCAACTCTCTCTTCCAGATATCACTAAGGTATACAGCAATCATATAACCTGTCGTACCTATTTTAGCAGTACCCATTCTCAAGGTAATGCGGATTGGGGTTGGTGTAGGGGTTGGAGTTGGTGTGGGGGTAGGAGTAGGTGTTGGTGTTGGTGTTGGCGTAGGAGTTGGGGTTGGTGTAGGGGTTGGAGTTGGTGTTGGGGTTGTGGGTGCTGGTGTTACTGTAACTGTTTGTGTTACTGTATATGGTACTGTTACTGTATATGTAACTGTTGTTACAACTGGTGAAACACTTGAAACACCAGCAAAATAACCACCAACACCAGCAACAACAATTAATACTATGGCTATGGCAATAAGAGCACTGGTTTTAATTGGCATAAAGTCTCACCTATTTCCTGCTACACTACTGCTTATGCCAACCTTAATAAGCTTATGTGAAATTCTAGCAAGGCAACAATGTTGAGTAAGCTTAAGGCATTCCATTGCTCCCACCACCTCCTCAACTCACCCATACGACAACATGCTAATGCAAAGCCGAGAAAAACTTGCTTTAGCACTACACCTTTAAAATGAATTTGGTATATTACTATTACTTGTTGCACATATTTTTTAGGTTAGGGCTTGCTAAGAAGTGATTAGAGTGTGCCTTGTTATTAGTGCCGCGGCCGGGATTTGAACCCGGGTCACGGGCTCGAAAGGCCCGCATACTTGACCGGGCTATACTACCGCGGCGCTGTGTATTTTGTTTGGTGTGTTGGGCTTTAAAGGTTTTG
>JAJHQM010000030.1 GCA_020833345.1 Ignisphaera sp.
GCAACACCGCTATAGCCAGGCAATGCCTCACTCATAGAGACACCAAACGGAGCTCTGCAACAAAGGGAAATAAATACTTTAAACATTGAAATAAAGAACTTGCTACGCCTAACTAATCAATAGCCGTTAGAAAGCGCATAGGCAAGCTGTTTATCCAACTCATAGAGAACTCCCTTAATCAAAACAGCTCAGCAAATACCCTTAATTCCTCACATCGGCTAGTCCAAGCCCGCCATTCATCTCCTTAAGCTCTCTAGAAATGCACTACACTCCCTGCAGTAATCAGGGCTTTTGCACTTCTTTTTATTCTAAGTCAAAGCCCTGCTAATTCATTTATACCTCTTCCGCCTTCGGCTCTGCTTTCTCTATTTTCTTAAGCTTTCTGAGGTACATTTCAAAGAGCTCTTTCGATGTTGTTGCTTCCGTTGGTGATTTATCTTCTCTCCACCTTATGAACCTGGGGAATCTTATTGATATTCCTGTTTCTGGCTTTGCCCAGCTCCAGCAGCATGTGTGTACTGGTGAAAGTGTTATTTCTGCTCCTGCAACTTCCATTACTAGTGCTGGCTCGAACCACACATCAGCTTCAATCTCGCTATCGACTCTCTGGTGCTTGTGTGGTAGTTTGTAGGGCTCTAGCTTCTTGGGTAGCTGGGCTAGCTCTTCATCTGTAAACCCTGTTCCAACTTTACAAACTGTTACAAACCTATCTGTATCTGGGTCGTATGCCGCTAGCAAGAGTGCTCCGTAGGTGCCTGCCCTCTTACCCCTCCCATGGAAAGCCCCTACAACAACAAGGTCTACTGTATCTGAGAGCTCGCTCTTGTAATCCCTCTTGTACTTTATCCACAGCCACCCCCTTACACCGGCCTGGTACACAGAGTCTATGCCAAGAGACTTGACCACAAGGCCTTCACAGCCACTTTCAATTGCCTTTAAGAAGAACTGCTCTAGCTCTTTAGTGTCTTTCACAAGAGTATGTTCAGCAATTTTAAACCCCTCGCTTTCTTCAACAATTTTCTTAAGCCACTCTCTTCTCTCTGGCAGTGGCCTCTTAGTCAAGTCAACACCATTGACATAGAGGCAGTCGAAAAGCCTGACTACCACAGGGTACTCCTTTGCGGCTTCGTGTATATCCTTCTTCCTCTTTCTGTGCATAAGCTCTTGAAACGGCTTAAACTCTCCTGTTTCAGGATCTACAGCAACCATCTCCCCCTCAATTATAGCCTCATCAGCTTTCACATGCTTTAAAACCATTTCAACTACATCTGGATACTGATGAGTTATGTCTTCTAGCCTTCTTGAAAATATCCACACCTTCTCACCCTTCTTGTGTATCTGCCCTCTCTCACCATCATACTTAAACTCTGCTAAAGCTGGGACCCCGGCCTTGTTCATAATTTCAACAGGGTCACTAGCTCTTTCTGCAAGCATTGGCCTCAGGGGTATGCCTGGAGCGGGCTTTATATCCCTAATAGCAGAGCCTCCTTTTTCAGCTATGAGCTTTGCTATTGCCCCCAGGTCCGGGTACACGTTGTAAGCCCTTTCAATGAGATCTCTTGACACTCCAAATGCTGAGGCAAGCCCATCCATTACTGTGGCCTCCCCAACGCCAAGCCTCAGCCTCCCCTCTACAAACCTCACAATGTACTTAGCCTCCTTAGGCTCTGCATCCATTAGCAATGCCGTTAGCAGCCTTAGCTTCATGTCCCTGCTCCCCTCGCCCTGGAGCATGGCTATTTTGGCAAGGGCGTTGTAAACAGTCTCTACATCTAGCTTCTTCCCCTGCACACCCTTAGCACTCTTTATAAAGGCTGTCAACCCCGCTGCCTTTCCCTGCTTACTCATTTTAAGCCTTTCAACAGCTGCCCCATAGTCGCCAAGAGACTTGTAAAGCTTCTCAACCTCAGCTTCAGTAGTGTTTGTCGCCAGTGCTATACACTTTTGAATACCTTTTTCAGCTATGCCAAGCTCAGGCATGCCCTTCCAATCGGGCCACAGAGTCCCAAGGATTAAGTAAACAACCTTGTCTATAACACTAGGAGGAGTCTTTTTAAATAGCATGGCAAGTGTAGCTGCCTGCTGAATTTTACTAGTAGTCTTCTCCAAGATCTCTAGCGTTTGTGCTATAACTGCAAACTCCACGCCTAAAGCACCTCAAGAAAAGAGTTCTCTCTAAACACATTTATAACCAGATACACTTTTCTAAAACTATAGTGATGAGAACCCGGCAAAAATGAGAAGATGATTAGTCAGAGTTAAGCTGACTAGGTATAGAAGTGCAAAAAGCCTTTTCTAAAAGCTGTTCTCTACACAACAATTTCTACATGTGATCCTATTAGTTGCCCGGGTATGTTAGGCTTAAACCTTGCCACCACAACATAGTTCTTAAAGCTATGCACTTTAACAACTCTACCTCTATACACATTACCGTGGGCATCTCTTGCAATAACCTTTGCACCAACAAGTCCTCCAACAGCCTTCGGATCTGTAAACACTTGTACAAGTACCTGGTTGTTGTACTGCCTAGCCCCGCCCCTCCTATACCCCTTCACAACCCCCACAAACTTACTCACAGTACTCATAGGTAAAGCCACCTGCGCTCCTCAGAACACTACTCTTAAGTACTTGTGGTTAGAGAAGTGCTATGGTTTAAAAAGCTTATGTGTTAAAAAAGCTTGGAAAAGAAGTGAATAGGTGTTATGCTGTGCCTGTTGCTGGAGCTGTGCCCTTCTGAGCAGCTGCTGTGACAAGTGAGGGTAGCTCTGGGAACTTCTCCTTCATTCTCTGCTCCGCTACTACCTTAGCCTCCTCAAGGATTTTCCTAGCCTCTGGAGTTGTGTAGATGTCTCCTGCTGGCATTCCAAGGGCTTCTCCAGCTGATATCACAACGTCTCTCAGGCCCTCTTCTATTTCTGAAAGCTCTAGAGAGAGCTCTGGCATTATGCCTTTAACAACGCTCTTAAGCTCCTTTATCACTCCAACAGCGGGTATGAGCCCAGCCATGACATCGCCCATTGTTATCACAGTGTCTAGCCTTAGGGAAACTTGCTCTAGAGCAACCTGGGTTACTGTGAGTTGCTTAACCATTTTCCTAATTTCAGCAATTTCATTAGCATACATAGCAGCCCTAATCTCATCGCCTTGAGTAAGAGCATCTACAACTCTCTCAAACAGCGTCCTGTCCCTCTCCCTAAGCCTCTCTATAAACACCTCTAGCCTGCTAACCATAGACCTTATCTTATAGCTCGCCATTACGAGCTTCTGCTTTATAGGCTCCTTCTTCTTAAACAACTCCTTAAACTTATCTCCAACAGTTGGGCCTCCAGCCCATCTCTTTTCAAAGTCCGGTAAGGAGACCATGGATTTTCCCAAAAACCTCTATACTATTGCCAATACTATATAAGGAGCCGAGCCTCTGCATAAATACTTGAAGCATATCACTAGAATAAAAATTTCTTAAGGAAAACTCATATGCCTAAACCCTTATTAACACGCAACACAGCACACCTAGCAAAGCCGAGCCCATGCAAGCCACAGGGCTTTTCATAGGCAAGGCACATTCTTAAAACCATAAAAGCCTCTTAGCCGTATGCATAATAAGATGTTGTGTTTTGGGTTAAAGCAATGAAGTCTCTCGGCATTTCAGGTGTTCCTGGTGTTGGGAAAAGTGCTTTAGCTTCTAAACTCTCTAGAGAACTGGGTTTAGCTGTTGTGGAGTTGAGCGAGTTTGCCATAAGTAAAGGCTATGTCATAGCTTATGACAGTGATAGGGGGAGCTATATAGTTGATGAGAATAGGCTTGGCAAAGCCATTGCAGAGCTAGCCGAGGTTCAGGGCCCTCTAATAATAGTTGGTCACTATGTTGAAATAGTGCCTAGGGATGTGCTAGAGCTTGTAATTGTGCTTAGGAAAAGCCCTGTAGAGCTTATACACATACTTGAGAAGAGGGGCTGGAACTCAAAAAAAGTTGCTGAAAATGTTGAAGCAGAGCTACTCGCTATTTGCACTGTTAATGCTGTAGAGGAGCTGGGTGAAGACATGGTGATAGAGGTAGATGCAACAGCTAAAACAACTGAAGAATTAGCACTAGAGGTTTTAGACATAGTCTTTGGAGAAAAGCCTGCATACTACGGAAACACAATTGACTGGCTGGAGAAGTTAGACAAAGAGAAGCTAGCTTATGTGCTAAGCTACATAGAGAAGAACCTAGCCCAATACTGATAAACATATTTATAAACTCATCCCTAGCTATACACTGGCATCTAAGAAAAGTATAAGCTTCTATAAACGTGTATCACAAAGACTTATATAAACTGGTGCTAGAATTAATAAACCCAGGTGATGTACATGCGCAAAATAGTTGTAGCAGTGGCTCTAGCTGTACTCATCATAGCAATCACTGTTGCCTACAGCGCACTTCAAATCTATAGAGAAGGTAGAGAGACCGCTACTACTACAAGCACCAGTATTATTTTGCAGGGAGTGGTTTTGCAGGGCGCTGGCGCAACCTTTGTCTACCCTCAGCTCTCTGAGTGGGCGAGGATATTCCAGGAAAAGTATGGAGTTCAAGTAAATTACCAGTCTGTTGGTAGTGGAGCTGGGCAGTCAATGTTCTTCCAAAAGGTTGTCGATTTTGGCTGTAGCGACCCGCCTCTATCTAGAGACAAATGGCAACAGTACAAGGGCTCCGTGCTCCAAGTCCCATGGCTCTTCGGCCCTGTTGTCGTGGTCTATAACATTCCTGAGCTACCGAGAAGCGCGGTGCTGAGGCTTGACGGTGTTGCAATAGCTAAGATTTACAAGGGTGAGATTATGTACTGGGACGATGACTACATAAAGAATTTGAATCCTGACGCAGCCCACCTCTTACCACATAAAGAGATTATAGCTGTGTATAGGTCAGATTCTAGTGGAACAACAGAGCTATTTACAACATTTCTCTACAAGGCCTCTGGAGGGGTGTGGCCAAGGGAGCTTGTTGGGAAGAGCGTTAGCTGGCCTGTTGAAGCTGTTGGAAGAGGTGTTGGTGGGAAGGGGAACGAGGGTGTCACTCAGAGTGTTATGCAAACACCCTACAGCGTGGGCTATGTTGAGTGGAGCTACGCCATTAAGAACAACCTCAGCATAGCTGCTATAAAGAATGCTGCAGGAAACTTTGTGCTTCCAACAAGAGAAACACTTGAAGAAGCTTTGAAAAACGCAAAGATACCCACAACACCCCTTGACGACTTTAGCGAAATTCTAGACAGCGTTATTTACGCACCTGGTGAAAAGAGCTACCCAATACTAGGGCCAACACATATACTGCTGTGGAAGAAATACGATGATCCGAAGAAAGCAGAGGCTCTTAAGCTATTCTTAAAGTGGGTTGCAGAAGAAGGCTATAACCACGTTATAGAAGGCTACATCGCGCCTCCTCAAGCTGTGAGAGAGCTTCTGATTAAGGCAGCTGGCGAAATTGTGTCTCAGTGATTTACACCATGTTATGGTGGGTACTATAGTGTTTTCCAAAAGAGATAAGCTCTTTTTTCTATCACTACTACCACTCTCCATATCACTACTAGCAGTACTAGTAGTATCGGTTACAACAATAGCCCTGCGCTCTCTAGACGCACTTCAGCATTTCGGGCTTGCACTATTTGCTTCAAGTATTTGGAATCCTGAGAGAGAAGTGTATGGTCTTCTCGCCCCAGTAATAGGCTCGCTAACAACATCTGCTATAGCCTTGCTCACAGCACTCATTCTCTCCATTCCACTGGCAATTACAATAGCTGAGTACTTGCAGGGTGCTTTAAAAAGTGTTGTATCTTCTATTGTGGAGCTCATGGGGGGCATGCCAACAATTGTATATGCTGTGTGGGCTTCTCAATACCTCGTGCCCTTCTTAAAGCAGTTCGCTATGGAGCCCTTGCACAGCGCTTTACCATTCATACCACTCTTCTCCTGCAAACCCGTAACAGGCTTTTCCGTGTTTGCAGCAGGAGTTGCTATAGGGATATCGATAGTTCCCTACGTCACTACTCTTATTCTCGAGGCTTACCAGAGCATTCCAGTGATGTATAGAGAGGCTTGCTATGGTATTGGCGCAACTAGGTATGAGTCTATAAAGATTTTGCTGTCTTTAGCAAGACCCGCAATTATAGCGGCACTAGTGCTGGGGTTTGCAAGAGCTCTTGGTGAAACAACAATTGCTGTTACAACAGTTGGTAACTCTATGTATTTGAGTAGTTGCTTGTTTGCCCCAGGCTATACAGTATCTGCGTTAATAGCTTCTCAGTTTGCCAATGCCTATCTCTATCAGTATGCTGAAACAGTTCTCTACTCTTCTATACTAGTAGTTGTGTTGATAGCCATTGCGCTCAGTTTCTATGGCTCAACAACTATAGTTAGGTGGAGGCTGAGGGTAGTTGTATAGCTGGAGAAAGCTAAGGGAAAAGCTCTTCACGTGCCTAATAATAGCCCTCTCAGTACTGGCAATAGCACCAGTTCTACACATAATACTCACAGTTTTTGTAAACGGGTTTGCAGTTATTGCCAAGGCTGGCACAAGCTTCTTCACAGACCTACCACCAACACCACTTTCAAAAGATGTTGGAGGTATAGCGCCTTCAATTGCGGGAACCCTGCTCATGACAGCCATATCGCTTCCAATAGCAGTTACTCTAGGCCTGTTTGCAGCAATTCTCACTGCAGAGTTTCCAAGTAACCCACTTTCACTAGCTGTTGACGCTATTGCAAAGCCTCTTGCAAGTATTCCAACAATAGCTGTATCAATGATTGTTTACACACTTGTTGTTGTGCCTATGAAGAGCTTTTCTGCTTTAGCAGGAGCAGTTGCACTGGCTGTAATTGCCCTGCCCTATACCTACACATACTTTTCTACAGCACTACGCTCAGTACCATCAGTATACAGAGAAGCTGCTTTTGCAATAGCTATGAGCAGGTGGGGTGCTGTGGTAAGAGTGCTCATACCTGTAGCTAGAAAAGCTCTCACCACTGGGGTGCTCATGACAGTGGCTAGGGTGATGGGGGAGACAGCTGCTCTTCTCTTCACAGCTGGAAGGTTTAGAACAGGGGTATCTTTTTCACCAACAGCGCCTGCGGATGCCATACCCCTTCTAATATTTGACTACATTCTCTCTCCCTATGCAGTGTGGCACCAAGTTGCGTGGGGAGCTACAGCACTCCTCCTCTTAGCCTACCTAATGGTGTTTTTAGCAACTAAGCTTATTGTTAAAGAGGTGAGGCTATAGATGTTTGCAGTTGAAATGAATAACGTGAGTGTTTATATTGGTGATAGGCAGATACTGAAGGAGGTAACGCTGAGAACACCTTACAACACCGTGTTTGTAATCATGGGCCCATCAGGATCTGGCAAAACAACTCTGCTTAGGGTTATAAACAGGCTTATAGACCTTGTTGAGGGGGCTAGGGTAGAGGGCTTTGTAAAGGTTCTAAACTTTGATGCTCTGCACTCAGACCCCTATGAGCTGAGAAAATACATTGGCATGGTGTTTCAAGTGCCTAACCCATTTCCACACCTGACCATATATGAGAATGTTGCTGTAGCTGCGAAGATAAATGGCGTTGCTAAGAGCAAGAGGGAGCTTGATGAAGTGGTTAAGTGGGCTTTGGAAAAGGCTATGCTGTGGGACGAGGTTAAGGACAGGCTTTATGACCATCCACACAAGCTTAGCGGTGGGCAGAGGCAGAGGCTGTGCTTGGCAAGGGCTCTGGCTATGAAGCCAAGGCTTCTGCTTCTCGACGAGCCCACCGCCAATATCGACCCTGTCAACGCTAGGAAGCTTGAAGAGGCAATAGTTTCGCTAAAAGACGAAGTCACAGTGGTTATGGTTACACACTCTCCACACCAAGCAGCAAGGGTTGCTGATTACGTGGCTGTGCTTTATGATGGGAGGGTTGTTGAGCAGGGACCTGCACAACAACTGTTTTTACGCCCCTCTACAGAAATTGCTCAAAAGCTGTTGCGAGGCGAGATCTAGTGTCCTTGACTACGGCTGAGCTTGAGAAGCTAAAAGGCATACTAATCCGCATGGCTCAGAACATCAAGGGGATTCTGCAGGTAACTGAAAAGCTCATGTCTGTAAGCGATGTTGAGCAGAGGAAGATGTTTTGGAGAGAAATAGAGAACACGGCAGCGATTTTGGATAGAATTCGGAGGGAGTTTGTAAACGAGGTGCTTGTATTCATAGCCAGGAGACAGCCCCTGGGGAGAGAGCTACTGGCATCCCACGTGCTGATAAGCATAGCTTACGATGTGTACAGAATATCTAGGTACTGTAGAGAAATAGCAAGAATAGACTCTATGCTAGCCCCATCCTCAGGGCTGAGCACCGTGGCAAACCTATCAGAAGCATTTAGAGAAGCTGAAAAAGCTGTTGAAGCAGCTCTCAACGACCTCATAGAGTTTTCACCAAAAAGAGTAGGCATTGTAAATGAAGTGGATAACCGTGTAGACGAAGCTTACAAAAACGTACTTCTCGAAGTAACCTCCAGCACAACAGTATCAAGAGAAGTCGCGGTTAAAGCCATTATAATGAGACACATCGAGAGAATAGTGGACCACGCACAGTACATAGAGCAATACCTCTCAGAACTAACATAGCTCACTTTATAAAACATCCTCTAACCTCTTCAAGCAAAACCTTGCAACTCTAGCTAATAATCTAGTAATGCTGTAGAGGAATTTGCATCTTGTACAGAGAAGTTGGGGAGTTCCATGAGGAGCCTATGTAGCTCTAGGCTGTGCTAATAAGGTTTAGCATGTCTAGCAACACAATACCCCTCTCTACAGCCTCTATAACAGCAACACTTTTCTTCTTCATCTTGACAAACTCTTCAATTGTTATAAGTATGGGCTCTACTCTTGGAAACCTCGATAGGCATACATCAATAGTGCTAAGCCTCTCTAGAGGTTTTTGAGGAAGGTTTTCAGCAACTATGAGCACATCTATATCGCTCCACACATTAAAATCTCCTCTAGCAAAACTGCCAAAGAGAATTGCTGTTACTTTGCCAAGCTTTTGAGAAACACACACTGCAAACTCTCTGGCCCCCCTAACAGCCTCTTCTCTCTCCCTCACCCGCTCTTCAATAACCTTTGCCACAGCTCACTAACCCACTCAATAACACGTGTAGCAAGCCTTATAGCCTCTTCAGCTTCTCTCCTACTATAATAGTCCTCTGGTATGCCCTCAGCCCACGCATTAGGATACCTAGTGGGAATATAGAACTTGTCAAGAACACTACAAGCATAGGTAATCTCCTCAGGAGGCTTTTCACCAACAACTTCAGATAAATACCTAAGCAAATATGTTAGAGAGTGGCCAGCTCTAGGCCTTCCAACACCAATTAACACAGCCTTTAAAGCCTTTTCAGCTGCTTGATGTGCTTTAAAACAAGCCCAGTTATAGTACTCAAACTCCAAATCCTTTTTAGCAGATTCAAGAGTCTTCAAAGCACTCTTCATCCACCTATCAAACTCCTCAACATCTAGGTAAGGCACAGATCTCAGCACCTGCAAGAGTTGTAGCAGTGAAAAACTCTTTAAGCTTATCCATATGGGAAATGCTACTAAACTTTGCAAAACAATTGAAATTTTGTTCACGTTGTACTTCAAGAGGCTTAGTCCCCAGGCTAGCTCCTTATCTTGGGTTAAGCTTATATAGCTGGTCTTAGCTGTGTGTACTGGGCTTAGTGTGTATGGGTTTTGCACCTGTGTTTGAGGTCAAGGTCTCTAGGAAGAGGCTTGTGGCTATTCCGAAGGCTGTGGCTGAGAAGCTCGGTATTGTTGAGGGTATGAAGCTCAAGCTCTATGTCGAAGAGGATAGAATTGTTTTAGAGCCTGTGAGAGACGCTCTTTGGTTTGCTGTTCACGGACCTAAGGTTGGCCACATAGGCTTTGAAGAGCTTGAGGAGGAGAGTCTACGTGAGCAGGAAAAGCTTGAGAATACTTCTTGACACATCCTTCACCCTGCCATTCCTAGGCTTTAAAACAAGCGAAGCCATTATGAAGGCTTTGCCTAGGCTATTGCAGATTTGAAGTGATTTATAAATAGCTGTAAATATTTTGAATACTTCTCAGGGCTATAGAGAGTGCTGAGCTTCTACAAAATTTATAAACCTAAGAGACTTAATAACCACCAGTGTCCCCGGGTTTCCGAGACCCGCAGGGCTCTGAGCCACTAGGCAACTAGCGGTGAGCTACTGCGGTGAGGGGGCTCGGGGGTAGCGTGATGAGCCACTCGCCAAGTAATTACAGCTATCCACAGGCAATTACAAGTCTTGGCGAGTGGTGAACGCTTAGAGGACACGAGCTTTACTACAGCGATTTAAGCATCCTCGAAGCCCTGTGGAAAGTAGTAAAGGTTGTGAAGAGAGAAGACCTAGCCATTGTGCTTGAAGGGCTAAAGCTCTTAAAGAGAGACTTGAATTGTGTGAGAGTAGATGAAAAAGCCTTGGAAACAGCATTTAACTTGTACACAGCTGGGCACAGAGACCTCATAGACAACATGCTCTACGGAATCTCCCTATCACAAGGCTTAAAGCTATTAACAATAGACAGAGAGCTTGAAGACTTTGTAAAGAAGCAAGGGTATCCAAGCACCTTTATACATCCAGAAGAGCTGTAGCGGGGGTGTGGCTTGGAGAGGTTTGAGGAGGCTAAGAGGTGGCTTATGCAGGCACTTAGAGACCTTAGCGCTGCTGTAGAGAGCTTTAGGGATGGGTACTTTGAGTGGAGCTGTTTTCAAGCACAGCAAGCAGCTGAAAAAGCTGTTAAAGCTCTTCTCTATGCACATGGAAGAAGCGCGTGGGGTCGCACAATAGTAGAGCTGCTCGACTACCTAAAGGATGTTGAAGGGGTTTCAGAAGAGCTCTACACCTATGCCAGAGAGCTTGATAGGCACTACATTCCATCGAGATACCCAAACGCGTTTGAGTCTGGATACCCAGCTCTATACTACGACAGTGCTGTAGCTGAAAGAGCTCTTAACTCAGCCAACAAAATTATTGAGTAGGTGAAACAACGCTTGAAAGCTCTTGGGCTAAGCGTATAGAGGCTACATTATCTGAGCTTGGAAAGAGGCTTAGAATTGAAGCTACCCTAGTCTTCGGGTCGTGGGCTAGGAGTAGAGGTGGTGAGTGGAGTGATATCGACTTGCTAATAGTTAGCGATGACGCTAAAAACATAGGCATTTTAGAGAGGTTTTCAATAGCCGCAGAGCTTAGGAGAGAGAAGATAGATGCATTCATCTATACATACGAAGAGCTTGTAAACATGGTGAACAAAGGCAATCCACTAGCACTATCAGCACTCATAGAGGGAATACCAATAAAACTAAGCAAGAGAATTGAAGAACTGAAGAACAAAGCTCAAAAAATGTATATACGAGTTGGAAGGTGCTGGATAGCATAACCCTAGAATAAAACACATTCTCATTCTAATAACATTCTAATCTCCAAGAGTTGAAACATTTACAGAGCATCATCAACTTTAGCAAGTTTTCTAACAAATGCGAACTTCAAAATAGCACCTGCAACCTCCTTTAACAAGTGATCTATAGAGTACAGAGGTCTTCTACTCTAGTGTACTCTGATATCTCTCGCTATACACTTTCTAAAAGTATGTAAGCTATAATTGCTGAGGCGTCAATAACTATCATGATCTTCTCTCACATACCCACAGCTTCATCAAGAGGCACCTTGGTGAGCTCCCTTATGAACTCCTTTAGTTCATTAATAGCCTTCTCCTGCTCTAAATCTTCAACCCTTCTCTCAATAAACCCCATAATCTCTTCACTCCAATTAACAATTTCTCTACGCCTATCCATCTTTTCCTTCAACTCTTTGGAAACACGAATACAAACAGCACTCACTGCTGGATATACCATAATATGGCATTGTAATATGAGAGCTAATAAGGGTTTCTGAAGAGGAGAGAGCAGCTTAGGTATTGTGCTTGTTATTACCATGGCTAGTCATAGCTAATGCAGGACTTTGCTAAATGCTAGTGCACTGCATTGCTAAATGACTTAGTTATTTGAGGTTAGGAACTCTTTATAGCTTTTATCTGAGTACTTAAATACTCTTGACCACTACTTTTCATAATGGGTGTTGATATGCTTTACATTGGCTGCTGTGGTTTTTGCATGGCTAGGCAGAGGTACTACACGGTGTTTAATGCTGTTGAGCTTCAGGACACCTTCTACAACCCTCCTGAGCCTGGGAAGCTGAGGAGCTTGGCTTCTGAAGCTCCGCAGGGCTTTGTGTTTGCTATGAAGGCTTGGCAAGCCGTTTCGCATCCCCTGGACTCCCCAACTTGGAAGAGGGCAAAGGTAGTGCCTGATAAGAGGCTTGCTGACAGGTACGGCTTTCTGAGGCCGACTAAAGAGGTTTTCGAGGCTTGGGAGAGGGTTGCTGAGGGTGCTAAAGCCCTTGGCGCAAGGGTTGTTGTTATTCAGACACCCCCGAGCTTTGGCTATTCAGAAGAGAACTTTAGGAATGCTGTAGAGTTCTTCTCATCAGTAGCAACAGCTAGCTTCGTCATAGGCTGGGAGCCTAGGGGCACATGGCTTCAGAACCCAGGTAAAGTCGCAGAAATTGTCTCTAGATTCAAAAACCTTGTTCACGTTGTAGACCCATTCAAAACACTTCCAGCAGTAGACAAAGACATTGCTTACTTCAGGCTCCACGGGATTGGCAAGGGAGAGGTTAACTACAGGTACAAGTACACAGACCAAGACCTGCAAAAACTAGCTGAAATAGTGAAGGAGATTATGAAGAAGAGCAGAGAAGCCTATGTAATGTTTAACAACGTCTACATGGCACAAGACGCACAGCGCTTCAAAGAGCTG
>JAJHQM010000096.1 GCA_020833345.1 Ignisphaera sp.
GGTTTGAAGACTTCTAAAAGGCTCAGGTCTATCTACTCTAAATGGAGGAGGCAGGTTAAGTCTTATATTGACTCAAGAGTTAGACATGCTGTTGAGTGGCTTTATGATATGGGGGTCTCTATTATAAAGATTGGCTACCCCAAATACATTGCCCAGGAGAATGGAAACTTTAACAATGTCCACATATGGACATATGGCTACTTGCTGAGAAGAATTTACGAGGTTGCAGAAGAATACGGGATAGTAATAGTCTACGTAAACGAGGCGTATACATCATCTAAGTGTCCAATTCATAAGGAGAAATGTGGTAAAAGAGTTAAACGTGGACTATTCAAATGTACAAGACTGAATAAAGTATTTAATGCAGACTTAGTAGGAGCATTTAATATACTCATAACCCCGAGTCCCAAGAGGGATAGGGGTAATGGGCCGGAGACCCGGCCCGGGATTGAACCCTCAGGAAGAGGGGATGTAGTCCCAAACCTCTCCACACTAACAGGAACCTTCGCCCTTTAGGGCGGAGAGGAGGTCAGTATAGGCTATGAAAATTCTATTAATATTTTTCAACTGCTTATAAGCAATTTTAATGAGATTCAAAATGTATTTGAATTGATTTGTAGTAAAGCTTATAAGCTCTTCTTATATTCATAGGTTCTAGCTTTGAGCACGTTAATCACTGTAAAAGTAGGGTATAGATTGTTAAGGGAGTAGGTGTGGACAGAGCTAAGGTTTTTGTTATTATTAAGAGGTTTATGCAAAGTAGAGTTCCTGGCTATTTTGAGGTTTTAGAAGCTCAATGTAGAAAAATGTTTGGTAAGGGCTGTGTAGATCTCTTACTTGATGAACCTGATAAGCTTAGAGCAGTTCTTATGAACAAGTATGGTGGTGACGTAACATCGACTTACTTTGCAGTAAAACACCTATTTCTAAGACCATTACTAATGGAAGTAAATAAGCTGGATGTAGAAGAAGAATTAGCGACATGCTTACTAAATAATCCACAAAAATTCAAAGAAAAACTGAAACAAGTGCTATAACATTTAAAGCTTTTCAATGTATGCTTTTAGCGCTTCTGCACATCTTCTTGTAAACTCATCAATTCCGCTAGCTGGAACCACTCCAGTAAGACCTTTAAACCTCTCGTACATATAGAACTTGACATCCATAACACCTCCTTTAAACGTTCTTACATACTTAACCACTACATCAGACAGCGAGGCTTCGGCATCACACGCCTGCTTATTTATACATGGGCCTGATCTAACAACTATTATCCCCTTAGACTTTAGGTACATAAGCTCGTTGAACAGCTCTTTTAACCACAGTGCATAGTTGTAAGTAGCTCTAGGTATGTGCGTGCCCCAGAAGAAGACGGTGTCAGGCTTGTGCTGCTCTATGATTGTTAACTCGCGTGCAACTAGCTGTGTAAGGCTATGTGCATAGGGATTCAAAGCTACGATGGTAACATGTTTATCTAAAAGCTTATCCACTTTTTCTTCACTTAATCCAAATTTAGCAAGCCTCCTCTTAACAGCTCTGCGAAGAACTGAAGCTGGGCGTGTATAGCTAATAACAAGAAGCTTTGCATCTTCTCGCATTCGCAAAGTAACTGCTATACTATGTATTAAAAAGTCTATGCCTAACTCAGGCTCTGGCGGATGGAAGAAATTCACTACATAACCTCTGCGCAATCTTAAAAACCATCCAGGTACATCATATATCAAAGTCTCTTCTTTTTCTGGCGGAATTTCTTCAAGTAGTGGCGGTGCGAACACTCTAACACCTATGCCTTCTGCCATTGTGAAGTACGTTTCTGCTATGTGTATTGGTGATCCTCGTGCTTTCCTCACTTCTACAAGTCTTGTTAAAAAACCGTCTTCAACTCTATGCTTAAGCAGCACTACTCCATCTGCAACAAACTCTACTGAGCCTAGCCCTAGCCTCTCCTCTCCGAAGGGAAGCTCTGCTATTAAAATCACTAGCCCGTTTACAAGGTTTTGTAGCTGGTAAAAGTAGTTGAGTAGCCACGCTCTCTTCGCAGCATCTCCCTTTATAGGCTCTAGGAGAGCTGTAATAGAGTCTATAACGATTATCTCATAGCCTTCAGCAACAAGCCTGCTAATCTCACTGACAACCATTTCAACATCTAGTGTCTGCGGAAGGTTAACAAAACTATAAAGACCTTTTCTCTCTAGAGACTCAAGATCAAAGCCAAGCCTCTTCATGAATTTAAACAGCTTCTCCTTGTTTTCATAGAAAGTCATGTAAAGGCACTTCCTCCCCTGAAGAGCATTAGCATAGCAAATAGCAGTAGCAAAAGTGGTCTTACCAGCGCCAGGATGTCCGCCAATCAGGAGTGTGTAAGGAGCTGTAATCTCACCAAGTAGCTTATCTAAACCAGCTATACCAACTACAAACTTTCTCACATCACTCATGAGTAGCACACCCACACAGTCTGTATGTTTAAAAGTGTTAAAGTTTACACAATACTGGAGGAGAGCAAGGTTAAAGCAAAATATAAATTTTTTGCCTTTAAGCTAATATACATAACTACTCTCAGGCGCAGAAATGAAGCTTTGCGAAGAGCCTCTAATACAAAAAACTACTACCAAGAAGCCTGAAGGGCTAGTTTAAAACAATTGCCATGAATAACACAACAAGCTATGGAAGTACAGGCAATTTGATAGCATATATTTAAAGAAATAATTGTAGGCCTTGTTTTAATTTAGCCTTAAAGAGTTTTAGAACACGGAAC
>JAJHQM010000097.1 GCA_020833345.1 Ignisphaera sp.
GAGGGTATTGGTAGGGGAAAGGGCTTTGGAATACATGAGCTAATGGACCAGCTAGGAGCTGTTGCAGGTCCTCTGCTAGTGGCTACAATAATTAGCTTCTACTATAGCTATAGAGCAGCATTTCTAGCTTTATTAGCACCAGGAGTAGCATCTGTTGTACTAGTGATTACAGCCTCTCTTCTATATCCACGCCTTAAATCAGTTGAGCTTTCCCAGCCCAGAATCTCACTTAGGGGTCTTGGCAAAAGCTTCTACACATACATTTTAGCAACAGTATTTCTATCCCTAGGCTATGTACACTGGATGAACGTCTCCTACTTCCTAAAGTACTGGAACGCCCTTGGGGATGCTGAAATAGCTCTTGCATACACCATTGCAATGCTTACAGACGCCATTATAGCCGTGCCCATAGGGACTCTATACGATAGAGTAAAGTTTAAGGCACTATACCTAGCCCCAGCAACAGCACTCCTAGCAACCACACTCTTCATCTACACACCAAGCATAGCCAGCACAGGAGATGCAGTACTTAAGGCAACTGTATACACCATGTCTGGGCTCTGGGGAATCACAATGGGCTGTTTTGAAACCATTATGAGAGCCTCAATAGCCGATATACTACCCCCAGAAAAGAGAGCCATTGGCTACGGAGTCTACGGGCTTGTATATGGAATATCATGGACTCTTGGAAGCTTTGCATACGCCCACCTACTTACAGCATCACAAAACATTACAGCAATTTACACAATCTCAACACTAACCCTATCAGCCATACTAATATCAAGAATTTAACACCTAGCCCACAATAAATACCAATTCAAAGCACCTTACCAACGCATTTCACCTCCTCTTCCTCGAACACAAAACAAAGCTGTAGTCTAACTACTATTGCAAAGCTCAAGAATTTAAAAAGTGAGAAATTTAGTGAAAAAGTTGTGTAGTTATACAGGTATGGCCAGCGCTACTGGACTGACTTCAATTTTTATTTCTGCTAAGAATTTGTAGCTTTTCTCTATAACCATTTCCAGCTCTTCATCAAGACTCGGCTTGCCGCGAATATACCTAATGGTTTCTACATTTAGTTTTCTTGACATGTATTTCTGAATAATTTTTGGCACGTCAATTGATTTGCTGCTGCAGAACCTGTAAAACTCTGCAACTAGGCTTTTTGACCCATAGTTTTGAGCGAATTTTTGAATTGGCATAACCTCAACTGAGTAATTTCCTATCCACGTTCTTTCGCCAGAAAGAGGCTTATTTGACACAGGTTCTATTAATTGAAACAGCTCGTGGCAGAAATCCATTACGTGATGCATGTAAACAACTACAGAACCTGGACGCATAGTTGTTACCTTCTTCACAACCTCTAGAACCTCCTCATCACTAACATTCTCTTTCTCAAAAACTCTTAATAAAACAACTTTTAACTCATGCATCACAATCTCACCCGAGTTTAATACCAGCTTTTACACCTTATAAATCTTTATTGACGAATTTTTAGTAACACACTATTTCTAAAAATACACGGGAAAAGCAAATTTATACAATTTTATTTACCTACAAAGCGCTTTATAAACAAGTTTTAACTATGCTACTAACACAACTTAAACCATGTCATTACCTCAATGAGAAGTTCAACGCCTCTTTAAAACATTTCCTTACATACTGCTCTTTCAGTACACAAGCATATTTAACCTTAATAGCTCTGCCCATGAATATACATAGAATTGCACATGTAGTACAAGTGTGAATTTTAGAAACTCCTCACATAACTCAGCATTACACTATAATGTTTCTTCACAGCGCTAGAACTCCACCCCGGAATTGCGCTAGTCACACTCACCTTGCACGTAAGGAAAGTTAGCAAAGCCTGCTAAAGTGGCAAACCGATTTGCTAAGGTGGTTTTTGAATGTAAGAAATAGAGAATATTTGCATTTTTCTAAGAACTGTGAAGCAGTTTTAATGGTGTTGTATTAGCGTATTTGAGTGTGAAAACTCTTTTGCATATTGATGTACTACATTTTTTAAGATGCGTAGTGTTAGGAAGCACTCGGTGTGTTTATTGTAGTTGTGTGGTGAGAGTGGCATGGGAGATGCTGAGGAGAGGTGTAGTGAGGTTGTTGAGGTTTTTGTGGTTAGGGCTACAGATGTAGCTAAGTTATTGAGTGAGCCACCGGCTGGTGATGAGGTTTTGCAGAGGTTTGGGAAGATCTTTGAGGAGGAGTATGCTCTCGCAAATCACATATACAACTGGGCTGGGTATATGCACATACCCCGCTGGTTTGCTAGAAAGGTAGCTGCTAGGCTAAGGGCTGAGGGGATATATAGGAGAGACCTTGTTATAAAGGCGTATAGGGCTTATTCAGCACTGCTTAGTGCAGGTGTTGTTGGGGAGAAGCCCAGGACTGCGTTTAGAAGACTTGAAAACTCGCTATACATATCTGCTCAGCCAGATCTATATGATGAGAATAGCAAAACATACTACGAGTTTAAGCTATACCCAATAAATAACTATGCTAGAAAGCAAGCAGAAGTATTTGCATGGGTCATTGGAAAACCCATAGTACTGATAGGGCTTCGCGAAGAGCCAAACGGCTACCTGAGAGTAGAGAAAGAGGTTATTAACCCACCTGAAAAACTAGAAATCGATATCAATGAGCTCAAAAAGCTAGCAGTAGTAGAGGAGTTCTGCAAAGACCTTGAAATACCTGTTTACCAATACGAAAGAGACTATGAAAAG
>JAJHQM010000098.1 GCA_020833345.1 Ignisphaera sp.
TTTTAATAATGCAAAGGGTCTTAAGCATTGCAAAAGTCTAGGAAAGCCTTGTCAAAATAAAAGATATAAGTGCTGTACCTTCTTAGCATTATGACATTGTGTTGTTGTATATGTGAGGTGGAGCGTCTTAGAGGTGTTTATGTGTACTGTTGGTGAGGAGGTTGGGTGTTAGGATTCTTAGTACTAAGGATTTTGAGAGGGGTTCAGCTCTTATATAGATTCATATTGTTTTATGGTCATAGCATCATCTCCTTTCCCCTGCATTCCACTCGGGTTTTCATCGGGCTTGGGGGCGTTCAGGGCCACCCCGGGGACCCCACACCTTGGGTTGCTGCCCTCGGGGAGAGCCCTGAAGGCTCTTCACCCCTCACAGGGAATCTCATGAAAATGTATGGTAATGTCAAGCCTTATAAACCTTTATGAAACTAGAAACAGCTGCGAAAGGGCTCTTTCTCTTTAATCTCCTTATCTAGCGTTACTATAGTGTTGGCAAGTCCTTTACTGGCTAAATTTGTTGTGTAAGCAATGTGCATTAAGTCTAAAGCCTTGAGCTTTAGCTTATGTGCTAAATCTACAGTCTTTGCGAAGATGTGAAATGCTTTGAATTCATTGAGCTGTTCTAGTCTTGGTTCATCATCTATTACCCTAGGGTTTAAGATGCTTAGGGCTTGTCTTACGAGTACACTAACCTTTGTCTTTTCGTCAAGGTGTTTGATGTGGGGAGGTAACTTGTATTGATGTATTCTTCTAGATATTACTGAAAATAGCTCTGCTACTGCTAGTGGTGATATAATAATCTCTCTTTGCTCACTTCTAAGCTTCTTTAACAATATTTAGAGCACACGTGTGGTTCTCATCTTCAGTAAAGTAGTAGCTAAGCAAGACGTTTGTGTCTATATATGCCATTAGTCTTCTCTAATCTCTCTAACAGCTTCAACAGCACTAAAACCTGGTGATGCTTTTGCTTTAAACCCCCCTATATTCAGTATTTTGACTAGGTAATCAGCAAGCTCCTCATCAGATATATCCTTTGGCCCTGTCCACTTCACAACCACTGGAATTCCCTTGAACATCTCCTGTAACCTGAGGTTTAGCTTAAGAGCTTCGCTAGCGCTAGAACTAAGGGTAATGGTTATAGTGTAGCCCCAGTCAGGATCTCTTATAACCTCAAAGCCTTGAACAATATTAGCATACTCCCTAAGAACAGCTAAAACCTTCTGCACGGTGCTTTCAAGTTCTTTGAAAAGCTCTGCTTCAACCTTCTCAAAACCCTTTAGGTAAACAAGAGTCATGTTTTCAGCTATATTCCTCAACTCGTGCTCATTCAGATAACCCTTAACACGGCTTGCTGTTGTGCTCCGCTCACCCTCTCCGCAATCCTCTAGGTACACAGCTATGGTTATTACCTCTCCCTTCACACTCCTAACAAGGCTAAACCCATGTAGCCTGTAGATAGTTAAGCTCTTTTCAAGCCACTCTAAAAACTCTGCAAACTTCTCGATATCAATAAGCCTGGATAGCTCATTCAAAGCCCTGTCAAAATCGTCTGTAAGCATATACCTCTTTAGAACATCAAGCACAGCCTTACTCGCACTCCCTCTAGGTACAATCACAACACTCATAACCTAAAACCTCCTAACACAACTCATATAGAGCTTTCACTAAAACAAGATTTTAAACATTATAAGTAACACCGCAATTCTCAAGACCTTAGGCTTTAAAGCAGGTATTGTTATGGGAAAAGCTTAAAGAAGCTAAAATACCCCTGCCTCAGCAAGCTGCTACGAAATTAGGGCTAGTGCTATAAACATGCTTTAAACTTTTTGCAAAGCTTTTTTAACAGCTTCTCTATGCAATGGTGTTTGCCAAGCAACATGCCTCCCAATGCCAAGCTCAGGGTCCTTCTCCAGGGGAGGCTCATCAACCCATAGATCTGGGTCTCTACTCGGAACATCATCTACCACTAGGTTTAGCTCAACAAGTTTGTTAAGAAGTTGCATTCTCTCTGGTAAAGAGTGTGTCAGGATTTTCAATAGCTTCACAAAGCCAAGTCCTCTCATCAGCACTCAGCAATGCTACAAAGGCTCTAAGCTTCTTAACCTCAACAATTTTCTCAATAGCTTTCTCAGTACTTGCAATACCAGGCACAATCTCAATAGCTCTAGTTGTTACAGCTTTTGCTCTATACCCAAAGGCTAAAGTCTCTAGAGGCTTCAAGACCAAGCATATCGTTTAGGGTGCTTCAAGACAATAATGAGAGCGTAAATAGCAGATCTGCGCTATCACCAGAAAAGAGGGCTCTTGGATACGGAGTGTATGGACTGATATACGGAGTTTCACGGGCGATCAGAAGCTTTATGTATGCATGCTTCTTACTACAATCCAGCCAATACTAGATACGTAATAGCAACTCTGCTATTATCAGCAATACTCATATAGAGGGTCTAGACACTCACATTCTATATACACTTCCTCTAGTACATCATCTAGCTTCTTCAAGTGCGCTAACTATGCCTGGCAATTTCTACTTACAAAGAATTGAATAATATCATCAGACCTTTCACTCTAAGTACTACACTAATTTAAGGAAGCTTTCTGTGTAGGGGGCCCAGGGA
>JAJHQM010000099.1 GCA_020833345.1 Ignisphaera sp.
GGAAGAACAGACGACATGTTCATAATAAACGGAGTAAACATATGGCCAACAGCTATAGAAACAGTTCTTATGTCTAATCCCCTTGTTGGAAATGAGTATCAGATAATAGTGGAGAGAAGACCGTCTGAAGACATTTTAGTTGTTAAGGTTGAGGCAGCTAAAAAGCTAAGTGAAGGCGATAAGAAGGCTTTGACTAAAAAGCTTGAATATGAGTTACGGGAGCGAATACTGGTTACCCCCATTGTTGAGGTTGTTGATCCTGGAGCTCTGCCGAGATTCGATGGTAAGGCGAAGCGGGTCATAATAAAGTCTGCTGATTAGAGAATGAAAATCTTCTACCTCTTTATACACACTTCATTGCCTATAAAGTTGTTTGTAGAAAGCATTTTCCTAACCTCCTCATACCCCATGATAAAAGCCTTTTTATTGGCAAAGCCAAGCACTTCCTCAATAACGCCTGCTACTGTGGCTACAGGTAGAAGCTCTTCTATAAAGGCTATGAGCCCGCCTAGCAATGGCATGTTCATGGACCTGAAATCCCCCACCTCCTTAGCAATGGCTTCTGCAGGCACTTGAATAATGTTGATCGGAAGGCTTTTCAAAGCATTGAAAATCCCTGTAACTGTCGGTACGTTTTTTGTTGCAGGAGGTGGCAAAAGGGTGTTGCTTGTAATGAGCCAGCCACACTTCTTCAAGTACCTTACACCTCTTAAAGCTTCTAAAACTTCTAGGGCTAGAACGTAGTCTGCTTGCCCTAGTGGAACAAGAGGTGCTTTAACACCGTAACCTATTCTTACAAATACCTCTACAGCACCACCTCTCTGTGCCATGCCATGCGTTTCAGCAACTCTAATATCAATTCCCTTTCTAATGCATGCTTCTCCCAACACTCTCCCAATTGTTATTAGACCTTGCCCTCCAACGCCAACCAAGACTATGTTTACCTTACCTTTACAAATGCCTTCACAGGGCATATCTCGTTGCATACCCCACACCCAACACAGATGTTCTCCATAATCTTTGGCACTCCATTTTCAACTATTATAGCTGGGCACGCAAGCTCATTAACGCATAACATACACTTTTTACATTTTATAGGATCCACTTGATAAGCTCCACCAAGCCTACCACTTCTAACAGCATTTAAAGAACACTCTCTTCTAGCAATTAAAACAGCTATGCCGCCACCCATAGCCACCTTAAGGCCTCTCTCAATAGCATCAATAGCTTTTTTCACATTGTAAGGATCAAAAATCTCTACATAGTCAACGCCCATAGCCTCTGCAATACGCTCCATATACACCTTTTTACCAGGTGTCCCATCAGCTCTCACACCTGTCCCGGGGTGTGGCTGAAAGCCTGTCATACCTGTAGTCTCGTTATCTAGTACAAGTACCAGTACTGGAGCTCTGTTGTAAACAGCATTTATAAGTGGTGGAAGCCCTGCATGGAAAAACGTTGAATCACCTATAATTGCAACTACAGGCCTATTTTTAACTGTGTGTGCAAAGCCGTTTGCAAGGCCTATGCTACCGCCCATTTCAATTATCACATCTTGTGCTTCATATGGAGGCGCTATTCCTAGGCTATAGCATCCAATATCCCCACTGTAAATAGGGTCTACCCTAAGCTTTTTAGTAGCAATTTTCAGTGTATAGAATGTTGCTCTGTGGGGACAGCCTGCACATAATATCGGTGGTCTTGGAGGAGGCTCTATAGGAGCCTTAAGCACTTCTGGTGTTGTCCAGGGAACTTCAAACACTTTTGCTGTAGCCTCTATTACTCTATCAAGTGTTAGTTCGCCTTTCCTACCAAGAATATTCTCTCCATGCACCTTTACCTGTAGCCCTATGTCTTGTAGAATAGCTCTTACTTGCAGCTCTACTACAGGATCACACTCTTCAACAACAAGCACCTTCTCAATATCGCTTATCGCCTTCTCAACTAGCTTTCTTGGCAGGGGAACTGGTGAGGCTACTTTAAATATCTTAGCTTTTATCCTCAGCATTTCTACAGCTTCTGCGGCATATGTATAGCCTATGCCAGAGGCTATTATAAGAACCCTGCCATCTCCTTCAACTTTGTTGTAAGGTAAGTGAGCAAGATGATTCTCTATAGCTTTCCACCTCTCTAGCAAGCTTAGCTTCATTTTTCTAGCGTACTCAGGTATTACAGCCCATCTACGGGGGTTTCTAGGAAAAGAGCCTACAACCCTGGGCTTCCTCACTTCACCCAGCTTAACAGGAGCTCTAACATGACTCACTCTTGTAACGCTTCTTAGTATAAAGGGGTGGTGAAGTTTTTCAGAAAGCCCTAGCCCTACGTATGTAAGATCCTTTGCTTCCTGAGGATCGCAAGGCTCTAGCACAGGTATGTATGCGTGAAGCCCATACCACCTATTGTCCTGCTCATTTTGGCTGCTATGCATGTAGGGGTCATCAGCTGAGACTATTATGAAACCTGCTTCAACACCTGTATACGCACTAGTCATAAAGGGATCTGCAGCAACATTTAGCCCAACATGCTTCATAGCTACTAAACTTGGTACACCACTCATAGCGGCTGCATAGGCGCCCTCAAAAGCAACTTTCTCATTAACACTCCACTCAAC
>JAJHQM010000031.1 GCA_020833345.1 Ignisphaera sp.
GTTAGAAGTGTTTATGAGTCGTGCAGACAGCTTGACATAGACTTTAGAAGTGTTAAGTTATCTAACTGGCTGATGTTTCAACAGAGTGAGAAGGAGTACCCACCCAGGAGCATAACGCTTAAAAGTCCAAGCGAAGTAGAGGTAACAGTCTTTAGCTACAGCAAGGAGAGCAAGAGGATAGCTCTAAGAGTCAGCACATCAGGTGTCTACAGGAAGTTGCTCAATGCTATTCTCAGAGAGAAGCAACCATATATGCCGAGAATATATGTGAAGTCTTGGAATGTTAGGAGTGGGAGGCTATACGTCAGAGGGGAGCTGCAAGTAGCAATACCTACAGACTTCTACTACAAGCACATGCCCAGAGCTAGTGCAAACAATGGCAAGCTCTATGGCGGTGTAGATGTGAATGTGGACAGGGTAAACCTAGTGGTAGTCGATGGTGATGAGAGGCTCAGAGACACCTACACCTTCTGGTTCGAAGAGGCATCTAGGAAAGGTTGTAGCAGGCATAGAGCTAGGAGCATTATTGGCATGAGAGTTCACGAGATGCTAGAGTACGCATACAGCCACGGAGTCAAAGTGTTGTTCCTTGAGAACCCAGGGGTGCTTGGCAAGCTAAAGCTTCTATGGGTTAGGAGCAGTGATAGGAGGCATGAGAACTACAACTATAGGAAAGCTATTTTCAGAAGCTCAGTTATTGAGATGATAGTCTTGAAGGCACCGCTATACGGCATAGAAGCTAAATACGTAGACCCAAAGGGAACAACAAGCTCTAGAAAACATGACGATGTGATGAGGAAATATAGACTAGACAGGCACACAGCATCAGCATATCTCATAGCCCTAAAAGGACTTAAACAACTCTAGCCCACCTTATTTACGGAAACAGCCCAGAGCTCCACATTTTCGTCAAGTCTCTTTGCTAGAGCCCTCATGATTGCTTCTACAGCTAGACAGTGTTTCACCATTCTCTCATCTTTTAAATACTGCTTTAACAACTTTAGAGCCTCTTCCCTTAAAATCATTTACTCATCTCTCAAACGTGTTAACAAGTGAGTAGCAAGGCATTGTTTAGATATTTTAAAGTTATAAGAGTGTTGCGAATTGTAGAAAACTATCAGGTTAATCAGTATGAGTAGTAGTGAGGTTATTGATCTGGGTGAGTTTGGAAAGCTGACCTCCTCCCCGCCTTGAAGTGCAAGTGTTCCTGTTAGTGCGGGGAGGTTTGGGATTACATCCCCTCTTCCCGAGGGTTCAATCCCGGGCCGGGTCTCCGGCCCATTACCCCTATCCCTCTAGGGACTCGGGGTTATGAGTAGACCATTTATCATTGCCAGTGGCTCAAAGAGTTTAATGCTCATCACCAAGACCAATTAAACAAAGAGAATTTATAAGCTTTTATATTTCATCCCCGCCCTGAAGGGCGAGGCTTTCAGTTGTAACAGTTGTTGAGCTAGGTAGCAACACTACAAAGATTTGTGCTAATATTGTAAACTATACAGAGGTTTGCTTAACCTTAGAGGTAAAGCCCTTGGTGCAGGAGGCTGAGAAGATAATTAAAGAACTTTTTGAGAAGTATAAGAAGATTGTTATTGAGGGTTTTATCAAGGGGCTTCAGTATGCTGTGACTATGGCCGAGGTTGAGGAGAAGGCTGAGAAATCTGTTGTGTACACATGATGAGTAAGAGAAGAGCTGGCTAGTGATGTACTCACCATAGTTGAAGGCTTCGCCCTTTAGGGCGGGGAGGCGTCAGCCTTTGCTGACTTTCTTTTTAAATCTGTGCTTTATGTCTATAAGCACCTCTCCGGTTATTTCAACGCCATTCTGAAGAAGCTTGTAGATCTCTTCCTCTAAGTTAAGCTCTGTAAAAATTCCAAGTCTGTTCAACGCCATTCTTGCCTGCTCAAGACTCTTTGCATTATTTAAGGCGCTTACCACAGGGTTTAGTTCAGCAACAATTTTTGCATTGAGAAAGAATGTAAGTAAGTTTAGTGGAGAGATAAAGGTTTTTCTAGAGCCCTTTCTAAGCTCTATAGCACCATAAAGCCCGCTGTAGGCATACAACGTTACTTTGCTAGCCTCGCTCTCCACATAATTGAGGAGGTGCTTGAGAACCTCAATATCCTCTCTAGTAACACCTCTAGCCCATAGGTAGCCACCTTTTTCAGCAACCATAGCTATTCTCTTAAGTATGTACTCCTGCGGAAGCTCACCATCTGCACCAGGAGAGTGAATAGCTACAATACCACTAAGCTTGGCTGTGACTGCAAGCCCTATGAAGTCTGCTAAAGGGCTCCACAACTCTTCTTCAAACCCAGTAGCAAGAATATCACCACCTACATCAACAGAAACAATAGTGTCACAACCATAGTAGTTTAAAATCTCCTGCAAACCTTTTTCAACTCCCAGAACCCCACCATACAAGTCGACAATGGGAACAGGCTCTCCAAGAGCTTTAGAAGTGTTAACAGCTTGAAAAACAACCTTCCTACCACCTCTAACTGCCCACACCCCACTATCAACAAGCATTGAATACTCGCCCAACTGCTTACTGCCAACAATTTCTTCAAAGCGTATAGGGCCAGGAATAGGGTCAATTACAAACCTTTCCCAAGCAACACTAGCTACATAAGCTTTGATACCAAGTCTACGAATAGCGAGAGCAAGCATGGTTGCTGAAGCAATATCGCCACCACCACCAACAGCAAAGAACAAAACACACTTGGGTTTGCTTTGTTGCAAAAATTCCATAGGTTTCACATCACTAGCTACCTTAACCTAAGGCTTGCAAACAGTATTTCCTTAAAAAAGGTTTTATTAATATTGATAAAGTTAAAAAAGATTTTGTGAGACAGTTATGTATGAAAGGATTTGCTTTAACCTACCTCTTAGTCTACCTCTACTTCTACTGTTACGGTTCCTATTGAGGTCTGTAGCTCTAGCATTGGCTTACCTACAATAATTAGTGGTGCAACAATACTTCTTGTTATTGTTATCTCTTTACCAGGTTCTACAGCAGTGTTTATCCCTATTTCCAGTGATTTAGCTGCTTGTGTAACTATTATTGCCTTCTCTATAGTTACTGTAATATTTCCTGTGTTTCTTACTCTAATTGTCAGTGTGTATTTATAGCCCGTCCCTTTACCTCTCTGAAGCCTTGTCTCAACCTCAAGCCCTGTTACAGCAGTTTGCATTGACTTTTCCTTTTGTTTTAGTGTATTGTATAAGGGCTCTAGCCACGCCTTTGCAACCTGTAGTAATGCAAAAGCTTTGTTTGCGGTTATAAGTGCTTCAATTTTCTTGCTCTGCTCATAGAGTTTCTGTGCTTTTTGCAATATCTCCTCAGCTTTGCTCACCATAAGCTTTATCCTCTCTAGGTATGCCTTATTGCATATTGGTGGGGGTGGGTATATAGCAATGCACATAAGCTTGCTACTTGCATTCTCTACATAGCTGAGCATCTCCTTGACTTTGCTAAGCATATCACTAGCTTTCATGATAGTCTTGTTAAATGCTTCATCAACTCCCTTGCCGGGTATTAACACTGGCATTTCCCATAGCTTCATCTTGATAAACTTTATCCACGCCTTAATTTCAGCTAATTCGCGCATCCACTTAGCCAAGTTCTCTACAGTTGCATTAGTTATTCTACTCTTTAACTCTTCAAGCTTTCTCAAAGTCAGGTCTATGTCTTCAACAAGTTTAGTCAAATTCTTTTCAAGGGCAATAGTCTTCAAGTTCTGAAGTTCTTTTTCAAGTTCCTCTATTTCCTCTAGAGCTTCAGCTGTCTTATTCTCAATGATACGCTTAATGACTTCAGTTAAGTTGTACTCTCTGACCTCCTCCCCGCCCTGAAGTGCAAGGGTTCTTGCTATTGCGGGGAGGTTTAGGATTACATCCCCTTTGGGTTCAATCCCGGGCCGGGTCTCCGGCCCATTACCCCTACCCCTCTCGGGCTCGGGGTTATGGATACTCCATCTATCATCGCCCTAAGCTCACAGATTTTAAACACTCATCACCAAAATTAACTGAATAGAGAAAGTTTATAAGCTTTCCCCTTATCCCCGCCTTAAAAGGCGAGGCTTGCAGTTGTAATAATTTGCTTAGAGGCGTTGAGGACTATCTCCCTAGTCTCTCTAATTTTTTCTACAGCAAGTAGAAGAGCTGTTACAGCTTCTTCAGAAGCATTTATCCCTCTAAGCATTACAATAGTTCTGTTAAGCACTTTTTCAGCTACATCAAGGTGCTTAGAAGCAATTTTAATACCTGCAACACTTCTCAAAGCAGTTACAGTAGTTGCATTCAATGTTATGTTTGCAAAGCGTTGCAGTTTTGCAGGTACCCAAGTATCTTTTTCAAATCTCTTCAAGACCTTACCAAGCTCTTTGAAGTCCTTAGCACTAGTTATATTAGCTAAAGCCCCTGTTGCATTAACACCAAATTTCTTCTCAAAAGCCTTAATCTTGGCCTCCAACGCCTTCTTAATACCATTTAGATACCTCTCAAGTACAATGCCAATAGCGTAAGCCCTACCACCAACCCTAACCTCCTCACTAACCCTAGCCAAAAGCCTAGAAGCATTATTAACCCACACCCTAAGCTCTTCAACACTAAGAGCAGATGTGTTTACAGATAGAAGCTGTTCAATTTTATTCCTCAGATCCTCTGAGATGTTTAAAGCTAGGCATCTTGATAACATATGGTATAGTGCATTTGCTTTAGCTAAGAGCACTTGATATGCTGTACTATTAGATGCATTAGCTTGCTGAAGTGCTGCATTGCCCACATTTGTAGTGTTCTGTGCTAAGGCTAGTGGCATTGCTGGGCTGATTACAGACAGTATGCTTAGTGCTATTACTGCTAATCCGATGATTTGTATTCCCATACCTCGGGCTTTCATTTGAAACTCGCCTTAGCCATGGTTCTCTAGTAGCACTAAGAGTTAATAAGGGTCTGTCTGAAACTATCATTTCATGTAATATGAAAAGCTGACCTATTCATCAAATTATGAACATTTTCCAAAAGCACTTTCTGTATCATTGCTTTATTTATGTATAGATGTGATGAGTCATGTAAATAAGTGACTTATATACCGTATTACACAAACGAAATAATGTGGTCACAATGAACACCTTACAGCTTATTTATGAGGGTAAGAGTAAGCGTGTTTATGCCATAGATGAGGGCAGACTCGTCATGGAGTTTAAGGACGATGTTACTGCTGCCGATGGCCTTGTTAAAGCTGTGGCTATGGGCAAGGGTATTTTAGCCGCCAGGGTCTCTTCATATCTATTCGACATACTTGAGAAAAGTGGTGTAAGGACGCACTTTATTGATTACGATGGCAAGAGAAGGATGTTTGTAAAGAGACTGGAGATAATACCCTTGGAGGTTATTGTGAGGAACTATGCCTATGGCTCACTTCTCAGAAGAATGCCTCTTTACAAACCTCTTCAAAAGCTCGATCCACCGTTACTAGAGTTTCACTATAAGGATGACGATCTTCACGATCCCTTGATACTTGAGGAAGACATTATTAGAGTTGGTATAATTGACAATAGTACGCTGAACTGTATAAAGGAAGTGAGCTTTAATGTGAATAAGATTCTTACAAGCTTTTTTGAGTCCAAAGGGCTGCGGTTTGTTGATATAAAGCTTGAGTTCGGTATCGATAGACATGGCGAGGTTGTTCTGGCTGATGAGATCTCTGGAGATACCTTTAGGGTTTTAGATGAGCGTGGTGAACACTTGGACAAGGAGGTGTTTAGGAGAACTAGGGATGTAGGCTCGCTCCTCAAGGCGTATCTAAGGCTTGCTGAAAGAATTGGTATTGGTATAGAGGATGTCTACACACCTAGTTGAGGTCATAATAACGAGCAAAGCCGGGGTAAGGGACCCAGAAGGGGAAACAATTCACAAGCACTTAATACTAAAGAAGGGGTATAGCGCTATTACATCCGTGAGAACAGGAAAGTACCTGCTGATGACTGTAAATACAAATAGTGCTGAGGAAGCCCTTAAGATTGTTAAGGAGGCATGCGAAAAGCTTAGAATATACAACCCCATTGTTCATGACATTGAAGTGAGGCTTCGTGCCTAAAATTGCAATTGTAAAGTTTCCAGGAACTAATTGTGATGAAGATGTTAAGCACGTACTTGTAAATGTTGTTGGATTAGAAGCTGAAATTGTGTGGTACAAGGAGTTTTCTGTCAACAAGTGGGATGCTATTATTCTTCCAGGAGGCTTTAGCTATGGTGATTGGCTAAGGGCTGGCGCAATAGCTGCAAGGACGCAAGCTGTTGATGAACTCGTAGAGGCCAGGGATAGAGGAGTACCTGTTCTAGGAATATGCAACGGTTTTCAAATCCTTGTAGAAGCAGGTTTACTACCAGGGGCATTACTATATAACGATGTTGGGAGATTTGTATGCAAATGGATTAGAACAGTTGTAGAAAGGCCCAGGGGGCCATGGCTTGCGCTAGTTAGGGATGGACAGGTGCTCGACATGCCTGTTGCTCACGCTGAAGGAAGATACTATGTAGATGAAGAGACGTACATAAGCACGCTTCTGAAATCTCCTGTTCTTAAGTATCTGCAGGGTTTCAATCCAAATGGAAGTATTCACAATGTTGCTGGGGTGGGGTCTGAGGATGGAGTTGTATTTGGCCTCATGCCGCACCCAGAGAGGGCATCTGAAGAACTCCTAGTTCCAAGAGGTTTCTCTCCAGGGGGCAGGGTGATTTTTGAGAGCATTGCACACTCGCTGAAGAGGGGGTGGTGATGCCGCTAACCCAAGAGGAGGTAGAAGAGATTAGGAAGATACTTGGTAGAGAGCCTACTGTAGAGGAGCTAGCAATGTTTGAAGCTCAGTGGAGTGAGCACTGCTCTTATAAGAGTAGCAGGCTTTTGCTAAAGCTTTTGCCTACTGAAGGTATGCACGTAGTTGTAGGGCCTGGTAGAGATGCTCCTGCAGTTAGGCTATTCAAGGACTTTGCAATAGTTTTTAAGATTGAGAGTCATAACCACCCCTCGGCTGTGGATCCCTATGATGGTGCCGCCACAGGTATAGGAGGCATTGTGAGGGATATTCTAACCCTTGGAGCAAAGCCTGTAGCTCTTCTAGATATGCTCTACATGGGCGAGCCGTGGGATCCCCATGCTAACTGGCTCATAAGGGGGATAGTGAAGGGTATAAGTGACTATGGAAATAGAATAGGAGTTCCAACAGTGGCTGGAGACACGTGGTTTGACTACGCATTTAATACCCAGCCCCTTGTTAACGTAGCTTGCGTAGGTATAGTTCCTCTAAATAGACTTGTTCTAGGCTCTATAAGGCCGGGAGACTACATAATAATAATGGGTAATGCGACGGGCAGAGACGGTCTTCTTGGAAGTAGCTTTGCCTCTAAGCCGCTTGCTGAAGATACTGATAAGGAGATTGGGGCTGTTCAGGTAGGGGATCCCCTAACAGAGAAGCTTCTCATAGACGCTCTTCAAATCCTTGTGTCTAGAAGGCTAGTGAAATACATTAAGGACCTCGGCGGCGGAGGACTTACAACAGCTATTAGCGAAACCTGTGCTGATCACGGGCTTGGGGCTGCTATAGAGTTAGAAAAGCTTCACATAAGACAAAAGCTTACTCCTCTAGAGCTTCTCGTTTCTGAAAGCCAGGAGAGGATGCTGGTTGTTGTAGAGCCCGTCAAGCTTAGCGAAGTTGAAGAGATTTTGCGTAACTACGATGTTATGTACAGTGTTATTGGGCGCTTCACGGAAGATGGAGTGATAAAGGTTTTCTGCAATGGGGTTAAGGTAGCAGAGGTCCCTGCAAAAGAGCTGGCTAGGCCAAGGGCTGTGAGGAGAGTTTCTCACCCACCTGCTGAGGCTTTAAAAGGGCTAAAACCCCTCTACAGCCTGCCCCCAGAGCCGAGTTATGAAGAAGCTTTGACTAAGCTTCTCTCATCACCAAACATAGCCTCCAAGAGATGGATATACGAGCAGTACGACCATGAGGTAGGGGTGAGAACAGTGGTTAAGCCTGGACTGGGAGACGCAGCTGTGCTAAGGCTTCTCGACGGCTCTTCAAGGGGCTTTGCCATTAAGGGCGATGCCAACCCTAGGTACACTTCAATAGATCCCTTCAACGGTGCTGCAAATTCTGTTGCAGAGTGCTTTAGAAATCTTGTTGCTGTTGGAGCAAAGCCTATTGCTATTGTTGATGAGCTGAATGCCGGAAATCCTGAGAAACCCGAACACTTCTGGTACTTTGAGATGATGCTTAAGGGTCTTGCATGGATGGCAGAAGAGCTAAGACTTCCTGTTGTTGGAGGCAAGGTGAGTTTTTACAATGAGGATCACAGGGGAAGGCAGGTAAAGCCCACCACCACAATCGTTGGAGTTGGAAGGGTAAAGGATGTGTCCAGGGCTGTGACGATGGATCTCAAGGAGAGCGACTCTGTAATAGCTGTAGTGGGGGTTACGTATCCTGAGCTAGGAGGCTCAGAGTATCTATACAAGGTGTTTGGACTTGAAGAAGGGGAAATACCGAGGCCCAGGCCCGCTTCTGAGCTTAGGAATGCCAAGCTCATTCTTAAGGCAGTAGAGCTGGGGCTTGTTAATGCTGTGCATGACATTAGTGTAGGGGGTTTTGCTGTTGCTTTAGCAGAAATGGCTATTCTTGGAAACCTTGGAGTAGAAGTTGACCTTGACCTAGTGCACGCTAGGGGGGTGATGAGGCTAGACGAGCTTCTCTTTTCAGAAACTCAGGCTAGGTACGTAGTAGAGGTAAAGAGCAATAGAGTTGAGGAGTTTAAGAGACTGGCTCAGAGGATGGGGGTTCGCATAAGCCTTGCGGGTAGGGTGTTAGACAAGCCCGTTCTTATTCTCTTAAAGGGTTCAAAGACTATTCTCTCAGCTGACTTAGGCCTCCTCAGGGATTCTTATAACAGCCTTGAGAAAGCTATAGAAGGTGGAGCATGAATGTGTGGAATAGCAGGCTATGCAGGTTCTGAAAACGCTATCACTACCCTCGTTCTACTGCTTTTAGAACTTCAACACAGAGGACAGGAATCAGCCGGCATAGCTATAGCAACTGCTGATGGTAGAATTCACAGCATAGTTGGAAAGGGACTTGTCATAGAGGCTCTCAACGGCTCTGAACTTAGTAAGCTGTTTGAGGTAGGCAAGGTTTTTGGCGGCATAGGGCATGTGAGGTACGCTACTAGCGGTGGATACATGGACTCTCAAGCACAGCCTTTAGTAGTCAGTAGCAACGGTTATACAATAGCCGTGGCATTTAATGGAACCATAGCAAATTACATACAGCTTGCAAAAGAGTTCAATTTGAGAGGGGTTGGGGGGGATGCAACGGTCTTGACCCACACCCTCCTTAGGCTTGCAAAGGAGCTTGGCAATGACATTGTTGAAGCGCTTAAGGTGCTGCCTAGCTATGTCATAGGGGGGTACAGCATAGTTATACTCACTTCAGAGCCTCGGCTCATTGCAGCAAGAGATCCCTACGGCTTTAGACCTCTGGCAATAGCTAAACACGGCAATGGACTATACATTGCGTCAGAGACAGCGGCTCTTGATGTGCTTGGGGCTACTGATTGGAGAGAGGTGTTGCCTGGAGAGATTGTGTCTTACGATGGGCACTCGCTAGAGATTACGAGAACCTCCATATCAACACCCATATCACCTTGCATATTTGAATACGTCTACTTCTCCAGACCTGACTCCATATTTAATGGAGTCAGCGTCTACGTCACTAGGGTTAGGATGGGTGAGGAGCTGGCGAGAGTTGCCCCAGTCAGTGGTGATGTTGTTATACCAGTGCCTGACAGTGGTAGAGCTGCGGCAATAGGGTTTAGCAGAGTTTCTGGAATTCCACTTGAAGAGGGTATTGTTGTCAACAAGTACGTGGGCAGGGGTTTCATAGCACCTCCAACAATTAGAGACACAATTTCAAAGCTTAAGTACGGTTTTGTTAGAGGCTCCATCAATATGAAGAAAGTTGTTCTAGTTGACGACTCTATAGTTAGAGGCACAACAATGAAAAGCCTCGTTAATAAGCTTAGGGCATTTGGGGCTAGGGAAGTTCACGTAAGGGTTGCGAGTTCGCCCTTCAAGTACCCCTGCTTTATGGGCATAGACATCGCGTCGAGAGCTGAGCTCTTAGCATGGAGAGCTGCCAGTATTATTGATATCGCTAAGTCTATTGAAGCAGATAGCGTAGGGTATAACACCATTGAGGGATTGCTAAAAGCTGTTGGTCTTCCTCTTGTGTGCCACGCCTGTTTTTCAGGGCTCTACCCTTTCAAAGGCCTTACAGTTGATGAGCTGGAGAAGATGTTTATTAGGTGAATATGCATGGGAAGCTTTCTAGTTGTATATGCATTTGATGAGCTGTGGAGTCTCGCAAATATAGTAAGGTATGGGTTGCTATCTCTTCAGCACAGGGGGTCTCAAAGTTATGTAGTGTGTGTCCCAGGGGAGAAGGTAGTATGCACCCAAGGCGAAAGCATTGATGAAGTGAGTAAAGAAGCTTTTAAGAATGTAGCACTTGTTGTAATAGGAAATGGTTCTGATGACACTCCTGTAGAGACTGACAATACAAAATCTATTGCTGTTGCTAGTGAGCGCCCCTGGAGTGGTAGTGATAGGGTTTTGCAAGCTCTGGCCAAGGCTCTTTCAGACAATGGCGATCTTGTTAAAGCCTTTGTGTCAGCTGTAAGTGAAGCTAGCAGTAATGCAATGCCGTCGCTAGCTGTGCTCACTAAGAGGGGTGAAGTAATTGTTTGGAGAAGCTCTTCAAGTCTATCTCCTCTGGTATTAGGTAGCTACGGCTTTGACATGGCAATCGCAGCTTCAGAAAGTGTTGCTATAGACATCCTGGGAGGCGAGGTGAAGAGGTTCTTAGCGCCCGGAGAGGGTATGTATATAGCAAGACACTTACTAAAGAGATTCACAGTAAATGCAAATAGTGAACGTTCTGGGCTTTGCACTTTTGAATTTCTATACTTAGCTCGACACGATGCTATCATTGATGGTGTAAGCGTGTACTTGTTTAGAAAGCTACTTGGTAAGGAGCTTGCTAAGCACATAGAAAGTGAAGTTGATGTAGTTGTTGGAGTACCCGAAACAGCGCTTCCCTACGCCATAGGCTTTGCAGAAGCTATTGAAAAGCCATTTGAAATGGCGTTTGTAACTACAGGAGGTAGGAAGAGGTCCATGCTTTACAGCGATCCCTTTGAAAAGCTTGTTGCAATTCACCTTAAGATGAACCCCATTAGGAGTGCGCTAGAGGGGAAGAGAATTGCGCTTATTGATGATAGCATGGTGACAGGCTCAACAATTAAGACTGTTTCACAAATTCTGCGGTTTAGAGTGGGGGTGCCCGAGATCCACCTGTTCATAGCCTCTCCTCCACTCGTAGCGCAGTGCCCCTTCAATGTGATGAAGCTTGACATGAAGAGCTTGCTAGCTGCAAATCTCTCTGAATCTCTTGCTAAAGACTACCTTGAGGTAGACTCGCTGCACTGGCTCTCCAAGGAAGATGTTAATGGAGTTGTGTCTAGGTTTGGCTTAAAGCTTTGTGGAAGGTGTTTTGGAGTAGTTTTCTTTGGGTGTGGAAAATGAAGGTATTACTTGTTGGATCTGGTGGTAGGGAGCATGCACTTGCTAAGCTCATTAGGAGAAGCCTATTAGAGCCAAGGCTGTTTATAGCTATGGACTATAGGAACCCTGGGCTTGAGAGAGAAGCTGTAGAAACGGGTGGGAGAGGATTCGTGGTTCACACCACAAGCCCTGCTGAAGTCGCTAAGGTAGCTGAAGAGATTTCACCAGACCTCATTGTGATAGGACCTGAAGAGCCGCAGTTTCACGGGGTTACAGATGTGCTGAGGGAAAGGGGCTACATAGTGTTTGGTGTAAGCTCTAAGTGTGCTGAGGTTGAAAAGAGCAAAGTGTTTGCAAGAAGCCTGATGTGGAAGTACAAAATATATGGGAGGCTATACTTCAAGGCATTTACAGGTATTGAAGAGGCTAGGAGGTTTATA
>JAJHQM010000032.1 GCA_020833345.1 Ignisphaera sp.
CACTACATGGATGAGGCTGATAAGTATGCAGACAGGGTTTCTCTAATTGATAGAGGGAGAATCGTTGCTGAAGGAACTCCTGCAGAGCTCAAGAGGCTTTACGGATATGATAAAATAGTGCTTAGAGTGACGGGAGACGTTGAAAAGGCTAGAGACGTTCTCTCAAGATTTAAATGTGCAATAAGTGTTAATAGTAATGGAGAGTTCACGCTAATTGTAAGTGAACCTACAACGCTATTGCCTAAGGTAATAGAGGCTCTTCATGACATGGGAATTGGTGTAATTGAGGCAAGAGTTGTTGAGGCTTCTCTTGACGATGTTTTTATTAAGCTCACTGGCAGGGGTATTGCTGAGGAAGGGAGAGTAGAGGGCTTCAGAGAGGCTCTTGCAACCAGAAGAATGATTAAAAGAGGGGGTTAAGGTGTTAAACGCTATTACAAGTATCTTCACATTTGTTGAAATGGAGCTTAGGAGGTTGAGGCACGACCCTATTGAAGTCATTGCTAGAGCTGTGCAACCAGTTCTCTGGGTAACTGTGTTTGGTGTTGTTATGGCACACAGAGTTGCTATTGGTGTTCAAGATTACGTGTCCTTCATAACGCCTGGTGTGGTATTTCAATCAGCTACATTCATGGCTCTTGCTTATGGAATTATGATGGTATTTGAAAGAGAGTCAGGCATACTTAAAAAGCTCCTCTCTTCACCAATTCCACGTACAAGCATTGTCATTGGGAGGTCACTAGCAGGTGCAGTAAGAGCTTCAACTCAATACGTTATTGTGCTTGCATCAGCAGCTATTGTTGGAGCTAGGTTCTCCAACAACCCCCTGTTCCTGGTGGCAGGCTACTTAGCGACAATCTATGTATGTATAGGGTTTACAGCTCTATCAATTCTTGTGGCATCCATAATGAAGACTAGGGAGAGGTTTATGGGTATTGTAGGGGCAATCACAATGCCACTTTTCTTTGCAAGTAACGCACTGTACCCCTTAGACATGATGCCTGAAGCCATTAGGCTCTTCGCATTGGTAAATCCACTAACATATGCAGTAGATATGGTACGAAAGCTTGTATTATACAATGAGATTTGTATTCTCAACGACTTCTTTGCGCTAACTCTATTCAATGTTTTATTCCTATTGATAGCAGTTAAAGAGCTAAATAAAATTATAGAGTAGATGATGTAGCAAATGCTGGGAGAGTCTGTGCCTAGCTAGCCTTTGTCTAACCTCTTTATTGATGGTGGTATAAGACCTCCTCTACTGACAAACTGCTTTACATCGTATTTAGGTATGGACATGACAACTGTTGTTCCAAGTAGTCCACCAAAATCAACAACATCTCCTGGCTTGGCACCTGGTACAGGAATTACCCTTACACCGAGTGCTTTGTCAAGAGCTATGGCAACAGCCATTACGTCTAGTATTAATGCTGCTATCATCTCTGGTGGAGTATCACCTGGTATTGCCACCATATCTATACCTGTGTTACAAACAGACATCATTGCCTCAAGCCTATCTACGGTTATGGCGCCTCTCATTGCGGCCTGGGTCATGCCCCAGTCCTCGCTTACAGGTATGAAGGCCCCGCTAAGTCCACCTATGCTGGAGGTAGCCATCGCCCCACCCTTCTTCACAGCATCTACTAGTATGTATAGAGCGGCTATGCTTCCAGGCGCCCCTGCTACTTCCAACCCCATTGCCTCTAGTATTTTTGCAACACTGTCCCCCACCTTTGGTGAGGGTGCTAGAGAAAGGTCAACTATGCCAAACTTAACCCCTATTTCCCTAGCAACCTCCCTCCCTATGAGCTCGCCAAGCCTTGTTATCTTAAATGCTGCTCTCTTTACATAGTCGTGCAGAGTCCTCATATCAATTCCAGTGCCAAGCCTTTTAATAACGGCCTCTATAACTCCAGGACCACTTACAGCAACATTTACTACTGCCTCTGGCTCCCCTAATCCATGATGTGCTCCAGGTATAAATGGGTTATCCTCTGGGGCATTTGCCATTGCTGTGAATCTTGTGCACCCAATGCCTCTCGGGATTCTATGAGCCAGTTCTAAAACCTTTTTTGCAACAATATTCACTGCATCAACATTTATACCAGTATATGTAGAGGCTAGGTTAACCATGCTGGCAACTGTCTGGGTCTCTGCAAGTGCTTGTGGAAACGACTCTATTACAGCACTGTCCCCTGGTGTAAAGCCCTTGTGTACAAATGCGGCATAGCCTCCCACATAGTCAATGCTGCTAGCCCTCGCAACACTATCCACAGCCCTTGCTACCTCTACTCCAGCTTCGAAAGCTTTTTCAAGGCCTTGCACAGCTATAGGCTCTAGCAGTAGTGATAGGGGGGTTAAGGCAATTCTCTTTGTAACTATTCTAACACCATACTTATTCTCAACTCTATCCACAGCTCTTACAAGCCTCTGTGCATAGCTACTCACCTTCCCCTTAACACACTCCACAACATCGTAAACGCTTCGAGAAGCACACTCCTGCACACTTATACCCAGTGTTACAGACCTTATGTCAAGATCTTGAAAGAGAAGCATTTCAATAACTTCTCTAATTTCCTCAGGAGCAAATATCCTAGGCACTTGTTACACCCTTTGCATAGCCCTAAACACAGCTATGTGATTCACACTAACCTCGACCCTCAGCTCCCTACCCTTTGCAACCAGCTCCTCCCTCAACCTAGGCAAATCAATGTCTCCAGTCGAAAGATCTACAATCATAACCATGCTGAAAACACCCCTTACAACAGTTTGCGCAATATCAACAATATTAACATTGTGCCTAGCTAAAACTTGAGTTATCCCAGCAACAATTCCAGGCCTATCAGCTCCAATAACAGTTATTACAGCCAAATTCTCTTCAGAACTATAATCATAAGCCATTTCTATAGCGCCTGCCAAATATATAGCTAAGTAGATATGATATAAAGCTTTATTTTCTGACATAGGGTTATAGTGGTTCTAGTGATGAGCTCAGGCGACTCTGAAAACGTGATGAGGTCAGCCTTGGCTGAGAAACAACACTGTCCTCAAATTTTATTCTAGATAAGCCAATTTGCAGTGGCTCATGAGGATATAGCTTGTTTTGAATACACTTGCTAATTATAGGTATATACATGCTTAAATATGTTTAAAAACATAAAAGTTTTTAAACTAGCATTAAGAAGGTGCTAAAGCTGTAAATCTATATGACGTGGTGAAACTATGCCAGAGAAAAAATTGCCTACAGAAAATAGCAGTTTGTTAACTGGTACTAGAACTCGTAGTACAGATATAACGCCTCTTAGTGGTCTCTGCTCTCTCTGCATATACAGCTGTCCAATACTATGCGAAGTCGGTAAATCCGCTTTTAGAGGTAGAGAGGTTCTATATCCAGAGCCAGAGGAGTTCGGGCTTAGTACTGCTGCTGCAAATAAAGACTTTGGCTTGGACTGGTCAGACGTGCAGCTAATGCCAAGGCTTTCAGAAGTATTTGGAGTTGAGCTTGTGCCAGAGAAAATGATTTTTGAAAATGTAGATGTGTCAACAAGGTTTGGCGGTGTGGAGCTCAAGCTCCCAGTGTTCATTGCCGCGCTAGGCTCTACAGATGTTGCTAAGAGAAATTGGGAGGGGCTTGCATATGGAGCAGCAGTAGCAGGGACTGCAATAGTTGTTGGTGAAAATGTTTGTGGAATGGATAAGGAGGCTGTCTTTGTAAATGGGCAAGTTACGTACTCTAAGGACTTGGAGTTTAGGGTTAAGACCTATAGAGAGTTTTGGGATGGCAAGTATGGAGACATAGCTGTTCAAAACAATATTGAGGATGAGATGTTTGGTGTAGATATCTATGCAGCTTCAAAGCTTGAGGTCAGTATAATAGAAAAGAAGTTTGGACAAGGTGCGAAGTCCATTGGTGGCGAGGTTAGGGTAAGGGATTTGGAGAGAGCTATTGAGTTGAAGAAGAGGGGCTACATAGTCATACCAGATCCAGAGGATAAGAATGTGCAAGAGGCTTTCAAGCTGGGTGTCATAAAGAGTTTTGAAAGACATAGCAGAATTGGAAAGCCTGACCCGCAGCACTTCCTTGAAAGGATAGATAAGTTGAGGTCAATGGGGGTTAAGAGGATTTGGATAAAAACAGGGACTTACAGACCAGCAGAAATAGCCTTTGTAATGAAGCTTGCTTCAGAGGCTAAGGCTGATGGTGTGACGTTTGATGGTGCTGGTGGAGGCACTGGAATGTCGCCCGTCCCAATGATGAATGAAAGCGGTGTGCCAACACTATATATGGAGGCCTGGGTTTTGAAGGCATGCAATGCACTGAAGAAGAGAGGTTTGCATGTGCCGGATATTGCTATGGCTGGAGGCTTCTCTACAGAACACCAGGTTGTCAAGGCAATTGCACTAAGTAACTTTGGCGAAGGTCCTTATGTAAAGGCTATTGCAATGGCTAGAACACCAATACTAGCTGTAATGAAGTCTAAGTACTTCTTAGAGCTTGCTGAAAAAGGTGCTTTACCACCAGACTTTACAAAGAAGTATGGCACTAAGCCAGAGCAGTTCTTCATAACAGCACCAGAGCTTACGGTTAGATATGGCTCTGAAAAGTTTGAAAAACTTGTAAAGAGCGGGGCCATAGGGCTTTACACATACTTCACAAGGCTTGCTACAGGCATTAAGATCTTAATGGCTGGGCAGAGGAAGTACAAGTTGTGGCTACTTGACAGAACAGATGTAGCTACCCTTACGGAGAGAGCCGCAAGAGTTCTTGGAATACCCACAGTAGATGAAGTAGATAAGGACGTGTTTGAAACAATACTCTCCAAGTAATGCAATTTTCCACTAAATTATATTTTTATTAGCTTGATAGTTGCAATTCCCTTTTTACACGTAGCTATAGCTATGGCCATTTGCATAGATTCATGAACTCTGCTAACCCAGCAACCAGTGTTTACAACTCTCCATGCTTTTGAAACCCACACTCTGTGGCTGTGCCCATAGACTATCCAGTCCCCAGCACCTATACCAAGTTTTCTCCTCAGCACTCCCCCTATGAATGGTTTTGAAAAAAGCTTTTGTGCAATGATTTCTAAAAAGTGGGCTATTACGCCGCTTCTAGATGCGCAATCCCCATGAGTAATGTATATACAGTTAAGGCATTCCTCGACGCAAAGCTTAAGTATTGGAGCAGCTATGATAATGCGCTTTCCACTCTCTTCTAAAGATAAGAGCATTGGCTGAGGAGAGTTATCGTGATTTGATGATGAAGGAGTGTAAAACACATTTTTAGAATACCGCGTGAACTTCTTCAAAAGCTTCAGCATTTCCTTGCCTACCAGTACTCTCTTGTCTAAGAGATCGCCTGCTATGATTAGAGTAGAAGGCTTTATAACTTTCAGCAGTGTTAAAAGGTGCCTATATCTGCTCTCATTGTTACCTAAGTGAAGATCTGAAACTATGAGTATTAGAAGGTCGCTTTTACCTAACATAACTTGGTGTACTGTAAGTGATTTAATGCTTGAAATCCAGGGAAAATTGTAGAGAGTATACGTAATGAGAAGGAGTGTATAGAGCGTGGAGGCTATCACTACTGAGATGAGAGATGTTTGAAGCATTGAGCAGCACTCCTCTATCAACTCACAGCCTCTTTATGTAATTCGCGTGCTCTTTTAACATGTATTCGACGTACTCTATTAGGGCCTTGTTATTAAAGATGCCTGCAAGCTTTACAGATAGAGGTATGGCTATTTTTGCTCCCGCTGCCTGTGCATGACCACCTCCGCCAAGGGCTAGCGCCAAGTCCCTTACGTTAACCCCTCTGCTTCTTAAGCTAATCTTACCACTTCTATCAACAACCGCAACTATGTCCGCCATTGTAAAGCCCATGACGCGAGCCGCAAGGATGCTATTCTCCACTTTTTCATTCTTTTCAACAATTGCCATTCTTATGCCATTCACTTCAAAAACCTTCACCTGCATGTGTTTGCTGAGCTCCTCCACCTCCTCGGCAAACCTCTCAGCTACTCTCTCTTCAAATTCTCTTACCTGCATAATGCCTTTAGCTAAGGTGTTGTAAACATAAAGCCTCCAACTATCTTCATCACCTCTTCTAACAAGCCTCATGAAGAACGGGGATAGGGGGTGATCAAACTTCCACAAATCTGCTCCACAAACCCCCTTAACAAGCTCCTCCACAAACCTCCAATCAACAGAATTTGTAGAAGGCTTTATATATTTCGCCACAACACCTGTTGCACATGTTGACCTATCCACATAGAGCTCTGCGCCAGCACCCCTTAACCTCTCAGCCCACTCAGCCTCCCACACATGGTGATCAAGCCAGATTGTGCTCCCTCCCCTCTCTCTCAAAAGCTCTATCACCCCCACTATAAAGTCTATTGCATCACTATTAGGAGAAAGGTCTAATACCACCACCTTCACAGGCCTCTTCCTGTAAACCTTGTACAGCTCCTTCCTTAAGCTATAAGGCTCTGTAAAAATAACAACAGCACTTTCTTTAGTGAGGTAAGTATAGAGAGCAGCTGCTGCAACACCATCTACATCAGTATGTGTAACAATATATCTTGTCACAGCTTCACACACAACAAATTGAATTAAAATAATTTTATAGGCATTTGCTATATAAAAAATTAAAAATGTAATACTCATAGTTATATAGAGCTTGATACATTCTTTGAAATAAGATTAAGCCCTCAAATCATTGCATAGGCATGCTTGCAAGCACTAGTTTAAGGTATTGTACATAGCTCATTTCCAGTTAACTCTTCTTATGCTCTCTAAATAGCGACACGCCTATTATAGCTAGAGCAATGCTTATAGCTAGCGATGTGGGAAGTGCTGTAAATCCAGTAAAAGCTACTCTCATTAGGGACGTAAAGTAGAGTACAGCGCTATTCCAGTCTGGAAATGGAAATCTAATTGTAAGCCCATAGATTACAATAGTGGGTAAGGAATACAGAAAACCTATTGCTACCACAAGTAGCAATGCTGTAAGGGTTCTTGCAACTGCTCTTCTAAGACCTGCCCTGTAGGGAGTTAGCTCTACAACTCCAATTGTTAAACCCAGTGCTAGACCTCCTAATGCTGTCAAAGTTCTTATTTTTAATATGACATCATTAAAAGAGTGGATATCTGAGAGGCTCCACGGCCCTTGCATGGCTAAGTATGCTAGCCAATAGGATGCTTCAAACGCTATGACGCTGAGGGCAACTACAATAATGTCTGCTCTTTTGATTGAGTGTTTGGCTGTTCTTAACAGTAGGAATGTTATAAATAAAGTCAGTATTGCTATGACCAGTGCTAGACCGATCCTCATGTACATTCCCTCAGTCAGCTTACACTCAACAAGAAGGTTGTAAGCTTCCAACGGATCCTTAACTCCCTTTACTTCAACGCCAGCCATTTCAGCTATGGCTTTCACGAGATTGTAGCCTTGGGTTCTAGAAGCCTCAACATATGTTGTAATTCTCTTGGAATCAATATTAAAACCTTCTGTTAAGGGTTTTCCAATTGATACTATGGGAATCCTCCAGCCCATTAACATTGATATTGTAGGGGTTATATCGTACTGCGTAAAGAGAGTTTCATAGAGACCTGACTTGATGCGTGGTCCTATGAATAGCGTAAAAATCCTCCTAACCTCAGGTTCGGGACCTCCATGATGTCCTCCTCTCTTAAAGCCGTGATCGTTTAGAATTACGAGGAGTGTGTTGTTGAAAAGCCCCTCCCTCTTAAGGGTTTCTACAAACTCCAGTGTCAACCGCACAATGTTAATTACCGTAGCATTATACTCTGCCCCTGCGGGCCCTCCAACACTATGACCCATAGTATCTACGTCGCCTACCCCTACCCATAGAAACACTCTACTAGTGCCTAGATAGCGTCGAAGTAAAGCCAGCCCAGAAGCTAAGGATATGGCTCCATGCCCTGCTCCCTCCTCCACTTTAACACACTCTTTCACATAGTCCTTAAAAAGCCTTTCAAAAGACTCATCACCGCTGCATAGAGTAATATAACCCCTTTCCCATGCAACCTTCACAATACTATCAACACTTAGAGACCCCGTGTACTCATTCGATGAAACACTGTGAATTTCCGGAGGAGCCCCGGTTAATATTGATGCCCTAGCTGGTACAGAGTAACTAGGAGTAATGGAGAGTCCATTTATGTAGAGAGCACCCATGGATAGCAGTTTATCTACTTCACTAACGGATTTCCTTAGATCAAGTAGCACATCAACAGTTACACCGTCAAGTAATACGAACACTAGGTTATCAGCTAAAGGTTCAAATGCCCCTACATCCTCGTACTTAACACTTTCAAGAGCTTTAGCATAGGGATTGCGGTATTTAACCCAGCTTTCATAAGCATTAAGAGCTATATCCCCGGAGATATATGATAGAAGGATAACCACTACTAGTACTGAAATAATGTATGCATAGACTCTCAACTAAGACCCCGATTAAGTAAGGTAGAGAAGGAGTATATAAGCATTACGGTATGAATGATGTGACCCAGACAATAAAGCTGTTGAACGTTGGATTAGCTTTAGGTATAAATTAAGAACTTTTCTCTCGTCTATAATTTAAACAACTGAATTATTGACATGTCTTTAAGCAAGGCTTAAAATACATGTAGGTTTTAAACCTATTCTCAGAGCCCTAAGTGAAGTTGGCTAAAGGAGGTTGTGGGAGGCTGCTACAAAGCAAATGGGCTAAGCACTATGTTAAATAAGTCATAATAATCTAGAGAATATTAAGGATTTTAGATGATGTGCTTTCGCCCAAGCTGATAAAGTGATGTAGCGTTTCAGTACTGATTTTCGCATAGTAATATACTCTTCTTTGCCTTTTCGTAGTAAAGCTTTTTAAGCCCCTTACATAGTTTGTTTTTGAACAAACGTTTTATGGTGAGAGTGTGCAAAGGATTACCGCATATGCTGTACTCTACTTTATATTGATGATTCTATTCTTTATTCCTATGTACAAGCCTTTTTCAGATATGCTGGCATCTATGCATAGCCTCTCGTTGACAATATATTGGTGCGTTCTCACAGTTTTATCAATGGTCATAGGGTTTAAGGCTCTTGACAAGATGTTGAAAGGTGGTGAGAAGTGATTGTAGAGTTCATAGCTATACTTGTAATGTTTTTTGTTAGTGGTAGTGTAATTGCTGTGTACAGTAGGAGGCTTCTGGGAGCAGGCTCTAGGGAGTTTTTTGTTGGTGGGTATAGAGTTGGTGGCTTTCTTTCGGCAATGACTTATGCTGCTACAACTTACAGCGCTTTTATGATGATAGGTTTGGCTGGGCTAACCTTTGCCACCGGTGTTGCTGCTCTTGGTTTTGAATTAGCTTACCTAGCTTCTACAGTACTGCTACTCTCTACAATTGGTGTGATTGTGTGGAGGAGGGCAAGGGAGAGAAAGTGGGTTAGCCCAACAGACATGCTTGCAGATCTCTATGGCTCAAAAACACTAGGAATTGCTGTAGCTATTCTATACCTCTTTGCCCTCATACCATACACCTCAGCTCAGCTAAAGGGCATTGGAGAGATCTTTGCATCTCTTGGTATAGGCTTTGAAGTAGGCATTATCTTCGCAACTTTTGCAACAGCATTGTGGACTGTTGTAGCAGGGCTTTGGAGTGTTGCTACAACCGATGCTTATCAGGGTGTATGGATGATTTCAAGCTCTATAGCGACACTTCTGTGGCTATACCTATTCCTACTACCATCAAATGGTATTGACTTTACGAAGTTTGTAGAGCATTTAACAAAAGGACAAAACCTCTTATCATTTACATGGAGTCCACAAATGTTTGTCGGCCTGACCCTGCCCTGGCTATTCTTCGCATTAATAAACCCACAGGTTGTGCAAAGGCTCTACATACCGAGAGATGAAAAGGCTTTTAGAAGAATGGTGAGATACTTCTCTACCTACGGCTTCATATACACACTCATTTGTATTATGCTAGGCCTTGGCTACAGAGCTTACCTGAGCAGCCTGGGCTTGGTTCAACAATTTGTTGCCAATAGAGATGCTGTAGCACCTTATGTCATATCAAAAGCTCACGCCGTGTTAGCAGTAGCGGTATTCACTTCTATAATTGCCGCTGCAATTTCAACTGCAGATTCCATTGTACTTTCTGTTGCAAGCTCTATTTCTAGGGAACTTTATGAAAAAACTGTTTCTAAACCTAGTGAGAGAAAGTCTATAGCAATAGCAAATTGCGTTACAATAGCTATGCTCATAATGGCAGCAGTACTTGCCCTACTTAGAATTGGCTATGTAGTAGAGCTTTCAGTCGCTTCCTCAGCCTACCTACTACCACTAGCACCAATAACACTTGCAGCACTGCTCAAAAAGCAGAATAAGGGCTGGAAAGCCTTAGCATCACTATTGCTTGGAGAAGCTGTAGCAGCCTACGCCACAAGCTGCTATGGCCCTGCAAAAATACTTGCAGCACCACTAGCACTAAACATACCCACACCAGCATGGATCCTTGTAGCCTCATCAATACCCCTACTCATACCCTAACCACTACACAAACTAACAACCCCTCTACAAATACTTAAAGCCTATGAACAGGAAAACACAAAAGCATTAATTTGCATAGTGTTTTTACATAGTCTCAACTTTAATGCATACAAGTATCATGAAAATATCATTCTTTAATAGTCATAAGTATATTTTAGTTATCACCCTCAGTATTTAGCTTCAGCAAGAACCTTTTCTATGTCCTCTACATATTTCTTAACCTTTTCAAGCTCTTCAACAATTTCCTCCTCTATCAATAAACCTTCATGATATCCAAGTATGTGAAGGTAGTAACCCCTAGCTCCGAACCTATCCCTAAGCCCAAGCTCTACAACTTTAGGTAGTTTTTTCTCAAGCTCTCTTAAGAGGGCCCTTCTTTCGGCATAGCTTTTAGGTTTTTCAAATCCAAGCTCAACTAAAAGAGCGTCAGTTGCTAAAACTACGGCTAGCCACCCCTTCTCACATGCATCTCTAAGTCTAAGAGGCTCCTTATCTTTATGAAATTCCCTAAGTTCCTCAAATGCTAGAGCAAGTGCTTTTCGTGCTTCCTCTAATAGACTTGTGTAGTTCATGCCGAACCGCAAAACTGATTTTATCAAATTGTTAGCTTAAATCTGCTGAGCTTAAAGAGTTTAAGGGAGTGCTTTTTAATTACTTAGTACCGAGGCTCAATCCTTTTTCTACTGCTTGCACCATTTTCATATACTCTTCAGTTGTTTTCCATCTCTTTTTAGACTCTCCACTTCTTATTTGCTCTACAAACGCTTTAAACCATTTCCAGTCCCTCTCATAGACATGATAAGAGTCTGCTATGTGCATGTACCTACCAACTTCAACACCCAGCTCTTGTGCCACATGCTTTTGAAGTTCTGTAAAGGCGTACATATTCATGTATGCTGCTTTCAAAGCGTCATTGCTCCTCATATGAACATGCATAACAAGTTTATTGTTTACTACCCTAAACCACATTCTCTGAAGGCATGGTGGGTGCTCTGTTTCCAGATCCTTCCACGGCTGCCATGTAATAGCCTGAGCCCTACGTGTATACGGAGCTTTTCTAAGCTTTTCAACAACCTTCTCAATCTGATTAACCACAACACCATTAGGAAGCCTATAGGAGAAAAGCCTCTCATGATAAGTATACCCAAACTTCTCCACCAAGTAATCGTGAACCCCCTTAACAACCTCGTCAACATATTCAAGAAGCCCCTTGAGAGAGCCTGCTACAATGCCTTTAAGGTGTACCCTAGGCTCTGCAAAAGGCTCTTCAACAACAATCACAGCAGGCGCATCAACAGACTTCTCACCATACTCAGTATCGATAACAACACCAGCTTCACTAAGTGCTGCAAGACTCTTTTCCCAAGCCTCAGGCAAACTCTTTGCAACTACAAATACTATTGGAGTTGCCAATCAGATTACACCAATATACATCTAAAGCTAAACAGCATTATTAAAAAT
>JAJHQM010000100.1 GCA_020833345.1 Ignisphaera sp.
GTACTCCTAAGTCTCATCCACTCTAGAGATTCGCCCCCAAGACACTCCCCAGAACACACTATAGAATACACACCTTATAAGCTTTTTTATCCATCCCCGCCCTAAAGAGCGAGGCTTTCAGTTGTAATACACGTTCATAACTATTATAGTGTTGCACATTTGCTAAATCTATGTCCCGTTCTCTTCAATGTTATGGCGTCTGATAAGCTTAAAGCTTGGGAGCGCTATACTGAGGATAGCTCCATTATTTGTTATAGCTAGGTGTGAGCGTGAGTGTAGCTGGCAAGACTTGGTCTCTTAATTCAAAGCCAGGTTTGCTTTCAAAACTTGTTCTATTCACTGCTTTGGCAATATTTTACATCTATGGCGTTTTCTGGTGTATAGCTAAGAGAAGTAGTGTTAAAGATGTTAGTAATGTGTTGAAGGTGTTTTACTATGACTTCCTAAGGTTGCGTAGAGAACATGTTATAGTTGAGAAAGTGTCTGAAAAAGAGCTTGTTACAGTTTGTGTAAATCCCTGTCCAATACTTAAGCTCTCTCTGCTTTTAAGAGTGGATACGAGGTACTCGTGTAGATTAGTATCTGAGACTGTGTGTAGGTTTGTATTGAGGTGCTTAAATCCAAACCTAGTATTTGTACGAGACTACAGCTGTATTAGGCCATATAGTACTGGTTGTAGGGAAAGAATATACTTTAAAATGTGAAAATTGTAGAATATAAAGGTAAAATGATATGAGTAGTGTTAGTGATTTTGAGGTGATGAAGCATTTTACTATCCAATGGAGAATTTTTATTGCTAGATATTATAAGGTTCTTGTACTACTACTCTTCATAGTTTCCTTTAGCTTATCCACGTATATCCATGTGCCCTACCCTCCCAGTAGACCCCCTCTCTTAGATAATCCTGGGCTTATCTACACAGATATTGTACATGGGCTATTCATACCAAGGTTTCTCGATGTCGTTTCAGAGTATGGTGTTTTAGACTACAGGAAGATTGCTGATTACTGGTACAATTCACAGGTAATTACAAGTCTTATTTATGGCAGGCTTTACTCTATTACGCAATGCCCTGTGCCTTATCGTGATTACAAGTTTGAGTACCCCCCTATTATAGCAGCTACATGGTATTTCTCGACATGTATAGCATATCTCTATACGTATCGCTTTATAAAAGCTCCTGAAAACCCTTTTGAATACAGAGGCATTGTTGAAAGCTATGTCATGCCAATACACTTTGCAATTCAAATCATAGTGCTACTGGTATTTAGCGTTATTACCACTATTTACTTGTACAAGCTCTTGCAGTTAGAAAACATGGCTATAAGGCTTTCACTCCTCTTCATACTCCCCTCCACAGTGCTTTACATTACGTACAACTGGGACATCGTTACAGCAGCATTTGTTGTAATGGCGCTCTACAGCTTTATAAGAAATAGGCATGGGTTAGCTGGAGTGCTTCTAGGGCTTGCAGTAGCCACAAAGGTGCTGCCAATATTCATAGCACTTGCCCTGCTTTACGACCTTCTTCAAAAGGCATTCAAAGAGCAAGTGTTTTGGGCTAAGCTTTGGCAGTATAGCACAGGGCTCTTCATATCCATTTCTATTCCCTATGGCATTCCAATGGCACTGTACAGAAAGGGTTTTGCTGATTTTCTAAATCACCACTTGACATGGTATTGTGAAAACTGCTTGTACTTACCACTTATACAAGATGTTTGGAGTCCTTTACACAGAATACTCTTCTTCTCACTAGCAACAATATTTATGCTAGCAATACTTACAATAGATGTGAGTAGCAGTAAGAAGCTGTATGTAGTGGCCTTTCTAACTCTTTCTACAGGCATTGTGCTTAACTACGTATTTTCACCACAAATGATTATTATGTTAGCTCCGCTAGCACTTTTAGCTCTTCCACAAAACATGCTCACAAGCTACATTATAGCAGATGTCGCAAATGCTTTGATCATGGTGATGTTCTTTAAGGACCCCGAAATAAGAGCTCTTATAGCTAAATACATTAACATACCTGTAAAAAACTCTCCATGGACTCTCGACTCTCCTGTGCAGTGGGTAGCATTCATAAGAAACTGGGTGTTGCTAATAATACTCCTCTTCATGCTTTATGACGAGCTGGAGAACATTAGCAAAGGCGCAGAGTAGTGCAAGATATTTTAGTGTTTAGAAATAGCTCTTTTTGCCTCTTCTAAAATCTTTAAAACCTCCTCAAAATCATTGTAAACCCTTTTCTCAATATATTTCAGCAGTAAACTGCCTTCACTTATACTCAGCACAGTACCTTGCTTTCTCCTTCTCCTAGCCAGAGTGGTCGTGGGAATAATTGCAAATAATACTAGAGAAGCCCATGCACCAATACCTACAGACTTTAAAGTTGTGATGCTGGGCATAGTTATGCAAGCTGCAAGAACTATGAAGATGAGCACTGAAGCAAGTCCTATGAATGAAGATGTTACAAGAACTCCTCTACCGCCATCTACTTCAGCAAGCCATAGAGTAGCTCCAAGAACTGAGAATAGTGATGCTAAT
>JAJHQM010000101.1 GCA_020833345.1 Ignisphaera sp.
TCTGCTAGTATTTCTTGGTGGAACTGGGTATACACCTGGTCTTACAGTAGCCATTTGGGGCCTGTGATACGGTGTTACTATAGCAACCATTACTGTTCCTCCGAAGGTGGGTCGTATTTGGTAAAGAAGCTTCTCAAACTTCTTGCCAGTAACAGGGTCTACCCAGTCACCTATATCAACAGCTGTACAGTCTGCTGTTATTCCAGCGCCTAGCCTTGCTGCTACCCTAGGCCCCAACTCTCTTCCAAGGACTGTAGCAGGGAACAGCAGTATATCAGGATTTGTAGCCTTGATAACCTCTGTAACAGCTCTTGTGTGGTGTAGAATGTGATATTTTGCAAGCATAGGGTCGTCAACTACGTGAACCTCATCAGCTCCTCTATATATTAGCTCCTCTGCTAGCTTCTTAACATTGTAACCCGTTAGTACAGCTCCCACTGAAAATCCGTGCTGTTCTCCTAATTCTCTAGCCCTCCCTATGAGCTCTAGTGACGCGTCTTTTATAATGCCGTCAGGAGTCAGCTCAGTATACACAAATATCTTGGGCATTGCGCTCTCACCCCATGGACTTATCTAACAAAAAGGCTTATGCCATCTTTTTTAAGCTCTTCAAGTAGCTTATCCACAGCCTTATCAGGATCTGGATCCGTTATTATCTTGCCTTTCCTCTTCATCTCAGCTTGCCACATTCTGAGGAGCTTTGTTGGAGAGCCTTGAAGCCCCACTTTTGAAGGATCTCCATTAACATCGTCTAGACTCCATGTGGTTATAGGCTTACTTCTAGCTTTAATTACATCGCGTAGTGTTGGTATGCGAGGTGTATAGGTTGTGCCAGCTATGGTTAGTACTGCTGGTAACTTGACCTTGAGGGTCATGTACCCTCCCTCAATTATTCTCTTGACTTTGACATATTCGTTGGTGACCTCCAGAATCTTGTCAATATATGACACACTTGGAAGCCCAAGCCACTCAGCTGTTTCAGGCCCTATGTGAGCTGTATTACTGTCTGACGACTCTATACCACACATGATCATGTCTATCTTTCCAAGCTTATTCCAAAGCTTCTTAATAGCCATGGCTATGGCGTAAGAGGTTGCTAGGGTGTCTGACCCTGCTAACCTCCTATCTGTAAGTAAAACAAACTCGTCAACACCCATGGCAAGAGCCTCTCTGATAGCATCAACAGCATGTGGCGGAGCCATTGAGATTCCAACAATATTACCTCCGTAGGTTTCCTTTAACTGTACAGCAGCTTCAACAGCAGGCTTATCATAGGGATTCATGACGAGCTTCATTGACACTCTGTCCAGAGTTCCATCGGGTTTGAACTTTGGCGGTTCCTTTGGGTCTGGAACAGGTTTCATTAAGACAACTATATTGAACCCCATGTTTAACACCTGTAAAGAGAATTTGTTTGAAAAAGAGTGAATTGTTTTAGAGCCTCACCTTATAGGAAGGGCATGACCTTCTTTAGCCATTCTCTTCCAATGACTTCTCTTGCCACTATAACTCTCATTATGTCTAGTGATCCCTCAGCCCAGTCAAAGGACTTGATAGATGCCCATGCATATGCAACAGGATTTTCTGTTGTATATCCGTAAGCACCCATCCACCTTGTTGCATCATCTAAAGCAGCTTTAGCTACTCTTAGTGCAAATCCTTTTGCGGCTGCTGCTAGCTTAGTAACTTCGAATCTGCCCATCTTGCCCTCTTCCTCTAGCTTAATGGCCCACAAAGCTTTGAGGGCAAGTGAGTGAGCTGCTTCAAGATCCATCCAGTGATCAGCTAACTGGAACTGAATGCCCTGGAAGAACGCTATGGGGAATCCAAAGGCTCTTCTCTGCTTAGCATAATCAAGAGCTGCTTCTAAAGCATACTTAGTTGCAGCAGCAATTTGAAGCGCTATGATGGCCCTAGCCTTATCAAAGTCTGTCATTAGTATGATAAATCCTTCGCCTTCTGCTCCAACTCTGTAGTATTCTGGCACTCTTACATCATTCATTGTGAAGCCTCCCCATGAAACTCCTCTAACACCAATAGGCTTCTCAAGTCTTATGGTAATTCTCGGGTCTGTTAGGGGTACGAAGATTAGGGATATTCCTCTGTGGCCTTTGGTCTTATCAGTGTATACTACTGTAACGTGGCCTCCTCCTTCCTTGAACCAGACACCCTTCTCCTTAGCCTCCCTAACACCTGTAATGAACAGCTTCTCACCATTTAAAACATACTCATTCCCTTCTTTTCTAGCAGTAGATGCAATGGCCTTTACATCAGAGCCTGCACCAGGCTCCGTCTCACCCACGCCTACCCACAAATCACCTTTTGCAGCTTTTGGAAGCAGTTCTTGCTTAAGCTCTTCACTACCATGCTTAGCAATTATGTAGGCATTGACTGATTGAAGTAGGAAGAGGCTGGGTATGGCACCTGATGGGTCTCGAGCCAACTCCTCCATTATTAACCCAATTGTGAGGAAGTCAAGTCCTAGTCCGCCGTATTTATCTGGTATGGAGACTCCGAAGAGCCCTAG
>JAJHQM010000102.1 GCA_020833345.1 Ignisphaera sp.
CAGTTAAAATGCCTCTGCCAACTACTGCAGGCACATCTCTACCTGCGCACGTGGGGCAGTAGGGCTTCTCCCCTATGTACACAACTTTTGGAGCCATTACAAGCTCTCCGCATTTAGAACAGCGAACGCTTTCAAATATGGGTGCTCTTTCAGGCTCCTCAACTATTTCCACTTCCTGAATAACAAAGTCTTCTTCTGGTAGCTCAGCCATTTTCAAGCCTATCTCCTCCCACATCTTGTGGAGCTTCACTACCTCCTCATCAGTACCCCTCCTCTCGATAACAACCCTCCTGAAGAGCTCTAGAGCCTCTCTTGAAAAGTACTTTTCCCTGAGCCTCTCAGAATCTATGTAGACCCTGATCCCCCTCCCACTACCTCTTCTGAACACCGTTAGCGCATTCTTTCCTGTATCAGCATATATTAAAGAGTTGTTGCCAAGAGTACACCCAGTCGCCACCTGAACACCATCAGCAAAGCAGTTGTTCACTTCAACAATAGCCACAATATCCTCTCTTATAGTCTCAGCAACCCCAGCCCTCTTAACACCCAGCCTGTTTAAAGCTATTTCAGAAGCCCTCAAACCCAACACTAAAAACGGGCATATATGTCCGTGAAGCTCCCTAGCCTTTTCAATAAGGTCTCTGCTTACCATAGATACACCAGAATCTGCATCTAGGTGCACAAATTAAAAACTTTTCTATCAATACCCGCTCCTCACATCACACACTCATAGTGCACATTGTTAATACGAAGGAATTGAGAGTCCTGATACAGGTAATTCTAATTCTGGAGGTAGAAGACTCTCACTAGAAACATGTGCTCATGTACAAGAGCTAGGGCTGTGATTACCTCTAGTTTCCAATGGCTTACCTTGCTTACTTATCTATACTTAAGTAAAACTTAAATTTTTGATTTTAGAGCAAAGTTTTGGTTAAATCTTTATGTCTAAGTTGCATAGCCTTGATTCATCTGTTTTACGCTATATTAAATCGTTTATTGTATTATTTGAAACTCTAATTATTATTGGCTTAGCTGTTCTCGTTACAATTGCCTTTGTATTCTTTATCAAAGATCTTTTAAGTCTTAGGTTTGTTTCAGTTTTTGAAGAAATTAATATTGTTTTCTCTAGCATTTCAATAATGATAGTTCTAATAGAGTTGCTTAGAACTTTTGTAGTAGCTCGAGAAAAAGCTGAGCGTTATATTGCAGGCTTTCTTGAAGTCGGCATAATAATTCTTATTCGAGAAGTTGCCATAAGCGCTATTGCTAAGGAAGTTACTCATGCTTTAATGGCTTCTGGAGGAGCACTGCTTTTAGTATTGGCATTATTCATATATGAACGCTGGTACGTAAAATCATAAAAGAGTATACCATACCGTATATTACAAAAGCTTTGAAGAACCTTTCCTAACATGTAGTGGCGTAGCTAACTAATCAAGCTATTTTAAAGAATTCAAAGCACTCTTTTAGAATTCATAGGATTAGGAAGAGGAACTTTCAGAAGCTTTAAATACATACCACAAAGCGTTCACCACTTGCCAAGACCTGTAATTATCTGTGAGTGCTTGGTGAGTGGCTCATTACGCTACCCCCGAGCCTCCTCACTGCAGTAGCTCCGCCCCTGTTGCCAGGGGCTTCAAAGCCCTACGGGCCTCGGAAACCCGGGGACACCAATGGATATACAGGCTTCAGAAGCTTATAACTACAGCATCAGCTTACATAACAGCCTTGAGAATTAGAAATATTTACAGTTATTTACAAAACACTACAAACCAGTAACAGCCTTGTATAAGAGCACTTTATCATTTTACCTTATTGTACTGCTAAAGTAGGGTAGTGGTATGTAGCGATATTGGCATAGCCATTGTAATGAAAGTGCTGGGTATAGTAATATGGATACTGTTATATGCATTAAGATAAAAGCTGAGGAGAAGACTTGACAATAAACATCAAGATTATAACTGAAGGAGGCAGGCTAGGGTAGCGATCCTCAGGGGAATTCTGCCGCAGTACATATATCCTGTTGGAAGCTGGCAAATAAGGGAAACAGCAGGGGTATGCATTGTCAAAAGACCCTCTGCTTGAAAACCCATCAGAAGCTGAGCTTCTAAGCCTTATTTAAAAGCTCATGGAAGTGCCTGAAGAGGTTTTGAAGAGAGTTGCTGGGTTTGTCTATGAGAAAAAGCAGTTAAGGCTAGACATGTTCATTGAGAGACTGCCGGCGAAGTTGATGGGGCTTTACTCCTTAAGCCACTTAACGGGTTTTATAAAGTCCTTTCCCTGGGCTTCAAATGTCCCTACAGTGAGCTGGTAGTATGTTTCACTGCTTTTTGAGTCATAGACTTTCTCTATCTTTCCCCTTGCCACTACTTCTTCGCCCTCCTTTGCTATGTCTATGTACAGCCCTTCGTAGCTTACAACAAGGCTTGTCTTCTTAGCCTCTTCAACACCCTCAACAACTTTCACATTGTCTACTCTGTATGTGGCTGGCATGAATATGCT
>JAJHQM010000033.1 GCA_020833345.1 Ignisphaera sp.
TAGTACGAAAAGATATAAATTCTTTGGTGAAAGTGTTTAAAGTGGTGAGTTATTATTACTGTACACATATTGAATTTTTTAGATTTAGCTGAAGGGGCTGCTAGGCTAGATCCAGACAAGCTTGCGGTTATAGATTACTCGTGGGGATTGAGAGAGAGCTATACATATCTTGATATTGAAAGGCTTTCTAACAATATTGCCTCTATATTGGAGAAGCTGGGAATCTCTAAGGGGGATCGCGTATCAGTTTTATCATATAACAATGTAGAGTACTTGTCTATTTATATGGCTACTATTAAAAAAGGAGCAATATTAGCTCCCTTAAGCTGGAGAGCCTCTCCAAAAGAACTAGCGTTTATGATTGATGATGTAGAGCCTAAGGTGCTTTTCTACCATAGAGAATTTGAAGATCTTCTCAAGAAAGCCCTTGAAATGAGCTCTAGCAAACCTAAAGTAATGGACATAGAGGAATTGAGGGGATTGCACAAAGAAGAGCTAGAAAAAAGCTATCAAAAAGACCTTCTATCAGAAGAGGATGTTAGTATGCTTCTTTATACAGGAGGTACGACAGGAGGGCTTAAGGCCGCAATGATACCATATAGACAGGTTATATGGAATGCCATAAACACTGTGATTTCGTGGGGGCTGACTCCAAACGATGTAGCGCCTAACTTCTTTCCATTCTTCCATACTGGTGGATGGCATGTAATAACAATTCCTCTATACATAGTACGTGGAACTGTTGTACTGGTTAAGAAGTTTGATCCTGATGAAGCAATTGAAGTTATAGAAAGGGAAAAATGCACAGTTGTAATAGCGGTACCTACAATGTTTCAAATGATGAGCAAATCACCTAAATTTAAAGATGCGAAGTTTAGCAGTGTTAGATTTTTCAAGAGCGGTGGAGGTATGAGCCCTTATGAGTTGGTCAAAATATACTGGGACAAAGGGGCTAAGTACTTCCAAGGGTATGGATTAACAGAAGCAGGTCCAAACCTCTTATATACACCTGAGAGCACTATGAAAGAAAAGGCTATGAGCGTTGGAAAGCCAGGGCTCTTTGTTCAGCTTAAGATAGTTAAAGAAGATGGAACAGAGGCTAAGCCAGGCGAAATAGGAGAGCTTTATGTTAAAGGACCTATAACTTTTGTGGGATATTGGAAGAGGCCTAAGGAAACTACAGACACTATAACTCCTGATGGATGGGTAAAAACAGGGGACCTGTTTACAATAGATGGAGACGGCTACTTCTATTTTGTAGAAAGAAGAAAATTCATGATAAAGACTGGAGGAGAGAATGTGTATCCTTCCGAAGTTGAAGAAGCTATAAGAAGCCACCCAGGTGTTGACGAAGTTGCAGTATTTGGCGTGCCAGATCCTAAATGGGTTGAAGCTGTAGCGGCAGTTATAAAGCCTAAACCAGGTTGGCGTATTACACCAGAAGAAATAAAAACATACCTTAGAGATAGAATAGCTGGCTATAAGATTCCTAAGCATATATGGATTGTTGATGAGGTTCCAAAGACAGCTGTTGGAAAGATTGACTATGCTTATCTTAAGCGCACATACTCTGAAATTGTAAACAAAGAGTTTCTCTGAAGCTATAAGTAAGACCTAGTTCAGTTTAAGTAGATAATGCCTATAGTTTTGAAGCATTTAGAAAGCCAGCAATTGATGTAAGTAGAGAATTTTAGAATCTTTATGTAGTTAGCATTAAGAAATGTGTACAAAGAAGGAGATCCTAAAATTCCTGAGCTAAGCTACTGCTGTGATTGCTGTGAATATATTTAGAAGTATACATGTAGCAATAGAAGTGCCTATAAAAAGGGTATTTTAAGTACAATGATTAAAAGGTTTTGAATTAAGGGATTGAGTAGTTGTATTTAAAGCAAATAACGTCCTAATTATGATATTGATGCTGTTTAAAATTATAGTTCATCTGTGGGCCTGCCATGTTTTTCTTTCAAGATCCTTCTTAGAAGCTTACCTGTTGAGCTTCTAGGAATTTCGTCTACAATAGCTACGTACTTTGGAAGCTTGTATCTTGCAATTTTACCACTAAGGAAGTTTATGATCTCATCTTTTGTGATTTTATATCCGGGTCTTAGCTTTATAACAAGTTTAGGAACCTCTCCCCACTTCTCATCAGGAACGCTAATCACAGCACAATCCTCTACAGCAGGATGCTGTGATGCCAGCTCTTCTATTTCTCTTGGATAAATTTGCTCACCTCCACTTTTTATAATGTCTTTTTTCCTATCCACTATATAGAAGTACCCTTCATCATCGTAAAAGCCTATATCACCTGTATATACACATCCATCTCTTAGTGTAGATGCAGTTTCTTCATCTCTTCTCCAATATCCAGAGAATATTAGAGGACCACATATAACTATTTCACCAGGTTGGTTAGGCCCTAACTCTCTACCACTTTCATCTACAATCTTAATTACGTTAAAAACAAATGGTTTACCAACACTTTTCCACCTAGCCTTGATCTCATCAAGAGACAAGTCATAAATAGGCATGGTTAGATTGTTAGGCCCTCCTTCAGTAATTCCATAGCCTTGAGCCATCTTCACACCTTTTGACCAGTAAGGCTCCATGATTTTTACATCATTTGGTGCACCACCGCTAAGCATCCACTCGACATCAGTAAAGGAGGAGTCTTTAAAGCCTTCAGCCTTCATAATCATGTAGTATATTGTGGGAACGGCGAATATGATCCAAGGACCCTTTAAAGTTTCTACTATTTCTAAAAATAGTTTAGCATCAAACCTTTTTATTAAATATATGAGTCCCCCACGTGCTAAAAGCGGTAGTGTTAGTAAGTTCCATCCACCTGTATGAAATAGTGGTAAGAGAAGTACTGTTTTATGCTCTTCTTTCAATCTCCAGGTGAGTATCTCAGAAATTACATTATAGAAAATCTGCCTGTAGGAAATTATAGCACCCTTTGGAATTCCTGTAGTACCGCCTGTGAAAAGTATCATAGAGGGTTCTTCAAAATTGAAGCCCCTCCTCAACTCAATGCCTCCACCTCTCAGTGCCTCATCATAGAGATGCTCTGAGCCTAGAGGTTCTGCATCAATCACTATTCTCGATATACGAGAAGCTGCGTCTTTATTAATCGCTTTCTCAACAAGCTCTCTAAACATAGCCTCATATACTATTACCTTTGGCTCGATCTCACTTAGCAATACCTTTATTTCACTTGGCGTAAGCCTCCAATTAAGAGGCACTAAAATACTTCCTAGTTTTCGAGATGCAATAAATAAGTCTATGTACTCTATTCTATTCATTAAAAGTGTAGCAATTCTATCGCTTGTTTTGACAGATAAATCAGCCAGATATTTTGCAACTTTAGAAGCTCTGTGAATTAAGTCATTATAACTATATTTGTTACCTGTTTCGTACTCAACAATGGCTGTCCTAGTTGAGTAGAGATTTCCTAATGCATTAAATATGTCTAAGTCTATTGTGAAGAAGTTCCTTCTTTCAGTGCCTTCAAGTATGTGACTGATATGCAAAAGTATCACCATTTCTTAACTACATAGCTAAACTTAAATACATCGCTGAAGCATAAAACATTTTAGTTAGGCTGTGTATTATTTTAAGTTGTTAGGAGGCATGTTTTTATGGTTGGAATTGTTTCCTATGGGCTATATCTTCCTAGCAATATAGTTACAAGTAGGCAAGTATCGGAAATTAGTGGAATACCTGTAGAGGTTATTGAGGAAAAGCAGGGATGGAGAGTAAAGCGAGTAAGCGATCCAGATGAAATGCCTTCTGAAATGGCTGTAAAGGCTGCATATAATGCACTAGAAGCTGCGAGGGCTGTTGGCATTGGGCCCAAGGATATAGATGCAGTTATATATGTTGGTAGCGAGTTTAAAGATTATGGGGTGTGGTTAATGTCTACACGAGTTCAGGAGGCGTTAGGAATTACAGAGGCATTTGCGTTTGATATAGCTGCTATGTGCGCAGGCTATCCATTTGGCTTAGCAATAGCTAAGAGGTTTAAGGATCTGGCCAGGAATATTCTCTTAGTTGCTGCATCTAAAGAATCTTATCTTGTTAACTATAAAGATCCTAGCACCAGTTGGCTTAATGACTTTGCTGATGGGGCCTCAGCTATCATAGTATCCAGAGATTATAATAGAAATCTCGTTCTTGAAAGCTCATTCATAGCAGATGGAAGGTTCTGGGGAGCTGTGGTGGTAAGCTCCCTTGGGGCATACATATTTAAGAACGGCAAAGACCCAGAGCTCATAAAGAGACCCTTCTTTGAAAGTGTAATGGATAAGGAGCTTCTGAAAAAAGAGCTTACATCAGTTAGCAAGAGAAACTTTGTAAGGGTGATAAAGGAAGCTGTTGAGAGAAGTGGTTATAGTATAAAGGATGTGGATCTACTAGTAATTAATCATATGAAGAGGAGTTTTCATTATGAAATAGTTAAAGAGCTAGGGCTAGACCCAAGTAAGACTATATATTTAGAGGATTATGGTCATACGCAGAGTAGCGATATGGTAATAGGTCTTGATATAGGTATTAAAAGAGGTATTGTTAAGAATGGATCTATAATCGTGTTTGCATCAGGAGGTACAGGATTTATATGGGGAGCAACAGTGGTGAGGTGGGGCTAATGCCCTATGTTCTATCCAGAGATGCAAAAATATACTATGAGGTCAGAGGCGAGGGACCACCATTGGTCCTTGTAGAGGGGCTTGGATATGCTATGTGGATGTGGATTATGCAGGTAGAAGATCTTTCAAGAGATTTCAAGTTAATAATGTTTGATAATAGGGGTGTAGGTAAGTCGGATAAACCTCCATATCCTTACACAATGGATCTCTTTGCTGATGACCTTAAAGCAGTATTAGATGTAAATAACGTAGAAAAAGCCCACATATTAGGTGTATCAATGGGAGGAATGATAGCACAGCATTTTGCTCTCAAGTATCCCTCAAGGGTCAAGTCTCTTATTCTTGTAGCGACACACCATGGAGGGAGAGACGTGGTTCCACCTTCTAAGGAAGTTATACAGGTTATGTTTGGTCCTCCCCCTCCTGGTATTAAGGATGAAAGAGAGCTGTACAAGTGGAAAATGAGCTACGCCCTTTCAAAGAAGTGGTACAACGAAAATCAGGATATTGTGAATCGCCTTGTAGAACTTAGACTTGCAGAACCTCAACCTCCAGAGGCATATCTAAACCAGGCCAGTGCGGCATTTACTTTTGACGCGTCTACTAAGGTCTCTGAAATTACAGCCCCCACACTAATTATACATGGTAGTGAGGATCTTGTTGTACCAGTTGAGAATGCCTATAAGCTTCACGAGAAAATAGCTAGTTCATCTCTTATCATATTTAAAGGTGCTGGACATTTGGTTCACGTAGAAAGAGCTACCTTATTTAATAATGCTGTAACAATATTTGTAAAACTTGTAGAAAGAGGAAGATATAGACCTTTGAGAAGACCCTTAATCGTAGAGTATAGTATTGCTGAATTAGAAAAGTTATTATCAGGAAGCGCAGAAGACGTGTCTATCCAATAGTACATTCAAGAAAATTTATAAAGCATTATTTGTCTATAGTATATTACTAGAGGTGTTATAATGGGTTTGTGTATAGGGTATAGAGTACTTGTATATGTACTCTTGCTGCTCTTATTAATATCAACCGCAAGTGTACTTTGCACAAACTTTGTTAATATGCAAGCACCTAAACAAGTTATAAAGATAGCATTTTTCCAGCCAAGAACTGCACCAGCTTTGAATTTCTATGGGACTTGGGCTATACAGGGATTTCATCTAGGACTTGAATATGCAACTGGTGATAGAAAGCCTGAAAACCTGCGCCTTCTCATGGAGCTTAAGGAAGCTACGTATACCTTGCCAGATGGTAGGAAAATAGTTGTAAAAGTATTTGATACTAAAGGAAGCCCTAGTGAAGCTGTGATAAAGGCAAAGGAGGCTATAGAGGAGTGGGGAGCAGATATATTGGCTGGCGAGTCTTTTAGTAGCGTGGCAGTAACCTTAGCATCAATAGCTAAGCAGTATGGCAAACTATACTTCGTAGTACCTGCTGCTGCCTCCACCATAACTCAAGATCCCATCTTTAATAAGTATGTCTTTAGAGTTGCTAGAAATGTTGATCAAGATGCTCTTGCAATGGTCGAATTCGTGGTTAAGAACTTGGGATTTAAGAAATTTGCCTTCTTAGCAGCTGATTACGAATTCGGCTGGTCATTTATGGAAGCTTTTCAATACGCACTATCAAAATTCCCAGGAACTAGAATAGTAGCACTTGAATGGGTTCCTTTAATTACCACAGACTTCAAGCCTTATCTACTAAGGATAAATGCATCAAAACCTGATATAGTTATACTCGTATGGGCTGGAGACTTCAGCCTCATACTAAGAGATATGGCTGCCTTAGGCATGCTAGGTAGGGTGCCAATGATGAACTTGTTCATAGACTTATTCACTATGAATTACTTAAACTCCTGCATACCCGGTCTTGTAAACTCTTTAGTCAATCTAACTATGCCAACATACGATGCTTATCGAGCAAGCCCAAGCCCTATTTATAGGATACTTATGCAAATGATGATAGAGGAAAACATCTATTCTTATGACTTTCTAAAAGGGCATCCATGCCCAGCTTTAGACAAGTTATCGAGAGCGCGAGTTCCAGACTTATGGCACCCACCAGCATTTGCTACAGCCCAAGTTATAGTTGAGGTTATCAAGGCTGTTCCAGATTTAGATACAGAAAAAATGATTGCATTTTTAGAAGGACTCACACTAGAGACGCCTATGGGACCAACAACAATAAGACCTGAAGATCACCAAGCTCTAAGACCGTACCATATAGTTAGGGCAGTTATAGACAATGATCCTAACTCCGATACATACGGACTTCTAATAGCAGAATATGTTGAGAAAATACCAGCTGAAATGATAGCCCCAAGAATTCTCACATCATATAAACCATATCCAAAGAAACTGGCCGTAACTATAAAGGCACCATTACTAATTACAACAGTGCCGTACATAGCTTCTTTATCAGCCCTCATAGAAGGCGGAACTCCACCTTACACTTGTGAGTGGGTAATAGGCACTGAAAAAGTACAAGGCCTTGCAATCTCGTATAAATTCACAGCCCCTGGAATATACAACATAACACTTAAATGCTCTGATGCTATTGGTTTAAAGGCTGAGGCATCACATCAAATAGCTGTAATAAGGCCTGAGATTACCCCATCACCTACTCCAACACCCACACCAACTCCAACCCCTACACCAACCCCGCCCACACCAACACCTACTACAACCCCATCACCTACTCCAACGCCTACAGCAGCACCTATAAGCTTAGAAGCATTGATAGCAATAGTGGTAATTGTAATAATCATAGTAGTGATAGCTGCGTTCCTTCTCAGAAGGAGATTTGAGTGAGCAAGTATGAGGTAAAACAATTACTAATTTTTTACACATTTACTTAACTTGAGTTTTGATAAAATGTGGAATTAAAGGGAGGGGTGTGTGATAGAGATCCTTAAAACTATAAACATTACTAAGAGGTTTGGAGGAATAATAGCAGTAAACAATGTCTCTATAACAGTTAGGAAAGGAACTATAACGGCTATAATAGGGCCTAATGGAGCTGGGAAAACTACATTTCTAAATATAATTAGTGGTGTCATTAGCCCTGATAGAGGGGAGGTTTTCTTTGAAGGAAAAAATATTACAAGGCTGCCTCCACATGAAAGGGCTAGGCTTGGAATAGCAAGAACTTTTCAAAACATTGCCGTATTTCCTAGTCTTACTGTTTTTGATAGCATAAGAACAGCCATTATCGGTGTGAAAAAATCGAATAGCCTTTTAAAGTTGTTAAACATAAATGTATTCAAAAGAGAGAAAGATTTGAGTCCTTATGATGAAACTCATGAAATTATGAAAATTGCGAGTATTATGGGGCTTGCTGGTAAAGAATTAAATCGCGTCTTTCATCTTACACAGGCAATGCAAAGAGTTCTTGATATAGCTATGGCTCTTGCCATGAAACCAAAATTATTGCTACTTGATGAGCCTACCTCAGGACTTGCATATGAAGATATTCCGCACATAATTAAGCTTATAAAGAGCCTTAAGGAGGCTAGTCCTGATTTAACTATTATTTTAGTTGAACATAAATTAGAAGTGGTTAGAGATCTAGCTGATAAAGTTATAGTAATGAAGGAAGGAAAAGTTATAGCAGAAGGCTCGTATAACGAAGTTGTGAGTAATAAAGAAGTTATAGAAGCATATCTGGGTGTTAGTAGTGCTAGTGATTAGCGATCTTAAAGTGCACATAGGGCCTTTATATATACTGCAAGGAGTATCTTTTAAATTACGTAAAGGGGAGACATTCTTTCTCATAGGGAGAAACGGTGCTGGCAAGTCTACACTTCTCAAAACATTAGTAGGCTTTATAAAACCTTCCTCAGGATCTATAGTATTTGAAGGAAAGGATATTACTTATCAGCCGCCTTATGTAAGAGCTAGGCTTGGCATAAGATATGTCCCTGATAACAAACGACTCTTTGCAAGCCTAAGCGTTGAAGACAATCTTTTGGCTTCATTGCTGGCAGAAGGTCTTTCGAGAAGTAAAGCCATGGATAGAATTGAGTATGTATACAGCTTGTTTCCAGATCTAAAGAGGTTAAGAAAATTAAAAGCTTCTCAGCTTAGCGGTGGTCAGCAACAAATGCTTAATTTAGCCAGAGCTATTGCATCTCCCAGCCTTAAACTTCTTTTAGCAGATGAGCCTGTAGAGGGTTTAAGTCCTATATTTGTTTCAAAGATTCTTGAAGCATTTTCTAAACTAGTTGAAGAAGGTGTAACCATGGTGATAGTAGAGACCATGCCAGTTATTATGAAAAAGCTTAGTGGAAGGTGTGCTATACTTAATGCGGGTAGAATAGTCTTCGAAGGTTCTACAGAGGATTTGCTTAAGAACGAAATCATTATGAAGACATACTTCGGGCTTGCATAACAAGCATAGAGTGAGCATACATGTCTATAGAAATACTCCTCTCAGCTATAGTAGATGGCATTGCTCTTGGCTTTGTACTTTTAATGCTATCTCTAGGCTTTTCAGTAATCTTTGGGCTCATGAGAATAGCCAATTTTGCACATGGAAGTTTATTTACATTAGGTGCTTATTTAGGCTTTGAAGTAGCGTCAAGAACAGGTAACATAGTTTATGGCTTATTGGCAGCTTCATCTATTGGGCTAATAGGGCTAGTCATAGAAAGGTTTCTTCTAAAGCCTAAAAGAGACCCAATGATGCAAGTTATAATAACCGCTGGGCTCATGATGTTGCTAGATAGGTTAGCCTGGCTGAGGTGGGGAGACGTACCTTACATATGGATTCCAAAAGGGTTAGAGGGAGTCGTGCGTTATGGTCCCATAATAATGCACAGCTATCGTCTCTTTATAATAGTTGTAGGCATATTTATCTCAATTGTCACATACTACCTCTTCACAAAGACCAGATATGGGCTATTTGTAAGAGCTGGAATAGATGATAGAGAAATGATCCAGGTGTTTGGTGTTAATATTGAGAAAATATTCACTATAACTTTTGCTATAGGATCTATACTTGCAGGTGTTGCGGGTTTCTTGCTAGTCCCTTGGCAAGGTGTTTACCCATTAATAGGCACAAACTATCTTCTATATGCATTTGCAATAGTTATAATAGGGGGTATGGGGAGTATTGAGGGGACAATAATCTCATCAATGTTAGTAGGTATAATTCAGCAACTTTGCGCGTATTACGTTCCTTACCTCAGCGAAGTTTCAATAGGCATTGCAATGTTTCTAGTATTGATTATGAAGCCTGAAGGGCTTCTCGGTAAGGTGATTGAATGAGAAGCCTAATTCCATTTATCTACTTCATAATACTAATGCTACTTCCAATACTATTTGATAGAATGGGAGTTGCAAGACTCATAGCGATTTTTACTTACGCATACATAATGTCAATCTTTGCAATCTCCTTTTCATTACTACTTGGGTACCTAGGTCTTCTATGTTTTGGGCAGGCTCTTTTCTTTGGTCTCGGAGCTTATGTAACAGCATATCAGTTATTGTGGCTAGGGATACCTTATCCTCTAGCTCTTATAGTATCTGCAATAACAGGATCTTTAATGGGTCTCGCGGTAGCCTTTATAAACAGAAAGGTGTTTAGGGGCATTCCCTTTACATTCATAACCTTATCAGTTCTTCTCATATTCTATTTCTTATATAGGAGAAGAGAGCTTAGAGCTATAAGCGGAGGTGAACAGGGTTTAATGATTCCTCTACCAGAGGTCTTCAGATCTGAAATGCTTTCACTTGTACTAATCCTCATATTTGTTATAATGCTAATAGATGCGATCTATGTTCTGAAAAGACGTAGAGAAGTGTATGGTGATATACCTACTAAGGAAAAGAAAAGTGTTTTTAGAGAAATTCTTTTGCTTTGTTTAGTATGCATAGTATACTTGCTTGCAGTTGCTGTTTTAACATTTTATATAGCTTTGAAGCCAGGTCCTTTCAGAGCCTCTATAAACATGTACATAATATCACTAACGGTGCTATGCGTAATATACATATTGTTAAGGAAGTTATTAAATACCCCTCTTGCTTTAGCTTGGATAGCAATAAGAGATAATGAAGTAAGAGCTAAGACAATGGGCTATAACTCTTTCATGCTAAAAACTGTAGCTCTTGTAATAAGCGGTGCAATAGCATCTGTTGCTGGAGGCTTATACGTACTATATTCTCAAAATATAAATCCAGATTCGGCATTCAGTCCCTTAATATCGATACAAGCACTTATCTATTCTATAATAGGAGGGATCTATATGATAGAAGGCCCCATAGTTGGAGCTATTCTAGTAACCTTTATAGAGAGGTATTTAGCTGAGTATTTTGGAGGCTTGAATATGGTTTTTGTAGGAGTTATGTTTATAATAGTTGTATTCTTCTTGGCAAAAGGCGTATCGTACTATTTATGGGTTGTACAAAATAGAATCTTTCCAAAGCTTCCTTCGATTATTAGAGGAAAAATTGGATATTTAATACATTTTAAAAGTATTAAAAGCTTTGGGAAATATAGGCATATGCTTCATCGCAATCATAGAGCTCATTAACCTAGTAAGAAGCTGTTGATTATTTTGACATGTAGTAATGCCTTATTCAATAGCTTATCACTATCTACTGTTATTGCATTAAAAAGCTGTTTTAATTGTAATTAGCATTTAATGTAGATGTAGATTAAAAACACTCCTTAGCAAGATAAGTGTAGATGCTATGAGTGACTCTCTTGTTTTTATGCTGGGTATTAGAAGAGCTGATGAAGAGGGGAT
>JAJHQM010000034.1 GCA_020833345.1 Ignisphaera sp.
GGCATATCCCCAGCTGGGGGGCAGGGACCCCCGTAGCCTATAAACCCATAGTCATTCCTCCCCTGCAAAATGTTAAATGTGGAAGCCCCTTCAACAAGCTCTACCCTAGCCCCCTTAAGCCCATACACAACCCAATGATAAAACACTCCTCTAGGGGCGTCGGGATCGTAAACCACAAGTACAACACTTTTTGCTGAAGAGGGTGTGTTCTCTATAGCAATGTGTGGTGATATGTTTTCACCTCCACACGCACTATACACATGCTTTACAGCAATTCTTGAGCCATTGGAAAAGGAAGAGCTGTAGACGTGAAGACTCTTAGAAGCTCCTGCTACAACTTTCTCCACATCTTGTGGAAGTAGCGATGCCTTAGGCTGCTTTTGCATTAAGACAATAGCTATGAAAGCACAGACTATTATCAATGCAATGATGAGGAAAAGCAAAGGCTTTTTCCTCATAAGATCACAAAGATATTAACAGCAAACAGAACTTAAAAAACTATGCAACATTTTATGCATAAATAAGAAGACGTATTGAATATGTGAAAGGAGGTGCTTTTCACAATGCCTATACTTGCTGAGCTAAGAGTTGTGCCTGTAGGAACAGGTTCAACTAGTTTAAGTAGCTATATAGCAAAAGTTGTTGAAGTGTTGAAGAAGCATAGAGTAAAGCACTATGTAAACCCTATGGGTACCTGCATAGAGGTGCAGAGTTTTGAAGAACTTGCACTATTGCTAAATGAAGTCGTTGTTATGCTGAGGAGTTTTAATGTTAATAGAATTGTAATTGACATTGCACTGGACATAAGGTTTGATAAAGAGCCCTCTTTAGAAGGTAAGGTTAGAAGTGTTGAAGAGAAGCTGGGAATGCAGTGAGGAGATAATTACATGTGCTAATAGTGTGCTGTTATGCTACTGGAAATGTTTTTTGACTTGTCTAAACTCATCAACGTTTTTAAGGTAACACATTTTCAGTGATTAGCGTGTGTTAATTAAGTGAAGGCTAGCTCAAGGAAAGTTGCTGGGTATCTAGAGGGCTGGGTGTCTGTAGCTGTAAATACTGCTCTCTTCATAGTTAAGTTCATCTTCGGCACTCTCTTTAACTCTATAGCTGTTGTTGCAGACTCTATACACACTCTTTTAGACTCCTTAACATCAATTGTAGTTGTACTGGGGTTTTGGGTAAGCTATAGACCTGCTGATAAAGAGCACCCCTTTGGCCATGGGAGGGCAGAGCTCATAGCAACTATAGTGATAGCCTCAATGCTTGTAATTGTTGGCATAGATTTTATGCAGAGAAGCATTAGCAAGTTACTGTCTAGAGAAGGCCTCATATTTAGCTGGATTTTAGTAATAGTGCTGGCCATTTCAGCACTTGTTAAAGAGGCTTTGGCTCTGTGGGCCATAAACCTTGGCAAAAGGTATAGCGCTAGTTCACTAATAGCAGATGCATGGCACCACAGAAGCGATGCTATTGCCTCAGCACTCTTAGCTATAGCAATACTACTTGGCAGATCCCTCTGGTGGCTAGATGGAGTGCTTGGAGCAGTAGTCTCTGTTTTAATCCTAGCGGTAGGGGTTAAACTCATATCTAACGCCTCTTCAGAGCTCCTTGGCAAAGCACCTTCGCCAAAGGATGTTGAAAAGCTAAGAAGTGTTGTAATTGGCGTAGACCCAGCGATAAGAGACATACATCACATTCACATGCATAAGTATGGCGAGCACGTGGAGGTTACACTTCACATTAGAGTAAATGGTGAAATGCCTGTTCAAAAAGCACATGAAATAGCGTCTAGAGTTGAAGAGAGGATTAGAGAGGCTTTTGGGTGGGAAGCTACAGTACATGTAGAGCCTGAGGGTGAGGGTAAGAAGCAGTAAGTGAAGTGCTTTAGTATACTAATTAAAAGCTAGAGAAGTGTATACTAAACCTTGGGCGTCGCTATGCTAAAGCAATGTGTAAGTGGGTGCTTTACAGAAGCTATTGATTTTAGAAAAACTCTCAGTGTTTACAATCTCTGCTACTGGTTCAATGGCTTACAGGCATACGTATTCTTAGATAGCAATGCTATTGCAGTAGTTGATACAAGTGGCTGCTTTAAGATATATGCAGAAGACTGTGAAAAGGACCACGTGAGGAGGCTGAGGTGGGTTTTGGGTGCAGACGAGAATCTAGAGGAGTTCTTTGAAATAGCGCGTAGAGATATGCTTTTAAAGGACTTCGCAAAGGAGTTTAGAGGCTGGAGGCCAAGAGCTTCAGACTTGTGGTGGGCACTACTCATTGCACACTGTCAAAGGGCTGCCTCATTTAAGCAGGGCTGGGGGCTCTTACATAGAATTGTTCGCAGCTATGGAAAGGAAGCTGTTGTTGAGGAGAGGAGAATTCTGAGGCCCCCCAGCCCAGAGGAGGTACTGCAAGAGCCGTCAAAGCTTATTGAAAGCGGTGTAGGCTTTAGGGCTGAGGGAATACTAAAAACTGCAGAGGCTATTGCAAGCAAGTCCCTGGACTTTGAGAAGCTGAAGGACTTGCACGAGAGTGATATAGAGAAGCACTTGCTACAGCTACCACAAGTTGGAAGTTATGTAGCTAGACTAGCCCTAGTACTAGCATTTAGGAGGTACAGCCTTCCACCTGTGGACAAGTGGGTCACAGCCATTGTCTCAAGAGCTTACGGCGTTGAGCAGAGGGAGAGGGCTGTTGAGGCGTTTTTGAAGTCTAAATGGGGTAGGTGGGCAGGGTTAGCAGTTTATGCAATGACAATAGCTCTCGATGCTCAACCGCTTTCACAAGCATTAAAAAGAATTGAGCAAGGACTAACAACGCCCAGAAGAGATGTTGTGCCATCACCGCTCAACATGGCGGCTTTTTGCAAAGAATAGTGATCAGCACGTGCAATTAACATCACTACTCAGTGCTTAGGCCCATCATCACCACGCCTTAGTCTCCTCAAGAAGCTTTTCAACATCTATGCCCTCTCTATAGAGTATAGATCTCGCAGCTATAATACCTGTTGCCGCTGCTACATTCATTCCTCTTGATAAACCTGCGCCATCTCCAGCTACAAACACGTTTTTAACAGTAGTTTCTAGCTCTCTTGACACTCTAGCCTTAATACTGTAAAACTTTATCTCAGGTGCATAAAGCAGAGTCTGTGGTGATGCAACACCAGGCATTATTACGTCTAGCCTCTTCAAGGCCTCTATAATGTTAACCACAACACGGTAGGGATAAGCCATAGCTATGTCTCCTGGGGTAACAGTTTTTAGTGTTGGATCCACAACACTTCTTTCAATTCTAGCCCACGTGCTCCTCCGCCCTGCCTCCAAATCTCCAAACCTCTGCACAATAGGCTTACCCCCACCAAGCTTTGTCGCTAAGCGTGCAATGCTTTTTCCATAAGCTATGGTATCCTCAAAGGGGTCTGTAAGCCTCACGGTGATGAGCAATGCAAAGTTGGTGTTCTTAGTCTTTATAGTTGTAAAACTCTCACCATTTACTCCAACAGAGTCGTCAGGGTACCTCTCCTCAACCACGAGGCCATTTGGATTTGTGCAAAAAGTTCTCGCCTTATCATCATAACTCTTTGTGTACATTATTATCTTTGGGTCTCTAACAAGCTTTGTTATGGGCTCCGTTACGTAAGCAGGAACCTCTACCCTAACCCCTATATCGAGGGGCCCTGGCTCCACATCTATACCTCTCTTCTTAGCTAACTGAGAAAACCACTCAGCACCAACTCTGCCAGGAGCTATTATCACATACTTGCCCACAAGCTTTAACTTTGGTGTTTCAACTCTTATTAAACCGCCTTCATGTGTAATATCAATAGCGTCTGTATGGTCATATACATCCACACCCCTCTCCCTCAGGTAGCTCACGAGGTTTGCTATCACCTTAGGCATGTTTTCAGAGCCTATTAGCCTCTGGGGAGTTGGAACAAACTTTGCACCAGCCTTAGCTGCAAGTCTTTCAAGTTCTGATGCCTGTTCAGAATCTATGGAGTAAATGTTATTTGGTGCACCAAACTTTACAAGAATACTATCAACGTAGTGTACTAGCTTCTCAGCCTCTTCCCAACTACCGAGAAGCTTATCCAGGTCTCCTCCAACATCGGGCCTCAGATTCATTGTACCACTGCTAAATGTTATTGCTCCTCCAATACCCGCCATAACATTGCATGGCTTACACAAAGCGCATTCCCTATCCCTAGCAAGCCTCTTCAAGTTTAGCATTGGGCAAGATCTAAAAGGGTTTCCACTCCCCATTTCAACAATAGCTACTCTAAGCTTGTTCATGCCGTGTGTTGCAATTTCGTAGGATGCGAAAAGCCCTGCCACTCCACCCCCTATAACAACAACATCGTAAAGCTTTTCCAAGGATCACCACCAGAGCCCCAGCTCCTTTCTCCTATCAACAGTACATAAAACATCTTCACCAGTACTAACAATGGTTATCGGAACCTTTAGCTCTCTCTCCAAATTCTCTAGCCAGCTTCTAGCCTCCCTAGACAGCTTGCTCCACTCCTTAACGCACTTATCTTGAGGAAATAGCGAGTCTAGTCTAGTTATAGCTATTTGAGTAGCTGAGTTCAGCATAATAGCTCTTCTTGCGAGTGCCAAGTTAAAGAATGCTACCCTTCTTCTCCTACCAGTAACTGTGGCCACCTCAGCTAAACCTAGCTTCTCTGCTTCCTCAGGAGAAAGCTCCCCCTCTAGGGGTCCTCCCCCAACTCTTGTAACATAAGACTTAAAGACTATTACAACGTGGTCAACTCTCTTAGGGCCTACCCCAACTTCTGATGCAAAAGCAGCTGCAGTTGTATCCCTACTAGTAACATATGGATAAGTTCCATGGTACAAGCTTAAGAAGGTCCCCTGAACACCCTCTATGTACACAAGCTCACCTCTATCAAGAGCCTCGCCAACTTCTAAAGCTACATCAGCTAGGTACGGCCTTAAAACATCAAAATCCTTTGCCAGCCTAAGCCTTCGTAACACCCTGTCAGCCATAGCAAACCCCACACCCTGCAACGTAGAGCCCACATCCTTAACTAAAAAAGCATCGCTTTTCTCAGCTTCAACATGCCTCTCCTCAATTACACCAGCATTTCTATCTACACGTATCCTATTCTTAACACCTGTTTCCTCAACCTCCTTAAAGAACACATCGAGTCTTAAAAGAGCTCCTGCAGCTATCATAAGCCTTGTGGTGTTGTTAACGAAAAATGAGGGCACTAGCCTAAGCCTCCATACCCTACCACCAAAGCTCACCGTATGTCCAGCGTTTATAGAGCCGCAGCGAACAGCAATTGAGGGCTTATCAGCTACTGCCAGATATGACCCTATCTTACCCTTACCCTCATCTCCAAAAAACCCGCCGACAATAATAGCTAGGGGCATACATTACCACCTTCAGAAAACACTGCTACTACCTGTAGTATTGCCTTTATATCGTGTACTGCACTAGGATGCGGCCATGTAGTCAACGAATTCCTTTGCTTAGCTCTAACACTGCACACATATATAAATGTTATATTTAAATACCTAAAGAAAACATTTAGAGCTCTTTAAACATGTTTCAGGCAAGCCCGCATATCATCACTAATCAGATACGACCGCACTCATCATATTATCTGAATGGGTATCTCCACAACTCCGTTTTTGAATAGCCACGCCTTTGCATTACCACTTCTAGAGTCCACTATAACCCATGGCACGCTCCAGAGCTTCATACCTTTAATGTCTAGAGCACTTGGTTGTGGCGGTGCTGGGTGACTATGCATAAGTGCTACTATGTCTAGTTTTTTGCTTTCAGCATACTTAAATGCTTTATATATACATAGCGGATCAGCAATAAACTCTACCCTAGGGTTTTGTGAGATATTTTTACACTCTACAACTTCAAGAACATTTACAGTGCCTCCCTCTGTAGTTCCTATACCTAAAAACACCTTCTCTATTTCAGCATGTGTGCACTCCTTCATTAAATACTCAAAGAGCTTCTTACTTATAGCCACGGCTGTGATCATAGGGTCTTGACCTCAGCTAAAATTCTTCTAACCTTGCTTCTTACATCAGAGCCCATAGGCTTTCCTAAAACTCTTGCTGTAAGCTTGCAGAAAGCGCATATATTACTAGCTGTTGGCATTTCACAATACTCACATTTATTAATACTCTCCTCAGCTTCTTCCCTATAGAACTCTATGTTTTTAGCAACAGCTCTTGCAAATGCCACCTTAAAACCCGGTCTCTTTGCTTCAACAGTGTTTAGAAAACTCCTAATCTCCTCCTCCAAGCTCTCCCCACGCACTGCATAAGGGCACACCTCTTCAACAACAGGAAGGCCTTGAATATGTGCATAGAGTGCAGCTTCGCTTTCTGAAATCTCGTATAGAGGCCTAATTCTTCCAACAAAGACTTCTTCAGTTTCTGTTTTTGGCCCTAACTTGCTTATCCCCCCGAGGTTTTGCAGTACAAAGTTTTTGACAATATATGGCAGCAGGTCATCGAGGTGATGCCCTAGAGCCACAGCCTGTACTCCAAGTTCTAAAGCAGCAGTATTTATTAAGTACCTCTTCACTAAGCCACATACACTACATGCAGGCCTCTTGCTTTTAGCAACTAGCTCAGGTAGTTCAACACTTAGCAACTCCCTTAGGCTTAGCAGTACTAGAGGTACTTCAAGAGCTTTGCAAAGCTTTTCAGCAGCTTCCTTAGCCTTTTCAGAGTACTTCCCTATCCCAAGATCTATATGCAAAGCTGTAACTTCAAAGCCCAGCTCTTTTGAAAGAGTTGAGAGAGTGTGAAGTAGAGTTGCACTATCTTTACCGCCAGAGACTGCTACTAAAACCCTCCAGCCCCTATCTACAAGCCCGTACCTATCAATTGTTTTCAAAACCCTCCTCTGAACAAACTCAGTGAAATGCTTTTTGCAGAGCCTAAGCTTAGCATAGCGGACAACAGTAATGGCAGGCTCTTCACAAAAAGAGCATTTCAAAACCTTTCCACTACCCATATTAGGTAGCAAGTATTATACTGTTGACCAGCTTATAAATATCTTAGAAATAAACTCCCTAGCCCTAGATGTGTAGAGCTGAACAGCGTTTATAGCATCATTAAAGTTAATAGCAGGGCATTCCTCGCTACAAACCCTGTGAAGAAATGAGTTTCTCATGCATCTAAGGGGGTTCAGCTCTTATATAAGTTTATATAAGTTGGTGTGTTTTTCATCGCATCATCTCTTTTCCCCTGCATTCCACTCGGGTTTTCATTGGGCTTGGGGGCGTTCGGGGCCACCCCAGGGACCCCACATCTTGGGTACTTGGATATGAATTTCTTGTACAGGTTTATTACTGCTATAGCATCTCTATCTCCTATGAAGTTGCATTTTCTGCATCTCAACACTCTATGCTCATATTCAGCTAGCTTCTTACCACACCTAGGACATTTTGAAGAAGTACCCCTAGGATTGATTTTAACTACTTTAAGATTTCTCTCTTTAGCCTCATACTCTACGCAAAACTGTGTTCTGCGGTAGAACCACAGTCCAAGCCTCTTATTGAATCTCTTGCCCTTCTTACCATTCTCCCTCAGCTTCTCCAAGTCTTCGAGGACAATTACTGAGTGGTGTTTGAGTGCTAGTTCAGCTACCAAGTCCCCCACCTTATGGGCGTAGTCCCATGAGATACTCCTAATCCTCTCACCATGCCTATCAATAGCCTTCTTAACACTCTTGATGAATCTCCATGACCTTGGGTATCTCTTCTGAATTCTCTCAACCCATATTCTGTGGGTCAAAATCTTTCTGTGAGGAGTCTTAAACCTCTTTAATTTGAGTAGTTTACCATTAAAGTTAAATACTGCTATTGTTATATTATCAAAGTTTAGGTCAATGGACATAGCTGTTCTAGGCTTCACAACTTTAACAATTCTCTTAAAGTATATTGAGACCCAGAACCCGCTTCCATCATACTTCACTACTAGCTCGTAGTTTCCCCAGCCTTTGAACTTCTCAACTCTCTCTTTAGATGATACAAGCTTTAGCCTAGCCTCACAGCCGTTGTGTAGCTTTAGTGTTAGAGTCATGTTGTCTAAGTCTAGTTTATAATCGTACCTATCTACTCTAGCACTCAGTTTTCTGAGAACTGGTTTTCTACCGCCATTGCTCTTAGCTGAATCCACTAGGCTCTTAGCATACATGTATATCTCCTTGGCATGATGAGCTCTAAAACCCATAGACACTAAGTTATTGTAGAATAGCTTGTGTAGTTTCTTCTTAGAGAGCTTATCATTAATACTCCAAACCCTGTCAACAATCATTTGAAGAGCATCACGGTATAGCCTCAGAAACTCCAGTAAATGGTCATAGCTACCCTCGGGAAGAGCCCCCACCTTAAAAGCCTCTATAACAACGGGCTCTTCACCCCTCACAGAGTAGCTCACCAATTTATGTACCTGTTTTCAAATCTTATAAACTTTTCTAACACTATTAATTGTTGGTGATAGCGTGGCTAAGTTCATATACGCAAAGTGCTCTGTAATAAAGTTTAGGAGTGGAACAGTAGTCCTATACCCACTAGCAAAGTACCAGCCAGAGGTAAAGCCATTATATGGAAAGAGGGTGCATGTAGTAATAATAGCAGAAGAGTAACATCAAAACACATAAACCGATATTAAAACCAAAACAGTTGTGATAGGCTCTGAAAACCCTCTTCAACTCCCTGTACTCATCTTCACTTAAGACACCCTCTCTCCTGAGTATAGCTAGAGCCCTACCAACCCTCCTCTTAGACGACATCTTACAGAGAAGCCTTCTCAGCTTTCTCTCCCCAGAAGCCTCTATAACCTCAGCAGAAACCTTCTCTACATATGTGTAGAGGAAAACAGCTTTCAAAGGCTCTTCAAGCTCTTGCGAAAGGGCAATACTGAGCAAGGTGTCAAGCTCTTTATGAGAACTATTGGCAAGGATCAGAAGAGTCACCAGAGCTAAGCTGTGCTACTAAGCAAGATTTAAGGTCATAGCAAATATTTTAAGAACTGAGGTAAAACAATACCTAGTGGTTTGCTTAGCCACCAGCTCTTTTAATCTTTGCTAGTGTTTTAGCTACTAGCTCTTGTGTTACAGGTTTTATATCCGGCATCAGTATTCCTGCTCTCTTATGCTGAGAAGAAGAGTAGAGTTGTAGAACTCTCTTGACAATCTCTTCACTAACACCAGTTACAACAGAAATTTGGTTAACAGGTAACCCGAGGTCTAGAAAAGCAAAGAGCACTAGGTCTATGTCTTCATACCTCATGCCAAGCTCCTTTTCAGCTAGGTGGTTTTGCCAAAGCCTTGGAGCACTAGGCTTTTGAGCAATCTTCTTTGGAACTCCTAGGTACTCTGCAAACCTCCTTACTTGAGTTTTGAACAGCACTGTTAGTGGTGCAATATCAACAGCACCATCTCCATACTTTGTGAAGTAGCCTATCAAATACTCACTTCTATCACTTGACCCGAGAACCAGCATGTCTAGCGCATTTGCATAGTAATACAGTATACACATTCTAACCCTGGCGCGCAGATTACCAACTGCAAGCCTATCCTCACGCTTGCTAGCTAAAGGAATGCTTTCAGTAAATGAGTGCACAATATTCGAAATCTCTACAACGTCATACCTGCTTCCAAAACTCTTCACCAAGTCAATAGCATCACTAACATCTTCAGCTGGGGTAACCTCCTTATCAGGCATTACTAGGGCTAACACCTTATCAGCACCAACACTTCTCACAGCTAGTGCATAAGCTGTAGCAGAATCCACACCACCACTCACACCAATAACAAAACCAGCCTTGCCAGAAGCCCTTAAAGCACTTCTCAAAAAGTTTGCTAAGTAGCGTTCAACAGAGGCGTAGTCAAGACTTAAGAGCTCTTCTAACGTAATTCTCGAGCTCATATACATACCGCCTGCGAAATTCAAGACTCTATTTCTATAAAAATCTTTTTCCTAGATTCGTCAACACCCTTCAATGAGGATATGAAGCCCTCTATAGTAGATCTCAAAATTCTTTTCACAAAGGGATTCAGCGGGATGTTCTTACCATTTACAACAAGCCTCACACCTGAGGTAACAGGACACCAGCTCGTCTTGCCCATTGCAAACGCCCTTGCAAAAGCCCTACAGGTTTCAAAACCACAGTACCCACAGTTAGCCTTAGGGGTTTGACTCTCTATAAACTCCAAAGCTTTTCTCTCAATGAGATCCACAAGCTTTTCAACATCGCTAAACGAGAAGAGTGATGCAACCTGCTTACACTCTTCAAAAGATCCCTCAGCTTTTTCCTTGACTATAGCCCCTATGACGCTTCCCAAGCTTTTGCACAACTCCTCTGCTTCCTTTACGGATTCAGCCACTATTACAGTATCACCTATGTTTGAGCTCTTAAACCCTTCAACAATAACAATGGGGGTATTTACATAGCTCAAAATGTGCTTTAAATCATTTACCCACTTAGACATGAATATAGCTCCGCCGCTTTCTGACGATAAGACCACAATATCTGCACCTGAATCTCTATATATAGAGCTGTCCTTGTCAGCAACATCTATGCCTCCATGAGCGTGCTTCACCACGCCAACTACATACCCTTTAAGCTTTAGCTTTGCAACTGCTTGAGAAGCTATAGAAGTCTTGCCTCTCCCTCTGCCTGCAGAAACGAACTTCACGACATAAGGCTCCATAACAATCTTCCCAACGGGGCTACACCTTATTTTTAGTTGCAAAGCATAATAAGCTGTGGTGAAGCGTAGAGTGTTAAGTGATTTCAGCTTAGTTTATGCAATAGCTACTGCAAGTCTCATACCACTAGCACTGCTAATAGCTATGCAGCTTAGGCATAGAAGAGCTGAATTAGCGTTATTAGCAGGTATAGGTGCATTTGCATCGCTAGTAGCATTCACACTCATTTTTACTGCCCCGTGGATTTGCATAGAGGGAGAGAGCTATACGCTGTGGAGCTCATGGAAAGTCCTTAAAGTAGCAGGTAATGTGATTGCAAGAATTGTGGCATTAGCATCACTATTCTCAGTTCTTGGAGCTACTCTATGGCTTGCTGAAGTAGATGGCGGTAGAGGAGTTCTTGTAACATCTTCATTCATAGGACTTGCTTCAGTGCTCATCTTCATAGTTCTTGCAACTTGCATAACTATGCCTAGCATCACAACTTTAAAGTCTGTAGGTATTGGTGTATGGGCTTCTCTAGCACTATTTGCAATTATTCCCACAACCACTCTTGCTAGGAGAAGGAGAAAGCAAGGTACTGTGCTGAGTATAAGTGAAGGCAGTTTACTGCTGAAATATATTGAGAAAAGGGTTTACAATGATTTTGAGGAGGTTTTAAAGATTTTAGAAGAGGCAAAAA
>JAJHQM010000035.1 GCA_020833345.1 Ignisphaera sp.
AAAGTGCACATCCTCACCTCTAGGTGCTTCAACAGCTCCCACAGCCTTTCTAAATGGCGGAATTTCATATGACTCTACTACTACAGGTCCCTTAGGTAATGCATGTAGTAGTTGCTCAACAATATTAATGCTTTCAAAAACCTCATCAACTCTTACTAAAAGCCTAGCCAGGTTATCACCTTCAGTATAGACAGGAACCTTAAACGATGCATATTTATATGCAAAATACGGATAGTCTTTTCTAACATCTCTATTGAGTGCCGAACCCCTTGCAGTAGGGCCAACAACACTCAATGCTCTTGCATCCTCCTTAGGTAAAATCCCTGTACCAGTAGCTCTCTTAACTATTTCAGGTACGGACGTGAGAACCTCTACAAACTTCTTATACTCTTCTCTAACATTCTTTAAAACATCTAACACCTTCTTCTTCTTATCTTCATCAATATCCCTTCTCACACCACCAACAATATTAATTCCATAGGTTTTTCTAGACCCAGTTAGAAGCTCTGCTAGCACCATCACAGGTTCTCTTATCCTCCACATGTGCATAAAGCCTGCGTCATATCCCAGAATGTGAGCAGCTATTCCAAGCCATAGGAGGTGGCTGTGTATTCTTTCGATTTCTAGCACTATGGACCTTATGAACTGCGCTCTTTCTGGTACATCTATCTTAGCAGCTCTTTCAACTGCAAGCACATAGCAGGAAGAGTGAACAAAGCCACATATACCGCATATCCTCTCAGCAAGAAATGGAATGGTTTTGTAAGTAAATCTTGGAGACTCTGCAAGCTTTTCAATACCCCTATGTACGTGAAAGCCTCTGTAAAAAACATCAACAACTCTCTCACCTTCAACATAAAGCTCGAAGTACTCAGGCTCATGAAGTATTGGGTGGTAGGGACCTACAGGAAGGCCGGCCTCTCTTGGAAACTCCTCCTCAAATTTCTCAATAGTGCTTGGAGGTCTGTAATCATATGCCACATCCTTTCTTAGTGGGTATAACCCCTCCGGCCAGTCTTGTGGAATGACATGCCTCGGCTTTGTTTCGTGACCTTGAATACGCAATCCTAGTAAATCTCGTGCTTCTAATTCACACCACTCAGCAGCAGGTACAACATCAGCTATTGATGGTAGTGGCTCACCTTCACGTCCAGAAATCTTTACAACAACGTCTAGCCCTTTTTCATCGAGTCCAAATATGTGATAAACAGCAAACTTACTGTTTAAATCTCTTTCATCTGCTCCTGCACAAGTCTTTAGGTAAGCTCCGCTATCGTAAAGCCACTTAGCAAATTCTTTTAAGTTCTCCCTCGGAACTTCAATAAATATTGCCGTATCAGTTGCAAGCTCTACTAAACCCCCAAACTTTGTTACTATATCCTCAATCTCCTTAACAACTTCCTTTACACTCATGCAAACCACACCGTAAGCCACAATGCTATAAGAGTCAGAATCACTAAAATAAGCATTGCCTTCATGACAGTTGTAGGCCCTATGTCAACTCTTGTTCTCCCAAGCATAATGCTAACAACTCCACATAACACCCACATAACTGGTGTTAGTAGTAACGTGCATGGCAATGCGAAGTTGGTACTAGTTATGCCAATAAGCTTTATAAGCGTGTAGCTAAGTATTTGTGCCAACACATATCTCTTGATATGTAAGGAGTACAATGCTATGGCAAGCAAGGGCCCTGAAAGCTCTATATAAACACCACTTGCAATTTCCGGCTCTGCTTCAGCAATATCAAATGGCGTTCTACCACTAAGGACATAGCAAGATAGAGCAATTGCGCAAAACAGTAATATTTTAAGTATCAATGAGCCCTCTATTAGCAATGCTATGGCTAGTGTAGATAAGAAGAATCCCTCTACTGCTAACATGATATAGAATTCTCTGAAAGCACCTATAGATGAGAATGGGTTATCTAAAACCACTGCCCTGAGTAGTGAAAAGGCTGAGGATATTGATAGAAATGTTATGAGTAGTGCTGCAGTCCATTGCAATTGTGAAGCGAAAATATGTATCTGAAGAATGAGAGCGGTAGCGGAAACCAGTACTAACTCTAGTATCGTTATTAAGGCTATGCCATAGCTTGTTAAAACTAGCTCTTTGCTAAGGAGCTTAATAAAATCGAACCAGCTTTGCAAAAAACTTCTAACAGGACCTAGAGGACCTACTCTCGATTGTATTGTAGCTTTAACTTTTCTTTCAATACTATCATATACAGGGGCTATAAGGAAAGGCAATACTACTAGTAATGTGAGGCTAGCGTACTCCAATTATTATCACCAGAAAGAGAAGCACCATTGTTAGGGCTACTCCCGCCCAAAGAGATGAAAGCAGTAACGATGTTTCAAGCCTGCGTTGAGCACACTGCATAACTATTGCAAATTTCTGCACTGTTTTAGCAACACTTTCTTCAGTACCATGGAAGTAAAAAGTTTTTCTAACTCTTTCTTCAAAATTTTGGAGACAAGACATTTTTATTGGAGGTCTAAACTTAATATTGAGCCTAAATGCAAAAACAGCTTCAGGAGTTACAGGTTTCCTTTCAGGCTTAGCCTCGGCCTCCTTCTCATTACTCCTGTTACCGGATTTTCTCTGGCTCAAGGTCTAGCACCACCCAGCCAACTTTCATCGGTTCTAAACATTTTCTGGCTTCTATAAATAGTGTAGAGTATTATGGTTAAAAATACTGCTGAAATTGCTGTGATGAAGAGAAGTATCTGTGCATAGGTTATCAGCTGTAAGAGTGTAACAGGAATGATAACAGCAATTGAAATAACTATTGTTGCTAGTATGGGTAGTGTTAGTTGCTTTAACCCCAGCTTTTCTAAGCCTTCATGAAGAGATATTTTAATAGTTGACGTGCCGAAGTGCGTTAAGAGGTATTTAGCTCCATATCCTACACTAAGGGCTATTTCAATTGCTATAACCACTAATAGAATTGCTGCAAGAAGAGCAACGTTAAGCTTGTTAGTTATTGAAAGTATTGTTGTGAACTTAGCTATGAAGCCTGGCAGTGGCGGTGCCCCAATTAGGGATAGCACTGCTAGTAATGCTGTTGTGCTTTCAAGTGCATGGAGTCGTGATATGTAGCCCAGGCTACTAATGTCTCTAGTATGTGCAATTATTTCAACAACTCCAGAATCCATGAAGAGAGTTGCTTTGAAGAATGCATGCGCTATAATGTAGAATAGCGCTGCCTGCAAAGCTTCTACAGAGTTAAATGCAATACTAAACCCTAGCAAGATAGCCATAACACTTGTATGTGATATTGTGCTATAAGCCAAGATCCTCTTAATATCTACTTGTGCTAGCGCCTGTACCCCACCATATATAGCTGTTATACTACCACATATCATTAGTGCATAAGCATATGTCCTAACATCAATAGGGTACAGCGTTAATAGGTAAAGTCCATACACTCCCATTTTTACCATGAGGCCTGATAGCATTGCTGAAGCTGGTGCTGGTGCTAGAGAGTGAGCATCTGGAAGCCAGAAGTGCAGAGGCGCAACAGCTGCTTTAGCTAAGAATCCTACTATGCATAGTATTGTTAGCAGTAATGAGCCTTGAATAGCTGGTGCAATGCTTGTTAATTCTACTGTAAATGATTTTTCAATACCTGTTAAGGCAATTAACGTAAAGAGTGTTATATCTGCGGGAACCATTGATACTAAGAGATACCTAATCCCAGCTTCAAGAGCCCCTCTAACACCCTGAATAAACCACTCAAATGCTATTAAGACAAATCCTATGAGCTCAGCTATAATCCAGCACGTGACGAATTCTATTAGATATCGGGATACGAAGGTGTAAGTTATTGAAAGCGAAAATGCATCAACAAGTAGCTGCAGATATGGAAAGCCGTACTTGAGCTTGGCATAGTTTGCAGTGTAAATAGTTACAAATGCAGCTATTATACTACTTGATATTGCCAGCACTTTGGCAAAGAGATTCTCTATTGCTATAGAGGAGTACGCTAGGATAAGTGCAAAGCCAAGGACGCGGAGAGCAGTACCTGACTTTCTGTCGAATAACCTTGGAGTCCCACCAAAGAGCACAAGAAGAGCTGACAAAACATAGATAACATATCTATACAGGTCCTCCAAAGCTCATCACCGCTTTCATAATTCTTGTTAAGGCTCTTTTCTTAGCTTCATCAAAAACTACCTGAGGCATGCCCATGACTATTGCCTTAGTAGGGCACATGGCTACACATGCAGGCTCTAAACCATCTCCTCTAAGCTGTTTACATAAGTCACACTTAATCGAAGTTTTTGTAGCAGTGCTAAGCTCTGGTATCCCATATGGACATGCATATAGGCATGCTAAACAACCTATGCATCTAGATTCGTCAACATATACAGCACCATCATCATCTCTCTTCATAGCTTTTGTTGGGCACACCTCTATGCAGGGTGCTTTAGTACAGTGGAAGCAAGATATTGGCTTTATAAGCCCTCCACCAATGTCGTAAAGCTTTATGAAGGGAATACCGTTATGTGTAAAGTCACATACTGCTGAACACACTCCACAACCAATACACTTGTTATAGTCTATCCATCTCAATAGCATGGGGTTTCCAACAGCTTTACTCATGCTTTATACACCCCTAAGAAACCTTTCTGCATCTTTTGCAGCGTAAAGACCATTTCTACAAGCCTCTCCAAGTTTTGTTGGGCCAGTGAGCACATCTCCTGCTACAAACATGTTTGTATTTCCGAGTCTATACCCTCTAGACACTATATAGCCTTTTTCATCTAGAAACTGCCTAAGCTCTGCGCATTCTTGTGTAAAGGGAGGTGTTGATACCTCTCCAACAGCAGAGATAACTAACTCAGCTTCTATAACGAATTCGCTGCCTGGGATAGGTATGGGTGCAGGCCTGCCTGTTTTATCAGGAGGCCCTAGCCTCATTCTCTGAAACTCTACAGCTTTTGCAAACCCATTCTCTACCACAATTTTTGTTGGTGCGGCTAATTCAATCCACTTAATGCCTTTGGCTATGAGGTCATTTATATAGTATTCTCCAGCAGGCGCCTCTTTCTTAGTTCTTCTGTAAACCAAGTAAACTTCCTCAGCGCCAAGCCTTAGAGCCTCTTCAGCAGCATCAATAGCGCTAAGACCAGCACCAACTACAATAACTTTCCTTACCTTTGGCCAAGGCTCCTTAACAAGACCATACTCAGCTAATCTAAGTCTATATAAAAACGTGAGGGCATCTACTACACCCTTAGCATCTTCACCTGAAACACCAAGTTTTCTAGATCTCCAAGTGCCTGTGGTTATGATCACAGCGTTGTACTCCTTTGCAATATCACGCAGATCAACAACTTGTTTAACAAAGTCATCACCTTCATCATGCCTTTCACCGCACATTACCTTAGTATTCAAGTAGAGCTTCACACCAAAGCTTTTTGTTAGGTCTTCAACGCCTTCAACAACATTATCATATGGAATTCTATATGATGGTATGGCTAGTACCGCTAGTCCTCCTACCACTGGCTGCTTATCATAAATATCAATTTCAAATCCCTTGCAAGCTAGGTAGCCAGCTGCAGAAAGCCCTGCGATACCTGCACCTATGATTGCAACTCTTCTTCCTGTTGAAGGCGGTTTTGCTTTACATAAAAAAGCGAACCTCAGTTTAAGTCACCTCGCATTCTTTTATGGGCTTGAGCTTAAAAATTCATAATAAGTTTTACACTCATATACAGTTCTATACCCCACGCCACTTATGAACTCCCTAACAACTGGGTTAAGCATGTAAAGCAGCCCAACTGCAATTAGTGTAGCTATACACAGAACTATTGTTATGTCTGCAAGTGCTGTGTTTCGAAGCCTTGGGTCCTCTTTAACTTTATCCACTGTTCTGAAAGCATTGAATAATATTCTGAAGTAGCCTATGGCTGAAATGCCTGTAGCTAGCACTAGTACAATTACTCCATATATTCTTCCCGTATCAAGAAATGCTTTAAATATTAAGTACTTGCTCCAAAAGCCTACTAATGGTGGTAAGCCAATTAAGTTGAGTATAGCTACTATTATACCTATTAACGCTACTCTATACTTTCTTAAAGCACCAAGGGTATCTATTGATCTACCTGTAGCTACTATTGCAATACCTGCGCTATAGAATAGCAGTGACTCTGCTAAAGAATTTGATATTGTGTGGAGAATGGAAGCGGATACACCGTCTGCAGTATCTAGTGAGAGTGCCATGAATATGAGCCCCAGGTGACTAATGGTGCTATATGCTATGAACTTCTTTATGTCTTCCTGAATTAATAGGAGAAGTGCGCCTAGGATAACAGATACTGCTCCAAGTACTTGAAGTACAGCGAATATGTATGGTCTAAAGTGAGAAATTAGCGTGTTTTGGCCAAAGAGTGTGTAAAACATTCTTATAGCTCCATAAACCCCTATTAAGTCTATTACGCCCACGAATATCGCTGAAATAGGTGTAGGTGCTTCTGGTACAGCGTCGGGAAGCCAGAAGTAGTTTGGAAATATAGCAGCTTTAAAGGTCCAGGTCCACGTAGCTAAGGCTATCATCATTGCCGATGCCATAACTATGTTTCCGACAACACCTCCACTAAGGGGTACTGTTGCATCAAGATGCCTTGCTTTAAGTGCTATATCAGCCATGGTAAGAGTTCCGTAGGAGGCATAGGCTATGAATGCCGATAAGAGGTAGAAACCCGATGAAACAATACCTATAAATGCAAATCTTATTGCAGCTTCGATTGACCTAGGGCTATCTCTAAAATATGCTACAAGAGCGTAAGCTGAGAGAGAAAGAACTTCAAGCATTACGAAGAAGTTGAAGTAGTCGCCAGTGTATAGGCATCCGAGAGAACCTGCTAAAAGTGCTAACATGAGTGTGTAGTAGAGGTATACTCTTGGGTACTTCATGTACCAAATACTGTATATGCCTGATAAAAACATTATTGATGTTGCTAAAAGGCCTAGAAGAGCATTAAGTTCATCAATTTCATATGTTATTCCTAGAGGTGCTGGATACCCGCCAAAGAAGTAGAGCTGAATACCATTCTTCACTGCTTTCCATAATACATATGTCGATATTGCAAGTACTATTGCTATATTAGTAACTGCAAATGCCTTGAAAAACCTATTGTCTTTAATTACCAGTCCTAGTGCTGTGAGTAAAAATGCCATAGCTATTAGGTAAAGAGGGGTTATACCTATTAAAGGGTCTTGTAAGGGGCTCAATGCATTATTCACCCAAAGATTTTTGATGCATATTTTTCAAAAACTTTTGAAATCGCCTCTCGAGCTTTCTCAGGTTCTAGTGCTGTAGCGTAAATCCAATGCACATAGAATGCACGCTCTTTTTCATCTATATCAATAACACATGTTCCAGGGGTATTAGTTATGGAACCCGCTATTAATGTCACTCCATAATCCGTCTTAACACCAAATGGAACCTTAACTATAGCTGGCCTTATGTTCATTTTGCGGCTGAGAACTATTTTAATTACTAGCTTATGGGCTTTATACTCCTCTACAATCATGTAGTAAAGGTAATATAGAATTAGATAAGCGAGTCTCTTGAGATCCCGTGCACCTATATCTCTTTGCACAAGAATTGGTGTTAGAAGTCCTGTTAGTAATGCAGATGCTATGAATCCCAGAGCTAAGCTGAATCCCGTTAACGATGCTGTAAACACTATGTAGAAGGTATAGATGAGGAGAAAGACCGCTATGTATTTTAAGAATTTCATATTCTCACCCTCTTCACGCTTGTCGTACCATAGTGTCTGTGAAACAGTATTATCAAGCCTACCAGGAACATGTTAACTGCAAGACCAATTACTATTGCTGTAAGTACGAGGGCTTGTGGTAATGGATCTACAGCTGTGTTAATAAAGTTCTTCAAATCTTCAGGGCTTTGAGGTAGTGAGGGCATGACTGCTATGGATGAGTATCCTAGAGGAGTTCTTCTGAACCCGATTAGTATAGCAAAGCTGTTTATACTGTCTGAAAATATTGTTAAAGCTATGAACTTTTTCACAAGTGAGGGTTTTGTAAAAACACCGTAAAGGGCTATGGCAGTGTTTATTATCATAGAGACTAGTACTGTTATAAATAAGAAGTACACTAAGTCATTCATGTTCCTCACCACCTATTACAGTTTTTAACTCATTTTCTCTCAATAACAGTAGGACAGCTCCGAGGGTTAAGCCACCTATTACAGCTATTGATTCTGAGAGGTTGAAGAAGAATAGTGTTCCACCAAGTGGTCTATCGAGGAACCAGTATGGCATGGAGTATTGAGAAATGCCAACAGCAACTAGGGAGTTTGGTGAGAAGAGTAGTCTCTGCATATTTTGAAATATGTATGCGTATCCACCTAGTAAAACTGCATTAATTAGCAAGTATACTGAGACTATCGCTATTGCAAGGAGCCCTACGCACCTAACTGCAAGTAGTGTATTCAATGACAGTCTTTTCTGTTGTAGAAACTCTATAGAGAATGCTACTGCAAGTAAGGCCGTTGCCACAGTCATGAATGATCCTCCCTGGAACCCTCCTCCGGGGCTTAGGTGTCCGTGAAATGCTAGAGAGGCTCCTGCTACAAGAATTAGTGGAACAATGATTTTTGTTGAGGTTTTTACAATTATTGAAAGGCCTTTTGAGCTTATCCCCTGTACTATGTTTGCACCTCTAAATAGCGCTACAAGCCCTACTATTGCAATGAATAGCACTGAGGTTTCGAAATACGTATCCAGACCTCTGTAATCCCATACAATAGCTGTTACAGCTTCTGGTGATAAAGCGCTATAGATTTTTTGCCATGGGTTATATGTGTTGTTTAAGAATGCAGCTGCTAAAGGTCTTATATTGTACGAAGCAATTGGGCCAAGCCCTCCGTAAACCATTAGATAGGAAAGCATTACAGCAAGTAAAGCCATGGCAATTCCTACAATAATATCGGAGAGTTTCATTCCTCATACCTCTCAGTCTTTTTAACAAGCAATATTGTGATTAGGGGCAGTATTCCTACAGATACGGGGAGGTATACAAGCACTATGTCAGGTGCCATGAAGAGATAGTATATTAGAGCATAGCAAGTGCTTTGCAAAGCTGAAAATAGTATTGCTAGTAATAGATCTCTTTCTTGTACTGCAAGCCATGTTGCAATAATGCTCACTAAAGCAACTCCGAATGCCATAATTGCTGGTAGTAGCTCAATCACTGTTCCTCACCTCTTTTCTCAGCTAACGCATCGTGTATTATTGGCTGTAGTGGTGCAGCCTTTGCTCTATAAGTTGCCCTTGCAAGTGCATGAGAACCTGCTTGTGATAGTATCATGGTTACTATACTTGTAGTGAAAGCAACTCCAGCTAAAATGAACCTTGTTGATCCCAGCGGTTCATAGCCTAGGGCTAGTAGAGCTGCTCCGAGCATGGGGACCACAGCACCACCTATAGATCCTACGGTAGCTGCGTGAAGTCTTGTAAAGAAGTTAGGAAGCCTGATTAAACCTATTGCAGCTACAAAGTCGCAAAAAACTCCTATTGTTATTAGGGCAAGTCCTGCAGTTACAAGTATTATGTCTATCAACTTAACCACCCATTTCCCTGGCTTCTAAGTACTTTGCAATGTATACATCTAGTGCGAAGATCCATAACGCTAGAGAAAGTGCACATACAGCAATTAATGGAGAGTTTAGATATATGGAGAGAATTAACAAAAAGGCTGCTAAGTCAAAGCCAAGGGCGTCTAAAGCCAAGACCCTATCAGAAATAGTAGGGCCCTTAAAAAGCCTTACAAGATATAACATAAAGGAGGTGAAGTATAGAGCTAGTAGTATAGTAAGTATCATCAAAATTAAGTCGTGTGGAATCAATATGAGTGCACCAAAGCAAGTCTTTAGTCACATGGCTTAGGTATAAAAGCTTTTATGGTAGTTAGTTCTAAATTACAATTGCTATAAGTATGTCATTAATATTTGTACCTGTGTCTCCAGTTATAATAACTCTGTTGATTTTTGAAAAGAACGTGTAGCTATCATTGTTATTTAAATAATCTAAGGGGTTTAGGCCTTTTGCTAGAGCCTCGTAATATGTTGAACCGCTGATTATTGCTCCTGCAGCAGGGCTTATTCCATCAATTCCATCAGAACCTATGCATATTGCAATAGTGTTGTCCATTCCTTTAATTGATATTGCTAGTGATAAGCATAGCTCTTGATTCCTACCCCCGATACCGCTTCCCCTAACTGTTACTACAGTTTCTCCACCTGCAAGCAGAACTGCAGGTTTTGGTATTGGATGGGAGTAAGCATCTATGCTCTTAATTATTGATGCTAACACCTTGCCTACTTCCCTTGCCTCTCCTTCAAGCATTGTTGTAAGTATTAGTGTATTAAACCCCATTTCCCTAGCCCTACTAGCCATAGACTCTAAGACATTCTTATTACTTGCAACAATAACATTTACAACTTTAGTAAATATGGTATCACCATACTTTAGAGCATCATCAAAACCTGCTATCCCTCTTTCAATAATCCTTTTCAAAGGCTCTTTCAATTCATTCCAAAGCCCATACTTAACCAGAACATTATAAGCGTCTGTAGCGGTACTCTCATCAGGTGCTGTAGGTCCTGATGCTATTGTATCAAGCCTATCACCAACCACATCACTTACAATTAAAGATATGACCCTCTTACTCCTTATGAATCTTAGGAGCTTCCCACCCTTAACTCCAGAAAACCTCTTCCTAACAGCATTAAGTTCAAAAATATCTGCACCCCTCTTCATAAGCTCCCTTGAAATCCATGCAATATCACTTAAGGACACCCCTTCTCTAGGAATTTCAAAAAGAGCTGAGCCACCGCCAGAAATCAAAACAATTACAAGATCCTCTTCACTAACATAATTTTTGAGGTAGTCTAGTAGGAGCTGTGAAGCTTTTAAGCTATTTTCACCTGGAATTGGGTGATCCCCCCTAACAATCCTTACGTTACCCACATAACCCTCGTCACTTAACGCTATTACAACACCTCCAGCAACCCTCTCTGC
>JAJHQM010000026.1 GCA_020833345.1 Ignisphaera sp.
GGCGGGGAGGAGGTCAGACCTAGATCTAACCCAAGAGTAATTGTAATGTTCAATGCAATTTACATTGGTAGACTTTAATGAAAATGAATGTGGTCATTGTAGGCAGTGGCATAGCTGCTTTAAAGACTTACACTACTGCGTATAATAGAAAAAATATTGATACCTTAATTGTAGACGTTAACCCTATTGGCGGCCTCTTAGCATCTATAGGGTTAATTTATAAATATCCAATAGCACCAATATTCATAGACCAAGATGCTGTAACACTTTTTCATAATTGTAATTTTGCGTGCCACCCTATTGAAGTTCATATATTAAAGGAGGGCAATATCTTAGACAAAGTAAAAGGCTTCGCACTTTTTGATGTTCAAAGATTGTGGCTCTATGAGCTAGCTAAGAAGAAAATAGCCTGCTTCTCATTACAACTTTACGAATGTATATTAAAAATGCTAAATTTGAACGCTGGAACAATTAGAAGGGTACATGATAGTATCAGAAAGATAGATGTTGTCAATCAGGTTGTAACTACTTCACAAGGTTTTATTCTCAAATATGAGAACCTTATATATACATGGCCGCTCGACCTTTTAATAAAGACAATTACCAACACGAAAAGCTCTAGCATGTTAACCTTGCTAAATAGTGTTACAGCTAGGCTGAAATATGTGTCAATTTACATTAGATCCTATATAATTTATGAAAGAATTCCAGAAGAAAAAGAACAAAAGCTAAAGCTATACTTTCATGGTACAAGAGCTTCAAGAGTCCATACCATAATTAAGATTCCTATGGGAAAATATAAGGCACTGTTATATGCCTTGACAAGCTACTCAGAATATTACCCATTATTACCAGGAATTGGAGATAAAATACATTCTGAGTTAAGAAAACATAGAATAATCACATCTTCAACACAAGTTTTAGACTACAATGATGTGAATGTAGTTTATGGTTTTTTAAACATCCTTCCAAGAGAAGTGTTAAAGGAGGTGTGTGAGGAGTTGCGAAAGCATAACATAGTGCTATTTGGAAGAGTGGCTGAGTGGAAGGAATATGATGTGCCTTCACTACTTTTTAAAGGCTTACCTCAAAACACTATCTGAGGCGAAATTTATGAAGCTTGAAGTCATAAAAAAGTGTGAGGACATGTGTGATGATATAGTAATCTGTGATAACTGTGAAGATGAAGTGTGTGAAGAAGTATGTGAAGAAGTGCAACATCAATGCTTGACTATATGTGCTGAGCATCTTGAAAGCTTGGCAACGTAACATCATTTATATGAGGTTCGCCGCCAAGCATATCACCATGTTCTATTTTCTCTGCAATTAGTTGTGCAAGCTGTATTATCTCTTTAATAGCATTAATCTCTATAAGAAAAACTTCTTCGTATTCTTCAGCATGTTTCAGTATTCTAATAAACTTTGGTAAGATGTTGAAGGAAAACTTTTCAAATAAGCTTACATCTGTCTTTGAAAGCTTCTCCTTTATACTCATACTCTTTAGCTTGCTAAGCCAATATTTTGGCCTTAAGCTGCTGAGCTGTATTCTTATCATAACAATATCGGGATCGTCTAAAACTTCATTACCTGCAGTCAAGCTACTTATTATAGTTTCTATGTATCCTATATCGTATCTAAACTTGTACCAACGTTGACTCGTACTCTTATACGATGTTTCAATTAATCTGTATTCCCTTTCCAATATCCTTAATAATAGCGATGGATTGTATGAAAATCCTATAGCTGACAATCTCTCAACAAGACTTTTGTACTCAAAATCACCTGGCAAAGCAGACTCTCGCAACTTGTTCTCTTTAGCTATAGCTATAGCTGTTTTCATTACTAATAGAAACCTCTGACCATACTTATGATAAGCCTCCAGCATTGCTGTACGTAAGGCACTAGGCTCCATATATTAACACTCTTCTCATACGAATACCTAGAATTCCTTATCTGAGATATTTAGAGTAACGGATAAGAGCTACCAGCGTAGTTTTTCGTAAGTAAAGTATTACAAGTGTTATACACTCTTAATTCTTCAGTCGGGTAAGTTTCTATCATTCATCAATACGGGAGTAATTCATCATCTCTGACCTCCTCCTGCCCTGAGGGATGAGAGTTCTTTGGGCTGTTTAAGGTTCTCGCATTTAATTCGAGCTTGCATCTGTCATTTGAGGACAGTTGGGAGGACCAAAGCTTCCCCACAACACTTATATGTGGTTGTCAATTCGCATTCAAATGCTTAGGGGCAACTACATCCACGCATCCTTATCATAAAAAGCAATTAAAGCAAGGAAAGCTTATAAGCTTTTCCATTAATTCCTGCCTTAAAAAGCAAGGCTTTCAGCTGTAAATAATTAATATAGTCTATATGTTAATATAGTTTACTGGTTTGAGAAATGGGCCTTACAAAGCTTGTATTAGATGCGCTGAAGATGTTAAAAGGTCCAACAATTATAGAAGTTGCTTATAGACTACTTGAACTAGAGGGTGTTAGAAGTGTTAATGTAAAGGTTAAGGAAGCAAACGCTGAAGCACTTACACTTGTAATAACCATTGAAGGTTCTAGTATAGATTTTGAGAAAGTAAGGGATGCTTTGGAAAAGCTTAACATTATTGTTCAAGGTGTTAATGAATTTTCAGCATGTAGAGATTAAAGATGCCGTTTGAAGTACATTGCTTGACCTGCGGTGTTTAATGCTTGGTTCTGTGCTCGAAATGCAATAAAAGGGAGGCACTAATATATCAAAAACATACAGGCATGAAGCTCTGTAAAAGCTGTCTGCTTGAAGATGTAAAGTGGCGTATTTTAGAACAGGTTAAGAAGTACAATATGATAAATCAGGGAGATAGAGTACTTATAGGTATTTCAGGTGGTAAAGATAGCTTTATCTTATTGAAGTTCTTATCTGAAATCCATCAGCCATCAAAATTGCTCGGACTAATGATAGAGGAAGGAATAAGGGGGTATAATAGGGCTGATACTTTTACCTTTATTAAAGATGTGTGCCGTAATCTTGGAGTTGACTGTATTATTACAAGCATTAGGGAAGTTCTAGGGCGTGGAGTTGACGAACTTATGCAATTTCAGATAAAGAAGTACGGCTTTATTAAAATTAGTGCATGTACTTTCTGTGGCATAGCAAGAAGAAGAATATTAAACATCTATGCAAGGAGCTATGGTATGAATAAAGTTGCAACAGGTCATAACCTTGATGATGAGGTTCAAACTTATCTTATAAATATACTTAGAGGCGATATTATGCGACTTATTCAAGCGCATCCATTAAGCGTTGTACATAGTCCATTGCTTGTCAAGCGTATAAAGCCATTGAGAGCTGTCTATGAGTATGAAACAGCATTTATAGCATATATAGAGAACTTTAAATTTCAAGAAGCAGAATGCCCATATATCATACAGAGACCTACACTAAGGTTAAAGATACGTGAACTGATAAGAGAGATAGAAAAGTTTAATCCTAGTGTACAACTTGAATTTCTTAAAGAAATAGACAGCATTATAGAGCCTTTAGTTAAGGCACGTAACGCTAACATAATAAATCTCCCACTCTGTATAAAATGTGGTGAGCCTACTGCACCAAGAAGAAATATATGTAAATTCTGTGAATTGCTAGATGCCATGTTGAGTATGTAATATTGATAAAGCAATATAAAGGGTCTCTACAAATTTATCTATACGTGATTACGTATTATGAGGATAAGAATTGATGAAGAACTTAATAATGCAACATTCTCAATAAGCAATCTGGTTGAGGATCAGACTCTACATGGACAAAAACCCTCAGTAATGTCTAAAGTTAATTTTGGTAACTTTAAGCTTCTTAAAGGTTACTTAATAATAGCGGTGTCTAGTAGGAGTAGAATCAATAATGTTACAAAATGGAAAATTGCTCTTAATGAAATAGCTTTAACTAGGACGTTTAGACCATATCTAGAATATGAAATGAGCGACAAAATTTATCAAGCTCTATTCGTATATGATGTATCAAAAATACTTAGCGCTACCCAGCCTGAGGCTATATTTAAATTAAAATACGAGGGAAAAGAGCCCATAACAGTTAATGTTGCTTCCATGATAACATTTCATAGCTATAGTGAAGGCAGTATAAAAGTGTCTTGCATAGCTGAAGTATTTAACTTGAATAACTATGTGTTAGATCTTTCTCCTCATGCTGTAACTATGCAAAGGCACAGAGAGGGAGTATTATATCTTGGTATTGTATCAGAACAAAACTCTGAACTAAAAATAATAGATAGTAATGGTAATAATCTCATGGTGCACCCTCTTGGAAAAGGCTTTAACTTTATTGAATCTGGGCTAAAACATACATGGGCAAACATGCTAACACTTAAATGCGAAGATTCCCTAGCCCGCCATATATTTCATTGCACAGCTTATACAACGCTAGAGTACCCCAATATCAATATAAGACGATACTCAATTAATAATAACTATTTAGAGCTAGCCCTAGTTAATGAGAGCTCTACTGCCGCTGATAACTGTGAGATCATTGTACTTAAAACAGGTACTATCATACAAAGATTACACGTAGACACACTTCATGCTGGTGAAGAGAGGACTATAAAGATGCCATTATCAAATAAAATTAGTGGAAAGGTAACTATTAGATTAATCTGGCGAAAAGCCTTAAAGGTATTCATAAAGGATCAAGCAATAGAACTTAAGTGACATGCTATTCAAAATTAGAGTAAGATATGATTTAAGAGGTTCTTAGTAAAAATCATTATTGGACAGCAGTACTGCTAATAAGCCTTGCAGGTTTGGCTTTCTTTGCATTAATTAACTCCTTTACTGATTCTAAGAACTTTTTCAAGTTCTCAATATTTTCATTATATACACTCTTCCTTCTTGGGTCAATAGGTATGTTAAGATACTTCGCCATTTTTCTGTTAAGCCCAACCTCCTTCAGCTCTCCTAAGCTATAACCTCTTCCAATTTTAAAGCCTCTGTCAATTCCTTTATATCTCACTAATGTAACTCTCTTTACCTTTGGTGGCGGAATTTCTACAACTACACAACAGCTTTCATTACTCATTTGGAAGTCCCACTTCATTTAAGTCTCTATATCAAGGGACTTATAAGCTATTCTTGAATTTGAATAAACTTGTCTAACCCTATATTAAGCTTTTTTGATAAGTATGCAAATAGTTCTTCTGCTTTATCTACAACTTCCTTATCTACCTTAATCCTTTCAGGTAATGCACCCTGAGGTAATATTCTACTAATTTCTAGCACTTTCCATACCTTTAGTGAGTCTATTTTAATGGCTATTAATGCCTCTCCCCCAGCTCTCTCGGCAAATTCAATTACCTTTAAAAGTTGCTTAGAATTTAAATAAAACGACTTTAACTCTCTACGCTTTTTCACTTCCAATACAAATACCTTTGAATTCTTAATAGCAACTATATCTGGATACACAGCTTTCTTTACTTTAGCTCCGCTTGCAGGGCCTCTTACTACTGCAAACCCCATTTTCCATAACTTTTTCACAAGCTCCCTCTCTGCCTGCACTCCTCTCTTTTTCATCTTCTTAATTTCATTATTCACAGCAAGTCTCCATAATAGCTTTCTTACGAAAGCCTTAAATCTATTTCAAAGCCCAATTTATCAAGTCTTTTTCTAACTTTTCTTAGAATTCTTAAAGTATTAGAGTTGTAAAAAGCTCTAGGAAGCGTTATAACAATAGTTTTCCCTGCAACCTCTACATTAGCCTGAGGCATTAACTTCCTCACAACGTCCACAGCTCTTTCTGAAACTATTTCACTTTTAACCTTCTTAACTGGTACTACAACTGTTTGCTCTCCAAAGACGTATATTTCGTATTCAAGTTCATTAGTAAGAAAGTCCTTTACCTCAACAACAGGCCTGGCTAAGTCTGCTTCTCTAAGACCTGTAGGCAACCTTACTGTAAGATTAAGTTCATATGCCTTTGAAACTCTTCCTCTGTCAATAAATATTACTGTATCTATTATGCTTGGAATCATGCCAACGTCAACCCTCCTAATAAACCTCTGAATGGCATCAATAGGTGAAGTCGCGTGTACAACACCTATCATACCTATCCCTGCTAACCTTAGATCCACATATATAGCGAAATCCTCATCATCACGCATTTCATCAAAAACTGTGTAGTCAGGTCTGCTAAGCAATAGAATATCATGTAAGTCTCTAGATGTGGCATAAGATTTTGAGTATTGAGCTATGGTTGGTGAAAGCTTCATATCTCTTGGCGATTCAACAGTTTTCACAATCTTACCCATTTTAGCATAGTACTCTGCTAGTGCCTGAGCAAAGGTTGTCTTGCCCATACCTGGAGCGCCGGCTATTAAAATACCCTCAGCCTTTTCATTCAATCTTTTAATTAATTTCTCTGGAAGATTGTAATCCTCTAGCCTTAGCTTTACCACGGGCCTTGTAACTGTAACTTCATACCCTAGTGCTATTGGCGGAGTTACCACAACTATTCTATAATCCCTCAGCTGGATTAACATTGTACCAGGGCGTTCAGATTCGATAATCCCTTCACCGCTTCTCACTCTCCTAACTATCTCCTCCAGCAATATCTCAACGTCCTCCCGCTTGACAATATTATTGTCAATTACTACAAGACTCCACTCCCCTGGTCTGCCTTTTTTAGCCATTACTGGCACCCCCTCCTTTATGTGCACACTTAGAGTCTCTTTGTCAAAGTACCTTTCAAACCATAAACCGTTTTCCTCAAAATCCTTTACAAGAACAACCTCTACTCCCATAGCCTTGCAAGCTAGGTGCTGCAAAGGTTCTCTAGTAATGACCTTTGCACCAAATCTCTTAGCAAGATCTCTTATAATAATGTTAATCGCATCCTCATTAATCTCTTTGAATTCCCTCATTCCGCTCTCTACAACCTCCAATTCGACCCCCATCTCTTCATTAACGCTTTCTCTTAAGTTAGCTAGCTCTTGAAGCCCTATGTATCCTATAGCTATGCCCTTCTTTGCCACAAACTCAAAGTAAGATATTAATTCTTTAGGAATAAGTACTCTTCCCCTTAATCTACCTTGCTTTAACAACTTTGATAAAGCTCTTGCAACTATAATAGAGCTATCAGGAATATACACATCCTCAAAAGCTATTTTAGGCATAACCTGCAAACCATACTTAAATTTCAATATACTTCTTTCTGTATGCTATCTCGTCAAAAAGATTAAAAGCGTATTATTTCCTACTCTCTAAGAACACAATACAATTACCCGTGGTCATACTTAGTGAAGTTGCTCTTCCCACTTTAGAGAACGAGTCTTTTAGACCTAATGAAAGCGCTATTTTAGATTTAAGTGAAATATTCATGGTCATAAGTAGTTATAAAATTATTCAAATGAATTGAGAATTAAATACACGTACATTATGAACTTGGTATGTAAATGTAAATATTGTATGAACTATATTATGCTTCATAGTTTCTATTAATAATTTTTACCTTAACCTTACTTGCTTCTAGAGCTGAAGCTATGTATTCAAATGCTTTTTTAGGATTTGTATGAGCACCACAACTATAAACATCAACTGTTGCAAATCTGTACTCAGGCCAAGTATGAATAGATATGTGACTTTCTAACACTATTCCTACAACACTAACACCTTCTCCCAACTTCCAAGACTTTATATCTAAAAGAGTCATATTACCAACTTTTGCAGCATTTTTCACTACATCTATTAAGTAACTCACATCACTTAATTTGCTTGCATTACAACTATATAAATTACCCATGACATGCTTTCCATATACAAATATGCGACGCTCTAAGCCTCTCATCCTGCTTCACATTTCAGGCTAGTGAGAAACACTTTATAAGTATTTCTATCAAAAAATAATTGACCAGGTTTAAAAACCCTTTTTAAACCAGTTAACATTTTTCTTAAAACTGAAGATCCCCCCTATAAAAATATGTCTCATTTATGTTATGGAGTATTAAGATTCTCAATGTTATTTATCATGGAATTAAAGGTAGTATAAGTTGTAGTAAAATTTCATTAGAATATTTATAGAGCCTCGCATTGTCTAAGCTACAGGTTTTGAATAGTATATGAGTGCAAAAAGCAAGATCATATTAAATGTCATGACCTATATAAAAGATGAGAAATTAAAAAAGGAATTAGAAAATCTTACACAAGAAGAAATTAAAGTTTTGGAATACTTTATACAAAACGTCTCCGTGGGCGTAATTGCAGCTGTCAGAGAGCTTAAATCTCTATACAGAGTTGAAGATCCTAAGAATGTAATCAGGAAACTTATTGAGAAGGGCTTGCTTGAGCAAGGTTATGGAAATTACTCATTAGCTAGGAGCCTGCGAGAAACTTTACTTTCAATAATTTTGGCTGGTAGAACATAGCTATAACAATGTCTTAATGTTTATGTTTACTTTTCTTAATCTTTCTTTTCTTTCTCTTTCTCCTCTTACGAACTTTAGTTTTTTGCTTTTTTGCAATACATATATGTTTTCTTATTTCTGATAGTGGTATAAACTCTACCCCCTTGTTAGTTAAGATTATTATGGCATAAAATTCCTTTAAAACCTTTATAGGATTGAAAAAGACATAGTACTCTTCATTTGAAAAGTCATAGACATGACTGCTTGAATCCCCTTCGATTACCTCATTACTTTTAGGCACTTCATTTAATACTATTATCTTATTTAGTCGGGCAGCATATGGTATTGGTAAAAATGCCCATTCTGAATCTAACTTAGGTTCTTTAAATAACTTAACAGAAGTTTTTGTATCATTTAGTGTTGCCGTAGCTTCAATAACAACACCCCTTTCAATTGCAGTGCTAAATAGATTAGATAACCAAGAATAAAATAGATCTTCATTTTTAGCAAATTTCTCTATTAATTCCGTCTCCACATAAATAACATCTTCTGCTTGTTTTTTAAGTAAGTGTATCACGAAGTTATTAGAGCCCCAAGCACTAAACTCATATTTTCTAATTATTACACTTACCTTAATCTCTTCACTCATTTCTTGTAACCTATCTTCCTGAGAAACTCATACCTTTCACGCTTATCGCTCTCACTTTCAATTCCTAAAGGTGTAAAGCCGTCAACTACACCTATTACTCCTCTCCCCTGATTCGTTTCAATTACAACTACTTGTAAAGGATTTGCTGTGGCAACATAAATCCTTATTACCTCCTGTACATTCTTTATAGCATTCAATATATTGATAGGCCAAGCATTCCTCACATACAAAACAAATACATGACCTGCACCAATCTTTAACGCCGCTTCTATGGCATACTTAATCAACTCCTCATCATTTCCTTCATACCTGACAAGCCTCTTTCCACTAGCTTCATTAAAAGCAATACCAAATCTTATGTTAGGTACTGATGTAATTAAAGCTTCGTAGATATCTTCAACTGTTTTTATGAAGTGACTTTGACCTATTATTACATTAGAACTTGAAGGTATTGGAATGTCTATAACCTCAATTTTTCGAACTTCCACCATACTTCTCACCACACTATTGCTTATATGAAGATAGAAAGGTCTGAAAAACTTTACGCTAATATTTTTCTTCGCTAAGCATTAGTTATATAGGTTAATACCTAATTAGTATTTAAATAGATGAAAAGAGGTATTCGTTAAAGTGCATATAGTATGTAACGTGTTGGTGATATTATGGCATGTGTAAGAATATGTATAGAAATTCCAAAAAGCCTCGTTCAGATTACACTTTACACTAATGAAGGTCTTCAATTAGAAAGCAAAACATTCAGTAATGTGAGATTTATTGAAGTGCATGGTACTCTAAGACTAGATCTAGAGTCTATTAAGTTAAATAGAGAAGTGTTGTGCATATTTTCTGAAAGAATTGACAAAATACTGTTCACTGAAGGTGTTCTAAAACTTGGATAGTAAAATACAAATTAAGATAGAGGATACCATGAGCAAGACCGGTAAACATAGAAGGATTACTAAGGTATTTATATTGAGCAGAGAAGGTGATATCACAACACCTAAACTATTGAACCATTGGAGCTGTAGTGGTACTTACAAAGTGGGTAAAAGCATTTGTGGATATGTGAGTATTGAAGAACCTAATTACCTTCTTTTAATAGAGCTCACCCTGAATTGGCGTGGCAATGCTAAGGGATACATTAACATTATTGACTCTGCAGGCTCAAAAGTATTATCTGTTAAATACGTAAACAGAAAACTTAGATATGTTAGTGGCAATAAGACACTCATTTATTTAGTTAAGACCTCGCTGGCCAAAATAATAGGTGAAGTTGCATGGAAAAACAGAGGATTTTAAAAATAATTGAAGAAACATTATTACAATACGGGTTCATAATCTTGCCTACAGAATACGCTACCGATTTTGTAGAGTACTTACGGTACTGCAATATTTTACAGTTCTTTCGTATAAGTAAATCTGAGAACTATATAGTAATAGAGTTAAATACATTGCCATGCGAATATGAATGCAATATGCAATGCCATAATAATAATGGTTATAGAAATGATGCATGCTATTTTTCGTGTGTCTATAGCTGTAAAGAATATAAGTTAAACGCGATACTATCAAAAATAAGAACTTTGCAGTAATCTATTTGTGGTTTTACGCTAAAATAGATGCAAATACAGCCTTCGCCGTATGTAATCTATTCTCTGCCTGAATCCATACAGCAGAGTTTTTTGATTCTATGACATCCTCTGTAACTTCTTCACCTCTATGCGCTGGAAGACAATGCATAAATATGAAGTTGCTTTTTGCATAGGATATTAGATCGGAGTTCACTTGGTATTTTCTCAGGTCCCTAATCCTCTTCTCCCTTTCGTTTTCCTGACCCATGCTAACCCAAACATCAGTATAAATAACATCAGCATTCTTAGCAGCTTCTATAGGATCTCGAACAATAAGTACTTGCCCTCCACTTTCATTCGCATACTCAATAGCCCGTTTAAGTATTTCCCTATCAGGATCGTAACCCTGTGGTGTAGATATGTATATTGTACCGCCAAGCATGGTTACAGCAAGCATTAGACTATGAGCTACGTTATCTCTTCCATCACCAAAGAAAGCTATTTTAAGTTTTCTCAGATCTTTTTTCAACTCTATAATAGTCATTACATCAGCTAAAGCTTGAAGTGGATGCTCAACATCACTTAAAGCGTTGATCACAGGTATTCTGCTGTATTCAGCTAATTCTATTAAGGATTTATGACTATATACTCTAGCAACTATACCATCAACATATCTCTCTAAAACCCTTGCTGTGTCTTTTATAGGCTCTCCACGAGCAAGTTGAAGCTCTTGTGCAGATAGATATAATGAGTTTCCTCCAAGTTGATGGACTGCTACTTGCAAGCTTACTCTAGTCCTCGTGCTATGCTTCTCAAATATTAAAGCCACAGTTTTGCCATTCAATATATTTAGAAATTTAGTACCATTGTAGTATAGCTCCTTCATTTTAAAGCTTAGATCTATGAGTGCTTTTAGCTCATTTCTAGTTAAATCAGCTATTGAAATTAAATCTCTACCACATAGACTTTCTACACGAATCAAGTTTAGCACCTAACATTACTTTTTAAACCATGCATCTAGGCTAACGGTACTTGACCTTATATACTCTCTATAACCCTTCTCTAATCTCTTAATAGCATTTTCAACTCTATCTAAGGAGAAATCGTGCTCCTTTACCAAGATCTCTATTATTCTCTGTTTATCTGGCTCCCTCCACTCAATTTTACTCACATCAGCTACTGGTGGATTAAGGAAATACGCCTTTATTTTAAATGGATCTTCTGGAAATTTTGCATGCGGAAGATGCTTTAGTATTTTCTCAAGAGAGCCATGTGTTTTTACTAACTGCAACGCTGTTTTGGGACCCACACCTTCAACTCCGTCAGGATTATAATCAGTGCCGATCAGTATAGCTATGTCAATTAGCTGTTCACGCGTTATATTCAAGCTTTTTAGGAGCTTATCTAACTCTATTATCTCAGGTTTTATCTCAATGTATAATTCCTTACCTGGAAGTTTTCTTTTACCAGATATTGTAAGGTTTCTTATAAGTCTTGGAGTTCCGAAAAGCAGAGAGTCATAATCTTGACTTCCAACAGCCCAACTTAATCCTTTCTTAACTAGATATGCAGCTTGGGCTTCTCCTTCCTCAGCAGCTTGAACATAAGGTATTCCCATGGCATCTAAGAGCTCCTTTGCATCATTAACCATATAACTTTCTAAACTTAATGCTTGTACAATGTACTTTGCTGCCTCCTCTATAGCTCCTTCCTCATAGGCTTTTTCAGCAAGTTTACGTGCCTTCTCTTTTCTTGCACTTCTTTTTTCAATCTCTGTTCTTTTTATTTCTGGTGGTCTTCCATCAAATACATATACGGGTTTAATACCATTCTCAATGAGGTTAATTGTTCTATAGAAAAGCCCACTTAAGTGACTCGTAACCCTGCCCTTTGAATCCATTAATGGCGTTCCATCTGGTTGCCTCACAGCGGCAAGAAACTGATAAAGGGCATTATAGCCGTCAAGCGCTATGACCTTTCTAGCTAGCTGCCTTAAGTCATTAATCTCAATTCGACAATCACCTGGTATTACATCCTTTAAATTGACCCCCATAAATCTCTTTACCTAATTACTATATGCCGTAACAAAAATTTAAATTTAATGAAATTGTGTATCACAGAGCTCTGCAATACTCAATGTTCACTGCAATATATTCGCACTTGACGTTACAACGCTTTTTGCTTTCAACCCATACTAAAGACCGCGCAATTACATTGCATACTTTTTCGAAGTAGTTTTCTGTACTATACTTAGAGAGTCCTTCATTAACTTAACATCTACATACCCCTCTATCTCTAGGCACATCAATATCTTTAGTAAATCATTATATGAAATCCCGAACTCCTTTCCAATTATTTCCAATAACTCTTTATCTGTGGCTTCTCCTTTCTCTTTTAAGTATTCTAGAATTTTTTGCTGTATCCTTCTCTTTATGAACATTTGTCATTATACCTCTAGAAATTAGAACATCCTACATTAATAGTGCATGTAGTGATATGTAAAGGATTGTAATTTAGGTTTGCGGACATGTTAAGCCTTTTTGTTTTTTGCAAAATTTCTAAATTTGATGCCTGCTTTAACTCTGAATTCCTTGCGATCTGCGGGTACATAAGGCGCATATCTAATAGCACCGACTAATGATATTTAAAATCTTTAAGCAGTAGGAAATTCTCCGTTGCGTGTTGCAGTATTTCTATTTGTTAGCTGACCTAAAAACTTTAATTGTTTAGTTTATTCACCTACCCTGGTAACGTATATCACATCGATATTATCTATCTGATCAACACTTTTTATTAACTCTTCTAGCTGCTCTGTTCCACCTTCTACGTCTTCTGGCATAATGAAATATAGTTCTAATGCCTTATAGCCAAAGGCTATTTCTACAGGTTCCCACTTAACTAAATTATACACTGACTCCTTAATTTTCTCATGTATTTTAGATATTATTGGTGTAAAGTCCTCCGTAAGCTCCTTTGGATA
>JAJHQM010000005.1 GCA_020833345.1 Ignisphaera sp.
CCTCCTGCAGAAGTTTCATATACATTTGGAGAGAGCAAGGTCAAAAGAAAGTTGTAGCTAAAGTTAAGAGTCTTGAAGAGTTACTACATTTGAAAACCGTGGCTGAGGGTTTAAACATTAACACAGCCTTAATAGCTGATGCAGGTCTAACAGAACTTCCCCCTGGAACCATAACAGCTTTAGGTCTTGGTCCCGCTCCTTCACATATTTTAGATAAAATAACAGGTCACTTACCTTTACTGTAACTTTAAAGTGACTTAAAATGAGCACTATATCAAATTATCTGTTAGATATTTTGTTAGGGCTATATACATATACATATCCTATACCACTATCAAATAAAAGAATAGATTTTGGCCTGCGAGTACCTAGACCACAAGGCTTTATAGTTAGTGAAGTTATTAACGGTATCTGTGCTGAAGACCTCTATGAGCATCTCGCAAGAAGTGCCGCTCAAGAGCATTTACATAATACATACTGTACTTTCATAGTCAGGAAGATTAATATTGATACCCTAACCTTAGCTCAACAAATGCGTGCAAAACTCCGTTGTAAATCCTTTTACATTATAGGATTGAAAGAGGCCCGTGCGATAACGTATCAAGCTGTTATTCTTGCTGGGTGTAAAAAAATTGAAAGCAGATTCTCTATAGGTAATGAAGAGGCTTGGGCAGACGCCATTCTATGGTTTTGCTCAACTGAAGTGCCTAAACTAATTCATAATGCTAATAGATTCCATATAACAATAATATTTGAGAGCTACTATGTATTACCACATTTAAAAACAAGGCTTGAGCTACTTAATACGTATAGTTGGTACATGCTGAATTTCTTTGGCTATCAGCGATTTGGAAGTAGGAGACCTATTACACATATACTAGGCAAGAACTTGCTTATGGAAGATTTTCAGGAATTTTTAAATGTGTTATGCCATCCCACACTTGCTTTTAAAAGTTATACCACATTAGAGTATGCACTATGTAAAAACAGTAGCGATAACTTAGAACAGCTTCTCACATCTGTTGTTAAGCATTCTGCATATAGAAAAATTTTTGAATTGTATATTAATGCATATCAATCTTATCTATTCAATAAATTGCTTTCATTAATTTGGTTAAACCTTTTGAATTCCTTCTCCATCACTGATGCTCTAAAGAAATTGAAAAGCGATTATAGATACTTACCTATTCCAGGACATTCAACAAAAGTAAATGGTATAGTAGCTAAGCTTCTAGATGAAATACTAACATTGGAGGGAATTAATATAAACTCCTTCTGTATAAAGTGGCTCAAGAACAGCTGCTTTCAAGGTGACTACAGGGAATCTCTTATGCAAGTTTCTGAAGTAAACTATATTATGGAGAAGGACAAGCTAAGGATTTCATTCTTACTACAACCAGGATCTTATGCAACAGTGGTACTTAGAGAGCTTTTATGTTGCAACCCTCTACTGTACACATAATTTCTTTTCCACTTAAACTTCATAACAATTTTATATCCATGCTGAAACATCGTTCTCATAATGAGTATTAGACAGATTTTAAACTAAGGTATAAGCCTCTTCTTATCTCTTGGAAATAGTGTAACCTCTTTTACACTAGTCCTTCCTGTAAGCATTAGCAGTAACCTTGCGTAACCCATACCCCAACCAGCGTGAGGTGGCATGCCATAGTCAAACCACTTAATGAAGTAACTAAAGCTATCAATATTTAACCCCCGCTCATTTAGAGCCTTAACTAATTGCTCTTTTGTATGTATTCTTGAACTTCCAGAAGCTAATTCTATGTGCTTCCACACAAGATCAAAGCTCTCACTGTATGTAGGGTCATCTTCTTTAGGCTTTGTATAGAAAGCTCTTATTTTGGTCGGGAATTCTGTAATGAAATACAAAGGTGTGTTTAGCACCTCATTCAGGAGACGTAAATGAACTGCTGAAAGATCTTCTCCTGCCTCTACTTTAACACCTCTCTCCATTAACATCCTTACAGCATCAACGTATTTTACCCTAGGTAAGGGCAATGACATCTCTGGAGGAGTATAATTTAATGCCTTTAGATCCTCTTCATTCTCTTGCTTTACAGCTTTTATAACTTCATATACTACTTCTTCAAGAATTCTCATAACGTCTTCGTAATTCATGAATGCTGCCTCAATGTCAATACTTACAAATTCTGCTAAATGATATGGAGTATCGCTTTCCTCAGCTCTCCAAGCAGGGCCTATTTCAAAGACTCTTTCTAGGGATGCAGCTAAGAGCTCCTTATAAAGTTGTGGACTCTGTGCTAAGAAAGCCTCTTTACCAAAGTATATGACTGGAAAAAGATTTGCTCCGCCTTCTGTAGCTGTAGCGATGATCTTAGGTGTAAAAACTTCTACAAAACCTTTTTGCCTTAGAACTTCTCTAATCACCTTGAGAGCTGTATCGCCAATCCTCACTATAGCAACCATTTCGCGCCGTCTTAAATCCATGACTCTCTCCCTCAATCTTGTGTCTATGTCTGCAGGCACCTTCCCCGCCACATCTAGAGGTAAAGGCTTGCTAGCTAAGTTAAGTATCTTAATTTCTGTAGGTACAACCTCAGCACCACCAGGAGCCCTAGAATCCTCTTTAATTATACCCTTAACTTGAATAACAGATTCTAGCGTCAGTGCGTCAACTATTTCAAGAATATCTTTAGGCGCTGAATGCCTAGATATAGTTACCTGTACAAAGCCACTTCCATCTCTTACAATAATGAATTTCTTACCTCCTAAGTCCCTTATCTGATGAACCCAGCCAGCTATTATAACTGTTTTTCCGTGTAATGCTTTACCAATTTCCTTGCACATTATAGTTTTGTATCGCGTCTCCATTCAACTCACTCACAATACATTAAACAAATTAAGATGTTAGCTTAAAGCTTTTATAGCTAAAACACGTCATGATAACATATAAGTGATGAACTACGCAGGCCTATTAGATAAACGATGATGGGACCCCTTTAGCTGATCAAGTTAAAATCTTATCAAGACTTTTTAGCCAGCTACATAAAAGGAGTCATAAGAACTAAAGTTAGTGGGCCGGTAGCTCAGCTGGAAGAGCGCTCGGTTGGCATCCGAGAGGTCCCGGGTTCAAATCCCGGCCGGTCCACCAAAATACCTTTTTCATATCTTTCAATACTTTTGCTAGCCTCCACATATATATTATCTTAAAGTAATAGTTTCTGTATGTACAGCAAGGTTTAACTATATGAAGGTATTAGATAAGAAGAGAATTCTACTAATCATAGCTAAGTTGATTCAGGATTTAGATTTAGCGAAATTGTACAATAAAAACTCCATGGGTTTTAAGGTAATTGTTCAAAAATTGGGTTACCTGGTTCAAAAAGTGGGAGGCATAGATTTCGATCTTAAATTTGAATGGCTTTCGAGAGGTCCTTACTCTAGGAGCTTACAAAACTATTACCATGTAATACTTCACTACATTTCAAATTACCCTAATGACTTCTTTTTAAATGAAGCAGAGAACTTAGCTCTAAATAGAGTGAAAAACTTTCTAAATATTATTAGAGTTACATTAGGAAAGCTTGATATAGAGGTTATTGAGGCTGTAGCAAGTTTAATTATGTTATGTACTGATGTTTATCCTACTCCTGAGAATCCTATTGATGAACTGCTAAAGAGGAAAAGGCTTTCTAAGGAGATAGCCTTAAAGATATTTGAAATAGTTAAGATGTATGGAGTTTGTACATGAGCTCCTCATATAAATTTACATAGCAGTTAAGCAATAGAAACTTTTGCAGAGTACGCAAAAGTGATGTCATGTTGCCATACAAGCACAAGAATAAATTAATTAGCAAAGCCGGTATCAAAAGGATATATGATGAAGTTCACGGATATATAGACTTGTCAGATGTAGAGTTGCAAATCATTGAAACACCATATTTTCAGAGGCTTAGATTTGTAAAACAACTAGCCGTAGCATGGTATGTATATCCAGGAGCTACGCATACAAGATTTAGCCATAGCCTAGGAGTTGCGCATTTAATGGGCCTTATAGCAGAAAACTTGGCTAATCAAGGCTACATACATTCTTATGAAGATGTGCAAATTCTTCGCCTTGCAGCACTACTTCACGACATAGGGCACACACCATTTAGCCATGCCATTGAACCTGTATATAGAAATACCATTGGTATAGGTCACGAGGAGATCTCCAGATTAATAATATTAAATAGTAGCATAAGAGACGTCCTGAATTACTTTGGGTATGACCCTAAGACTATTACTGCCATAATTGAAGGTAGACACAGAGAGCCTTTATATAATCAGCTTCTATCTAGCGATCTTGATGTAGATCGCATGGATTATCTCATAAGAGATGCCCTTCACACTGGTGTTACCTATGGTATCATAGATTTGCATAGAATAATATCTACACTTGTTATAGATGGAGATGGAAATTTGGCTATACTAGACAAAGGCGTTGATGCTTTAGAGAACTTTTACTTGGCAAGATTACACATGTATCGAGCAGTCTATTATCACAAGACTGTTGTAGGTTATGAGACACTGCTTGGAAGAATCTATGAAATGCTATGTCAACATTATAGCGATGCCCTCTTGCCAAAGACAGTAAATGACATAAGAAGATTAATAACTGAAGGTAGTATAGCGCTATGGCATGACGACTGGCTTACAGGTTACTTAGTAAATCTCTATAGAGACTCCTCAACACCGCAAAAAATAAGGGAACTAACAGAAGCTTTCCTATTTAGAAAAGGTTATAAAGTGTTACTAGATATGTCAAAATTCAGTGATCAACCTTTAGATGTAGAAGAGGATAAGGATGTGGACCATATAAAATCTTTAGCGAAAGACCTTGAAGGTAATTTGAGCTCCCATGAACTAGCCCTATTCATAGATGACATAAGGATTGTCGAGGAAGATCCCCATGTAACTCCGAAAGTAATTATAGGAGGTAAACAATCTGTAATGCTCACTAACATCGAGGGCAGTATTATTTTACGATTACCTAGAAGATATCATGTAAAGCGCTTGTATGTGCTTTCTAAGGTTTGGGAAAAAGCGTTAAATATTGTTCGAGACAAGGTTTCCTCAAATGCTTAAACTAATAGGTCTTGGGCTCTCAATAGATTCCTTACCATTGGGGAATTTAAAGAAAATCCTTTCATGTAATGAAGTAATTATAGATAGTTATACAAGCATTTGGTTCCCAAATATTCATCTCATAGAATCTCTATTGATGCAATTAGGTAAAAAGGTATGGATAGCCTCGAGAGACCATCTTGAAGGAAGCGAAGTAAAGAATATTATTGATAAATCCCTAGGTAAAGATGTGTGTATACTTGTTAGCGGTGATCCACTTATTGCAACAACTCATAGCTCTATAATTACTGAAGCCCTAACAAAACATGTTGAAGTAGAGGTCGTGCCTGCTGTATCCATTTTTAATGCCGCAATTTCTTTATCATGCTTACAGGCATACCGATTTGGCAAGATGGCAACCATCGTAAGCCCTAAGAATGGCATTGTATATGAATATCCATTTGAGGTAATAAAAATGAATCGCCTTCAAAATATGCATACACTTCTCCTCCTAGAAATTGATGTAGAGAAAAACTATTACATGAAGCCCAACGAAGCTATAAAAATGCTACTAGAAATTCAAGAAAGAAAAACAGAAAAGATAATTTCATTGAAAGACACAATAATAATTTTAGGTGATGTAATGAGTTGCAAACAAAAGGTATGGATAATGTCAGTTGAGGCTGCACTTCGAGCTGAAAATGAGTTTCAATACAACAATCTATACACTATAATAATACCATCAGATAAGCTTCACCCTGTAGAGAAGGAATGCTTAGATCTAATTAAAACCGGCAACATGAGGTATCTATGTACAGCTAGTGAAGAGGACTTAAAGAGAATTGCACAAGTGCTCCACACTTAATGAAGTAAAAACACTTATATACTAATAGTCATAGTATCTCTCAGAGCCGCGGTAGCTCAGCCTGGTGGAGCGCCGCCCTGGTAAGGCGGAGGTCCCGGGTTCGAATCCCGGCCGCGGCTTTTAAATTCAATACTTTCAATAAATTCTATAGAAGCTTTATAATATATCTTTTTCATTGGTAAAATAAATGCTGAATGTCATTAAAATGTTACGTTATATTTTTAAGCCTAAGGATCTTAATCTTTCACATATGTAATAGGCGTCTTCTGCAAACGCTTCTACAGCCTTCTTTAACTTATTCTTATCTATTTTAATATTGTTTCTTTCAATTAACTCTAATGCAAAAGAGATCTTGCTTAAATCTTGGCTAGATCCTCTTCTAGCCTTTAAAACAATCCAGCATTCTTTTGAAATACATCTTATCTTGCTTCCTTCAACATTGTATTCCTGTTGACATATATCTATTATTTCCTGAGGTATGTAAAAATCCATGATATTCTCGTACAGCTCTACAGTAATATCTATATTGTTTACAGTAATTGTCACTGATGGTGTTCCCAGTTCTGTTGCACCTGTGCTCCAACCTTTTTCCTCTGCTAAAGCAATTATTCTACTGCTCTCCATTAATGGGCTCAATGAGGTTACAAAGAGATCCAGATCCCCTTCAAAAAACTTATTACCTAGCTCTATATTTAAGCATGTATCACCTATTAATATTCCCTCTATTCCTTCCTTAGCCATAACCTCAAGTGCCTTAACAATATGCTTTAGTGTGTATTGCATAATACTCCCACAAACTTACTTCTTCATAGCTACCTGCTTCTTCTTAGGTCTTAGATTTGTGCTTCTACACCTCCTACACCTTGTGGCGGTAGGAGGATTTAATGCCCCACACTTGCGACAAACTTTCCTATTTAAAATTCTAGCTTCTACTATTTTCATAAGTTCTGGGTCTGTTATAGGCATTTTACATACCTACCTTCTCATTCTCATTTTGCATAAATTATAAAATGTTTTAAACTTATAAGCTAAATGTCAGGCAAATATGTGTAGATCAAGATCTCAATATCTATAGAAGGTTGAGAGAAGCGATGAAGATACCGCTCGACACTATTTGTGTCAGAAGTGGTGTGCTATGTCCTCGATGTCGCAAGCTTATTGATAATGGTTTTTATACGCTTCGCGAAGTAGAAATAATGAAGAACCTTCTAGAATTAGAAGAGCATGATCCTAACTTCAAGTTTCTTAAGGATTCAACATACGTGAAAAGCTATGAAACCAACTCAATGATTTTAATAGTACTGGAAATGGGTAACGATGTTCCTCAAGCAGCTCTTGTAAAGCTTGGACGCATACTATCTACAAAGATGAATACAAAAATTCGCGTAATAAAGAAATCTGATCCCAAAAATATCATAGTACAGGTAGTAGCACCTGCAAGAGTTCAAGGAATAAATAGTGTATGGACTCCTGATGGAGATGTACAACATATTATAAGGATTTCCAAGTATGACGCAAGGTTGCTTCCAGCAGGAGTCAATGAATTAGAACACCTGCTCTCAATGATTTTCAATGAGAATTACAAAATAAAAATAACGCAATAAAACAATGAAATTAAAATTAGTGGGCCCGCGGGGATTTGAACCCCGGACCTCCGCCTTGTGAGGGCGGCGTCCTACCAGACTAGACGACGGGCCCATACTTACCTTAATTAGTACTAATTTAGGCTTTAAGTATTTTCATCGTTGACTGTTGTGCTGCTAAACTACATCACTCTAAATAAAAAGTATGTCTGTAATTTTTAAATACTAATACTTAAAGCATGTATCATTCCAGGAGTATAAGGGCTGTAAATTGAGTCAAGGCAATTAAAGATTTCCTTAGAGCAATTTCTTGTAAGCACTTCTAATATAGATACTTGTGAGAATGTTTGGGTTCTGAGCTTTGTTCATATTTCATAGCTTAATTGAGAAAGCTATCAAGGCTCAACACTACTCCAAGGCCCTCATCCACATTGGGAAGTCCTTCGTCCAACCTCAATTCATCATTCTTAGAGTGTGCCAGTACTTGTCAATTAATAAGTTTTTGTGGTGTAGGCATGAGGAAAAGCATGTACTTACAACTGTCTGTAAGTATTGAAGAGCAACTAGAACCTACGATGGCTGTTGTTTTTAAAGATGCTATGAGGCAGAAAGATGTAAGTGAAATTCGGTATGAGAAGCTCTAAGATAACTAGACTAAGCTATATACAATAGTAGTAGAGAAATCTCTAAAGAAGAGCTCAGTTATATAAGTATTAAAACTAAATGTACAATATAGATATAGACTGCCGCTTGCGAGGTAGGAATAAAGATTGGTTTCAGTAAAGATTTTTATATATACTAAATCTGAAGACCTTCCTGATGCTTGTACAGCTGAAAAACTGATAAGGCATGGTCTTGCTGAGAGAATTTCTAGGTATAATGACATTCCTCCATGTTCGATAGTTCTAAACCCCATGGCTTTAACATATTTGAAGCACTCTGATAGAACCTACATAGAGAGATGTGGTCTTACCGCGTTGGACGTGTCATGGAAGCGAGGTATTAATGAACTTAAAAGAATTACACGTGGTTATCAAAGAGTATTACCAATTCTAATAGCGACAAATAATGTAAACTATGGAAGACCATTTAAATTGAGCACTGCTGAAGCTTTAATAGCTGCTTTCATGATAACGGGATTTTATGAAATTGCTTTAAAAATAGCATACCTCTTTAAATGGGGACCAACATTTATTCAACTGAATAGTGAGCGCTTAAAGCTTTACTCACAAGCAAAGTCGGATGAAGAGATGGAGCAAATACAGCTTAAGTTATTTGGTCTAAATTATCATAAGGACACAAAATTGTTACCTCTTCTTCACAAAATTGTTGAAAGTGATGAAGTATATTAAGTTGTCTTAGCAATTCAGTTTAGCATTGCTTAAGTTCATAACTTACATAAATTTTGTAGTGTATATAGCATATATGATTATAAAACTTATATACGCATTACATCACAAGTTAATTTATCTGTGATGTAAAGTGCCTAAAGCATTTGTATTAATCAATACAGAAATAGGTGCTGAAGAAGAGGTATTGAAGCAGATTAGAAACCTTGAAGAGGTTAAGGAAGCTTACATGGTATATGGAATATACGATCTTTTTGTAGAAGTAGAAGCTGAAGACCTTGAAAAACTTAAGGATATAATCTCTTCAAAAATTAGAAGGTTAGCAAAAGTTAAATCAACTATAACCATGATTGTTGTTTCTTCTACTTCGAGTCCTATATAAATCTTTGCTAAATCATATAGATGATATTATGGATGCCACTAATTTATGTCATATCAGTATAGGACTTGATGACTTTGATGCACTTAAGTACGGCTGTACAACACATTTAGCGACATATATTCTCAATGAATTACGAAAAAAGTTAAATAGCAATATTGCTTTACTTGACTATCCAAATCTTGTACGATTAAACCCTTCAATACCATGGAAAACACGTGGAAATGGTGCTATTGCCTTAAGAATGGGAGTTTCGTGTAGCTATGCTTCAGATCTTCAGGAATTGTTACAGGTAATAGAAGAGCTTGCTGAAAGATACATTAACGTATTTCTAAATGAATTCAATATTAAATTACCTGACTTTGAACCTGGTCTTGTAATAGCCCCACACCCTTTACCTGAAGACTTTACGTGGTTATACGAATACGCATTGACAGATATTGTAATATTAGATCAAGACCTTATTTCGAAACTTATAAAGAAGGGCTTTGTATTTTCTCAAAAGTACAGAAAACGCGGTATAGTGGGGGCACTTGCAGCAATAATGTGGTCATGTAGAGCACGTGATTATACTTTTGAGCTCTTGACATACAGATCTAAGAGAATGTATGGAAAGAGTAGATGTATTGATGAAGAAAGTGTAAAGGTGTTTGATAACTTAACTAAGGGGGAGAGTTTTAATAACTATGATTATAATGAGGGTAGAACCCTAATAATTCCACATGGTGCAGACCCTATACTATACGGTGTTCGAGGAGAGAAACCTGAAGTTGTTAAAAAGGCATTAAGTATTATAAAAGTTTGTGAACCTTTAGTAGGCTGGACTGTATTTAGAACCAATCAAGCTACTGATGACCATGCTGTATATAGAGCTATTGAGGAATTGCGTCCATATAGGACATGTAGAACAAGAGGATTTGTAGCTTCTAAGCCTGTTATTATAAAAGGTGGTTCTGTAGTGATTAAGATATTTGATGCTACAGGAGAGATTTACCTAGCCTTCTTTAAACCTTCTAAACTGGTTAATGTGGCTTCAGCTCTTGAAATAGGTGATTATATTGAGGTACAAGGACAAGTGAAAATGTGGAGCAATAAGCAAATAATCCATGTTGAGAAGGTCATTATATTAAGAGCTAGTAATGTATATAAATGTAAATCCTTAAGATGTCCAATCTGTGGAAATAGAATGGAGAAGAAGGGTGTGGGAAAGGGTTATAAATGTGAAAAATGCAATACTGTGATACTTAATCCGGAACTTGCATGTGTAAAGCTCTTTCGAAATGTTACTCATAAGCTCTTCCTACCACCACCCCATTCTCAAAAGCATTTATTAAAGCCCATTGATAGATATGGAAAAGAAAAGAACATTTACAATTGCAAACTATTACCAATAGATGCTGCAACTAGAATTTTAGAACCCCTTGAGTTCCTGTAGAACCCACTTTTGTTCCACTATTACTCGAACCCCTTGACTTCTTGTGCAATATCTGCTAATAGCAAAGTTATATCATAACCTATGGAATATGAATAACTTGCAACTAAAGTTGCTACTAAATTTTAAATTAATTGAAACATTATACAAACCAACAGTATAACAAAGTTTATCTTAAAGTAAAGATAGACTTCAAATGAAACAGAGGGGGTCTAGTCCAATATCCAATATATTTCATATATTTTTCTTAGTATTACTAACCCCGTTGCTTCCTGTGGAAAACTCATAAAATACCTTCAGACTTTATTGCTTAGATACAGAATATTGGCCCCTGGCTCGCGGTAACCCACTTTCTGTACTTAGGCTACATTAGGCTAAGCGGTTTTAACCTCCTCACGTAGCCTTCATTGGAGGTTGCCTTACTCCCCAGAGGTTGGCCGTTTCACTGCAACTGCAAGTCTCGTCAGCGGATTAACTACCCCCTAGTTACCTAGGGGGTCTTACCACCTCATCCTCATTAACTTGCAGACATGTCGTTTCTGTGCCAGAGCCTAGGGCATTACCCTAGCCCCTTGCGGGGCTCTGGGCTACGCGGAGGGTGGTGTTTCCTCGGAGCATTCCCGTGGTAGCCCGCGAGCCAAGGGCCTAAAGTGAATAATATGAGTTAGAGCTAATTAATTTATTGTACTATATTGGCGGCGGGAACAACTTCATAAGAATTATGGCTAGCAATGGCGTAGCTATTGAGAGTATGAGTATTAAGTATGGGTTTAATTTTATCTGTTCTTCAACCTCTTCATAAAATCTGACAAGGCCTACATAACTTGTAAGTCCTGGACTTGTTCTTCTCCTTCGTGAGGACATTATTAGTCTCACACTTGTAAAGCAGTCTTCATATACTAAGCTAATAAGCTATTGTTCTATAATGCCATGTATCAGCAGTATTTAAGTATTGAATTACGCAATCTCTGAGTACAGGTATGCAACATTAAGATGTAAAGTGAAGCTTTAAGGTGGAGTGTTATTGATTTATGTACGGAAGACAACCTAAGCAGGTTTAAGGATTATGATAAGCTTTTGGAGGCCCTAAAGAACAGGAGATTTATCATTATTGTTGATACTGAAACATCTCTTGTCTTATATGTATTTAAAGGTGTTGATAAAGATTATCTTGTATCTCCATGTAAAATGTGTACCTGTAGTGATTTTGTAATCAACTTTCTATGGGGTAAGAGGAAGCATCCTTGCTATCATGTAATAGGATTTTACATAGCACTAAAAGAGCAAAAATTTGTTAAAATTGCATTGAGTCACGAAGAGGTAAAGGAGGTAGTATTTGAAATTGTTTTTCAAGGCTTCTCTAAGCTTTTAAGAAAAGCCCTTTCTAGACAGATGTCTTGAAGCTATATTAACCTCTTTATAACAATACCTCCTAAACATCATAGATTGGGTTAACTGCATGAAATATCGAGGAATGGTTTATAGATTAATAGAGAAAGAGTTGAGTTCAGACTCAAAGCTTCACTTTACATTAATAGACCCAGAAAAAGTGACAAACTTAGAGTGGTTATCTAAGGTATTGAAGAAGGTTGTAGATGCAGGTACTGACGCCATTTTAATAGGGGGCAGTCTACAAGTTTTTATTGATGATGTTGAAAGAATAGTTGCACTTATAGAGGAATTTGACAAACCATCAATACTCTTTCCAGGGAATTTAACAGGCTTAGCTAGGAATGCTGATGCTATACTATTCATATCCTTACTTAACTCTGATAATCCATACTATATAATTGGTGCCCATGTAATAGCAGCACCCTTAATAAAGAGAATTGGTCTTGAAGTTTTGCCCACAGGTTACATTGTTGTAGGTAATTGGGACACCTCTGTAAGCATAATAGGCAGGGCAAGGCCCATACCTTATGATAAACCCGGCATAGGTGTGGCATATGCTCTTGCTGCAAAGTTCTTAGGAATGAAGTTTGTGTATTTAGAAGCAGGGTCTGGAGCATTACAACCTGTACCCCAAACTTTTGTTAAAGCAGTTAAAAAAGCCGTTGAAGACACCATCCTCATTGTTGGTGGGGGTATAAGATCTTCTGAAAAAGCTGCAGAGATTGCAAATGCTGGTGCAGACATAATAGTTACGGGTACTATTGTTGAGGAGAAGCTTGATGAGGCTGTGAAGATAATTGAAGCTGTGAAACGAAAGTAACTTAATACATCAAGAGGAAAAAATTTTCCTAATATTTTCTACATAAGGCGGTGTTACAATACCTTTTTCAGTTATTATGGCAGTCACTAAATCTGGAGGAGTTATATCAAATGCAGGGTTAAGGACTTCTACGTCTTCAACTGTTATTAAAACTCTATTCAAAATACGCCTAACTTCATCTGGACTCCTTTCCTCAATTTTAACATCGTTAAGCGTAGACCTTATGTCTATAGTGGACGTTGGAGCTGCAACGTAGAATGGTATGTTATGCTTTTTTGCAGCTATAGCTATAGTATAGGTGCCTATCTTATTTATGACATGACCGTCTAAAAGGATTCTATCAGCACCAACAATAACCTTGTTTACCAGCCCTTTATACATTACATAGCCCACCATGTTATCAGTTATCAAGGCTACAGGTATGCCTTCTTTCTTTAATTCCCACACAGTAAGCCTTGCACCTTGCAGTACGGGTCTGGTCTCTGTTGCTATCACTTTTATCCTTTTGCCCTTATACCAAGCAACTCTTATTACAGCAAGTGCTGTTCCAAAAGCGGCTGTAGCAAGAGCACCTGCATTACAATGAGTAAGTATGGTATCTCCATCTTCTATAAATCTTTCTCCTACTTCCCCTATCTTAATATTAGTCTCTATATCTTCTCTATAAATCTTCAAAGCCTCTTCAATAACAGCTCTTTTAAAACCCTCAGTATCAATATAATGTTGCAATACGGCTCTTTTAATTCTCTCAAGAGCCCAGAAAAGATTATATGCCGTAGGTCTTGTCTTACTAAGTCTCTCTATAGCCTTTAATGCTATGGATCTTAACTCACTTATGTTCTTTTTATTAGCATTCAAAATTGTTGTTGCAACAGCCAGTGCCGCAGCAACGCCAATTGCAGGAGCACCGCGTATTTCCATATTTTCTATAGCTTCTGCAATTCGTTCATAGTTATCGCTTTCTTCATACACCTCATGGTGTGGTAAGAGATTTGTATTAAGCCATCTCACTCTTCCATTTACCCACTCCACAGCCTTAACAATTAAGGGGTACACTGATGTGCACCAAAATTAATAGTATTAATAACCTTAATATTGTAGCTTAATAAGGAATTTTAAAAATTTAGTGATGTGCTAGGATGTCTCTCAAGAGCAAAGTTAAGCTTAAGCTATTTAAAGACGGTAAAATAGTTGTAGCTAGCTTATCTAAGGAATTTCAAGAAATTTTGAGAGAAGGAGAGCAGGTAGATTCAGTGCTTGCATTATCTCTGGTCTTTAATAACATTGCCAAAGTGGAAGATGAGGATGGCATAGAGGTAAGTTTAATGCAGTTAATTGAAAAACTTCAACTCAGCCTAGGTAATTCAACTTTTTTAGTTGTAATGGATTTAGTGAAGCGGGGAAGAAAGGTGATGTTGGGCATTACAAAAAATGAACTGATTTTGCTAAGTGAAAAAGCTGTGATACATGTGCTTGACGAAGATGCAGATATAAGTGTAGAAGAGCTCTATAATATGGTTGACAATGCTGTTAAGCAGGGCTACAGATTTATTGTAGCTATTGTAGATATGCATGGAGATGTGACATACTATGAAGTTACTAAAGCAAGTTTTCCAAGAATTGAAAGAAGCGGTGAATTCATTTGAGGGAAATGCTTGAGCCTATACGCGGCTTTAAGGATTATGTGCCGCCTGAAAGCGAGGTCTTAACATGGATTTGCGATAATTTTAAGGAGGTTGCCAGGCTCTTTGGGTATAGGGAAGTTAAAACTCCTACAATTGAAAATTTCAAATTGTTTGCTTTAAAATCAGGTGAAGAAATACGGAACTCTATGTATGTGTTTATTGATAAGGGAGGTAGGGAAGTTGCATTGAGACCTGAAGTTACGCCAAGTGTTATAAGGCTTTATTTGAGGGAATTGAAAGCATATCCTAAGCCATTGAGGCTTTTCTATGTAGCTAATGTGTTTAGGTATGATGAGCCTCAGTATGGAAGATATAGGGAATTTACTCAAGCTGGAGTAGAGGTTTTGGGTGGTAGCAGTGTACATTATGATGTTGAACTAATAGAGTTGTTAGAAGAGTTTTACTCAAGGATTGGTCTTGATAAACGTGTATATAAAGTGAACAACGTTGCGATATTTAGAAAACTGGCTATGATGGCAGGACTTAGTAATGAGGAAATAGAGAAACTGCTGCATTTAATTGACAAAGAGCTTTTTGATGAAGCGGCAAAAGTGTTTGAAGCTAAGGGGCGTCTGGAATACAGCAATGCAGTAAAGGCCCTGGCTTCTATAAGAAGCGACTCAAACACCTTGAGCGAGGTAGAGACCATTTTAAAAGATATTGATGCGTATCAAAATGTTGAAGAAGATCTGGAAACCCTTGTGAAGTATTTAGATATTCTAAAAAGTATGGGTGTTAATGTAATATGGGATCCCTCTTTTGCTAGAGGCATAGCCTACTATACTGGAATAATATTTGAGGTTCAAGTGCCCGGAATGACTATAAGTATAGCTGGTGGGGGTAGGTATGACAATCTTTCAGTAGTTTATGGTGGTGAGGAACTGAGCTCTACAGGTTTTGCCATAGGTGTTGAAAGAACAATGTTAGCACTTCAATACTTAAGCAAGGATTTAAGGCTTGCTGTCCATAGGCCAGCAATACTCTTTTTACTGCTCGATGAAACCCTCAGAAAAATGAAGTCTATTAATGATGCTGTAAAGAAGCTTAGAAATAAGGGTTTTAGGGTGCAAATAGAGACAACATTATCGAGCAGGATGAGCAAGTGGTTAGAATATGCCTCTAAATTAGACTTCGACTATGTCATAATAATTGGTTCAAAGGAGCTTGAGAAAGGAGTAGCGATTTTGAGAAATTTGAAGAAATGGAGTCAGGTGGAGATTCCTATTGATAAATTAGGTGATAGTTTATGATGTCTTACACGGAAACCGATCAGGAGGTAGAGGACGTTTTTCTCTCAAGAGATATGAAGGTAAACGATTTAATAGAGCTTTACAGCAAGATACATGGATTTATGTCAGCACACCTTTATGAGGCTATAGAAATAGTTAAGGAAATGAGGGATAAATGCGATACTAGGATTCTATCCTTTACAGGAAATATTATTGCTACAGGTATTAGGGGGATCATAGCACAGTTACTGAGGGAGAAAATTTTTAATATAGTCATGACAACGTGTGGTGCTATAGATCATGACATTGCTAAGAGTTTTGGTGGAAGGTATTTAAAAGGTGTTTTTGAGGCTGATGATGTTGAGCTACATAAGAAAAAAATACACAGATTAGGTAATGTATTCATACCTATTGATGACTATGGCCCACTTATAGAGAGAACTGTTCATAGAATTCTTAGGGAACTTGTGAGTAGGGATGCTTCTAAGATTTACAGCATTAGAGAAATTTTATATGAAATTGGAAAGAGAATTAGTGATGAGAAATCAATTCTCAAAAGTGCAGCAGAAGCTGCTATACCGATATATGTTCCAGGTTTTTTGGATGGGGCTTTCGGAACAGCTCTGCTGACTTTTTCACAGTTTAATAGGATTCTTATTGATGTTTTTAAGGATGAGAAGGAACTAGCTGATGTAGTATTTCATTCAAAATGTATTGGAGCTCTGATAATTGGGGGCGGGATAAGCAAACATCATACTCTTTGGTGGGCGCAATTCCACGGAGGTTTAGACTACGCCATTTATATAACCACAGCTGTTGAATGGGATGGATCTTTAAGTGGTGCTAGGCCCAAGGAAGCTATCACATGGAGTAAAATTAAGGAAAAAGCAAAAAGTGTTATAGTATATGCTGACGCCACTCTTGTTCTACCGATAATAGCCTATGCAGCTATATACCAGAGGTAATATTCTCAATTCAGTATCAATTTGTGTTAAATATTATTGCTTATATTTTCCTCCATGGGTAACACTATTAACAGGTGGAGGCGCTGATTTATAATGAGTATAGCAGAGAAATTTAGGAGCATAAGTCCATCAGAGTTTTTCTACCGAAATAAGGAGATAGCTGGATTTGCAAATCCTGCAAGGGCATTATATCAATCAGTCCGAGAACTTGTTGAAAACGCTTTAGACGCAACAGATGCTCATGGTATTCTACCAGACATCTCAATAGCTATAGAAAGGGATTACCATAAGCCAAACGTTTATAGAATTGCAGTAAAGGATAATGGTATTGGAGTGCCGGAAAACTATATTCCAGATGCATTTGGAAAGGTTTTATACAGTTCTAAGTATGTTTTAAGACAAACAAGAGGGCTTTTTGGACTTGGAGCAAAGATGGTGATACTATATGGTCAAATAACTGTAGGAGAACCTGCAGAAATAACCTCAGCTACAATCAATTCAAAGAATATTTATATGTACAAACTGCAGATAGACATCAGAGAGAACAAACCTATAATAATTGAAAGAATGTTATGGCCAAATAAAACGGGTTGGCATGGAACTATAGTAAGGGTTGCTATAGAGGGGGACTGGGGTAAGGCGAAGCAAAAGGTGCTTGAATACATTAGGAGAACGGCTATAGTTACACCTTATGCTAACATAATTTTAAAGACACCTGACGGCGAAATAAAGGTCTATAAGAGGGCGACAGACAAAATACCTCCCCCACCAAGAGAAACAAAACCTCATCCACATGGTGTAGACATAGAGATGCTTAAGACAATGATAAGTGAAACAAAAGCGCAGGCTCTTGTTGAATTTTTAGCTGAGGAGTTTCAAGGTGTTGGTAAAGTAATTGCTGAGAGGTTTATTAAAACCTACGGATTTGATCCAAATGCAAATCCTAAGGCTTTAAGCAAAGATGATTTAGAAAGACTTGTAAAGGCATTGAGGGAGTTCGACGAGTTTAGGAAACCTCGTGCGGATCACTTATCTCCATTAGGTGCAGAACTCATCAAAATAGGTCTAAATACTATACTCAAGCCTGAATTTGTTGATGCTATTACAAGAAAACCTGTAGTTTATGAAGGACATCCACTTATAGTTGAAGTTGGTGTTGCCTATGGGGGTGCCATAGAACCTTTAGAGGAACCACAACTACTAAGATTTGCAAACAAAATTCCACTACTATATGATGAGAAGACTGATGTTGCTTGGAAAGTGGTTTCAGAAAATATTGATTGGAGTTACTATGGGCTATCCTTTCCTGCACCAATAGCTATACTCGTACATATATGTGGTACTAAAATACCGTATAAAGGACTTGGTAAGGAGAGTATAGCAGAGGTTCCAGTGATAGAAAAAGAGATTGAGGAGGGAGTCAGAGCTGTTGCAAGATCTTTAAAGCTATATCTCACAAGAAAGCGAAAAGAAGAAGAGGCTCTGAGGAAGGCTATTACAATCATTAAGTACATACCTGAGGTTGCAAATGCGATGACAATATTTGTAAAAACAAATCCAGAGCATATTGATAAAGAGTTTTTGGAGTTAAAATTGTTTGAGCTCGTTAAGTCAAAATTTAGCGATGCTGTAAGAAACATCTCATCGCTGAAGGATATCGCAATACCTGTTGAGTGAAGGGGTGCAAGGTGTGAGTGAAGGACATGTAAGAAAACTTGTGTCATCTGTAGACATTAGGGCTAGAATTAAGGCATGTGAAAAGCTTGCTGAAGCCTTTGGTAAAGTAGTTAAAAGCGTTCTGGTAGGTGAAGAACCGCGACTGATAATACCAAAGAGAACTCTATCGAATACTATATATGATAAGGAAAGAGGGTTGCTACTCCTCGGACCTTCAACATTTGAAAGGAACTTTCTTGATGTTAGAGAATCCAAGAAATTTATGCAAACTTTGCTCATGGCTAAGATAATATATGAAGCTCTCATGAACAATGAATATCCAACAATAAGAGACCTTTTTTACAGAGGTAAGCATAGCATCAGGTATAGGGATCATAAGGGAAGAATTGAGGAAGAGAATACTTGGGATGAGCAGAAAGAAAGCGATGCTGTGCTTAGAGATATAGAGGTCTATGTTAATTTGCTTAGAGAAGAAATGCTTATCTTAAGCAAGGAAAAAGGAAAGGTAGTAGGCGACATGAGAATAAAGTCTGGCGATGACATAATAGATCTGAGTAAGATGGGTCACGGTGCATATGCTATAGAGCCTACACCAGATCTTATAGAATTCATAGATGTAAATGCAGAATTTGTTTTAGTTGTTGAAAAAGACGCTGTTTTTCAACAGTTACATAGAGCAGGTTTCTGGAGAAAGTATAAAGCTATTCTTATTACAAGTGCAGGTCAACCTGATAGAGCTACAAGAAGATTTGTGAGAAGGCTTAATGAAGAGCTAAGGCTACCTATATACATACTCACAGATGCCGATCCCTACGGATGGTATATATATAGTGTGTTTAAGATAGGCTCTATAACATTATCTTATGAAAGTGAAAGACTTGCTACGCCAAAGGCAAAATTTCTAGGAGTTAGCATGACAGACATATTTGGTGATGAAAAGAAAAAGCCTTATCTTTCAGAAACAGAGAGAAGAAACTTCATAATAAGAGCAAAGAAGGCCGATATTAAGCGTGCCCAGGAACTGCTAAATTATGAGTGGTTTAAAACAGAGAAATGGGTTAAGGAAATAAATGTGTTCCTTGCTAAGCAAAGCAAGTTAGAAATAGAAGCATTGACAGGAAAAGGCCTATACTTCTTGACGGATACATATATACCCACAAAAATTCAAACTCAAGACTTCATAGAGTAGTTAAGATTATGATGCAATAAAGATTTTAAGCGGAAACAAAGTAGTATAGCTTTAGATGCCGCCGTAGCTCAGCTGGGAGAGCGCCCGGCTGAAGAGAGTTCAGACACCGGGAAGTCGGGGGTTCAAGTCCCCCCGGCGGCACTTCTTATCAGTTATCTATGTGGCGATAACCTTATTACTCTTATAATTACATAATAAGTAGTGACTGTGAAAGCCGGGGTGGCCGAGCGGTCTAAGGCGTCGGGCTGCAGCGGGTTCCGGCTCCTTGCCGCCTGTCGAGACCCGATAACTCCCGGGTTCGAATCCCGGCCCCGGCTCCAAAAACATAATTCTAATTATATACATTCACATTAATTGTATTATACCGTAATTAGTAATACGAAGGTTCTTTACGAAAGCTTTTTGAAATAAAGCTTATAATACTCACATATATAAATTTAAAATAGGTTACAGGGCCCGTCGTCTAGTCTGGTAGGACGCCGCCCTGACGAGGCGGAGGTCCGGGGTTCAAATCCCCGCGGGCCCACTTAAGAGTGCAATATTGTGAGGAGTCTTTCTTCACAGTTTCTCAAAAACAACTAAATCGTAAGTCCTGACATGATGATAGAGCTGTAAATTATCATTGGTGTCATAATGCTGTCATGAGATTGTTTAGTTGCTTAGAATGTTATGCTTTTATATGCGTGGGTTTTAGAATTTTTTAGCTTCGGTTCTTATAATTTGTCTTTATTAGTGAAGATAACATTATCTCTAACTTTAAAGGCTCTTTAATATTCAGATATTAGTAGGTGTTCATTATGGATGTATGCGAAAAGCTATGGAAATACATTGCGAATTTTAATGAGAGTATGAAGAGTCTTAAGATTTTGGATAGTGGTGCTAAAAAACTCGTTGATATAGCCTTGGCATACTACAATGATTCTCGCTACTACCTTGAGAAAGGTGATTGTGTAACAGGACTCATAACGATATCTTATGCTGAAGGCATTTTAGATGCTCTTCGAAATCTTGGATTAATCGAGTGGAATTGGGTTAAAGCAGAGGAAGTGAAAGTATTTGCTGCAGGGTCCTTTGACATTATCCATCCTGGTCATATAGAATTTCTTAAATGGGCTTCCTCCTTAGGTAATAAGCTTTATGTGATAGTGTCTAAAGATTCAAACTATACACGTATAAAAGGATTTGAACCGATTTTTAAAGAACTTGATAGAGCTTGTATTGTTGGAGCCATACGTTATGTTTATAAAGTGTTCATAGGTTCTGAAGATTTTTTAAAACCTATTGAAGAGCTTAAGCCCGATATCATTGCGCTAGGCCCTGATCAAATAGGTGTGGAAGAATTGAGGAAGCTTCTAAGAGATAGAGGAATAAGTGCAGAGGTTATTAAAATGGGTAGCAGAGTTTTGAATTACTCGTCATCTAGTATAAAAGAAAGGATTTGCAGAACCTGGTGTAAAAATAAGAATTACGTGCAATAGTATATAGTCAAGACAATGATTCCAGCAAATATTTATTTGCAAGGCAATAATAGGGTTCAGGAGAACTATGATAAGCTTAAATATGATGTTAAAACACGAAATGCCCTGGAATATCATTCTCACATAGATAACCTATCTCATCAATTAAGCAGGTTCTAATAAAGCAAAGGAACTTGTGACTGAGCATTTTGATAGCATGTTTTTACTTTACTTATGATACTACATGTACGACTTTGATTTACCTATAGCTAAACCATTAATTATTTATGAAAAATTATAGATATTAAGCACAGAGCTATTACTTTATTCACATTATTAAATGTTATAGGCAAGGGTGTAGGAATCAAGTAAATTAGGTACTAGTACTATAGCGTCTCCTATCCCTAGATACCTCTTCTTTCTTTCAATTTCGCGAGATAAATTTAAAATAGCGTTTTTCTCTCCGTGAACAAGCACTATTTTTGATGGTTTTGGTTGCATATGTTTAATGTAATCTAATAATTGCGTCTTGTCCGAATGTCCTGAAAAACCTTCTATTGAGTAAACCTCCATTTTTATTCTAATTATCTCTACTTTACCTTTTTCATTTACAAAGGCGATTTCTCGAGCTCCATCTCTTATTCTCCTTCCCAAAGTTCCCTCAACCTGGTAATTTACAAATACCATTGCATTATTTGGATTTGGAGCCATTAATTTGAAGTACTCTACGGCAGGGCCGCCTGTAAGCATACCGGAAGTTGCAATTATTATTGCGGGCTCTGAGCTTTCAACTATTTCTGTTCTAGGTTCTCTCCCCTCTACCCTAATAAAGGTCTCGAAATCAAATGGATTTTCATCATTCTTAAGTCTTTTTCCTAACTCTTTTGACAGCAATTCTGGGTAAGAAGTATGTATTGCTGTAACCTCATGTATCATGCCCTCAATATAAACACTCATTTTTGGTAATCTACCCTGTCTCATTGCATCAGCTAGTATTACCATAATTTCTTGCGCTCTTCCAACACTTAGTGTAGGTATGAGTACCTTCCCTCTTCTATTATAAGTATCGAGGATTATTTTAAGTAACTGATTTTCTGCTTCTTCTCTCTTAGGCTGCTCTGTTGCTCCATAAGTGCTTTCCATTATAAGTGTGTCTACTCTCGGAAATTCATAATCTGCTCTATCAAGAAGCCTCGTTTTTCCAAACTTCACATCTCCTGTGTATACAATGTTGTGAAATCCGTTGCCTATATGTAAATGAACAATTGCAGAACCAAGTATATGTCCTGCGTTGTACAGTGTAAGCCTAATGTCAGGAGCTATGTCTGTAACAACATTATACTTTAGTGTTATTGTATGTAAGAGCATTTTTTCAACATCAGCTAATGTGAATGGAGGCTCCGAACCCTCTCTTTCAGCAATCTCTAGGAAATCCTTTAATAAAAGCGTTGTAAGGTCTCTCGTTGCTTCAGTCATGTATACAGCTCCCTTAAAGCCGTATTTAAAAAGATATGGCACAAGCCCTGCGTGATCTAGGTGTGCGTGTGTTACAATAACTGCATCTAAATCTTCAGGATCTATGCCAAGCAGGTCTATTCTTGGAAAGGCATTGGAAAGTAATCCCCTACCAGGATTGAGGCCAAAATCTAATAACAGTTTTGATTCGGCAGTTTCGACCAGTATAGCAGATCTCCCAACTTCTTGTGCTGCCCCAAGAAAAGTAACCCTGGTGAAATTATTACCATTCTTAGCCAAGAGCACATCTCTATGAATAGCCTCTCCCAAGCTCCTTAAGAACCTAAGCCTGTAGTCACTATTTGCTAAGTAGCCATGAATTATTTCTTCAAAGATTTTCGATCTCATCGGAGGAGCTCTAATTACTTTAGGCCTCCAACCTGTATGTACAAGAATTTGCTTAGCTTTTGCTTCAATGATTTGAGGATTTTTTGCTTTTATAACTACTTCTCCTAATACTTCATCAAATTCAATACTTTCTACACCAGCTTCTGGGGGCACCAAGTTTTTAAGGTATTCTCTGACTTCTTTTTCAGGCTTCCTAATTGAGGGATCCGTTCTTATAACTATCCTTTTCTTTATTAATTTAGCTATATGGGAAGCTATATCTCCTTGATCAAGTAAAAACTGAGGATTTCTAACATAAACAGCTATTTCAGGTCCTTCAAACTCTAATCTAGTCAGCTGTGCTGTAGGAGGTAGCAGCTTTATTATTACAGATCTTATATAAGATAGGTCTATGTTGAAGCTCATGATGATGTCCTGCTAAGGAATTTCTTAATCTCCTCTACTGTAAATGTATATTCTCGGTAGAAATCCTTTCCTATAGTTACAACATCAACACCTATACCTCCAGTAAAAATATCTCTAGCAATAGCTGATGCTATAGCTTTAACAGCTAATTTTATGGAGTTTTCTATACTTAAATCAGGCTTGTATTCAGCTTCTATAATTCCTATTGCAGTAGGTGAACCTGAACCTGTTGCTGCAATGTTTTCTTCTGTTACATCTCCATAAGGTTCTATGACAAATATTTTTGGGCCTTCATAGTGATCATAACCTCCTAAGATTAGCTGGACAATGAATGGAAAGTACTTATATTCATTTAGAACTAGACCTAAAAGAGATGCCATGCCTCTTAAGGACATGGGCCTGCCATTGAGTATTTGATAGTAGTGAGCTTCAGCTCTTATGAAATCAGCAAGTGCTTGTGCATCTGCTACAAGCCCTGCAATAGTCATAGCGATGCGTTCATTGACCTTAACGATCTTTTTAACATTTTTATGCGCTATGTAGATACCTGATGTTGCCTTCTTATCTGAAGCTAACACAACATAATCTTTAAATACTATACCTATTGTAGTGGTACCTCTGTAGGCTTTCTCTAGTATCTTTGTTTCAAATTCTAAATACTTCATGATTATAGCCCTTAATGTTAGAAAGTAAAAGCAATCTCATTTTAGATTTGTTTTGAGGAGCTTAATAAATTTGAATGCGCTGACATCATTCTAAATTTGGTAAGGTTAATTAACCGAATATGTGTAAAGCCAGCTCTTTGTCTTGAAGCATTTACAATACTTTGTATTTGATTATACAGACATGCCTGGATGAGCATTCAAGAGCGCACTTCAAATAAGCATAGTTAAGTTACTATTACGTCTTCAGTCAAGCATAACCTCTTAGTCAAACTTCCTAAAAGCGTCATTTAATTACTATCAGTTTTAAGAGTAAAAGTGCTTAACACGTTTTAATTCAAGGTTGTTGCTTACGGGCTTTCGGTTACTAAGCAGTAGAAGGTAACTAAGGTACCTTAGCACATTACTCTTAGATAAAGAAATTGGTTCTCGGTAGCTTAACTTATATACGGGTTTAGTCTCCATAAACTGATAGGTGTAGTATTTGTTCTACCCTCATGAAATAACTTTGCCAAAGAAAGTTATTGTGGGTCTAGAGCTGTTAGAAAAAGTAGGGCTGTACATAAAAGCCATTGATGCGATGATTAGCAAAGCCATTATTGTATCTGGTGCCAGTGAAACAGCAGCATATGCTAAGCTTGTTTCTGACGCCCTTCAGCAATGCCATATAGAAACATGGACAGTACCCATATCCTCATCTACAATGAGCGAAGTGGAAAAGACTATCAACATTGCTAAGGATGTTGCAGCTAATGTAATTATAGGTGTTGGGGGTGGAAAGGCTATAGACGTAGCTAAGTATTCTTCTTATATGCTCTCTAAACCTTTTATTAGTGTTCCCACTTCGCCTTCTCATGATGGAATTGCATCACCTTTTGCCTCTATAAAAGATGTGGGCAAGGTGACCTCTGTAAAAGCATCTACACCAATACTCATAATAGCAGATGTAGCTGTAATGGCAAGAGCTCCTAGAAGAAATATTGTATCTGGTTGTGGGGATTTATTAGGGAAGTTCTCAGCTGTTTTAGACTGGAAACTAGCACACAAATTGAGGGGCGAGTATTACGGAGATTATGCAGCATCCCTTTCACTTCTCTCAGCACAGCATATAGTCAAATATAGCTCTATGTTCAAGACAAAACAAATACCTACAGGAGCAGTCAGAATATTGGTAGAAGCTTTGATAAGCAGTGGTATTGCCATGGCTATAGCAAATTCTACGAGACCTGCTAGTGGTTCTGAGCATTTAATAGCGCATGCAATAGATTTGGTAGCGGGTTACCCGGCTTTGCATGGTGAAGAGGTTGGAATAGGAGCCATAATAGCGCTGTATCTTCATGGAAAAAATTGGCGTAAAATAAAAGGTGTACTTGGTGAAATGGGAGCTCCAACAAAAATAACACAGATTAATGTTTCTAAAGAGCAAATGGTAAAAGCGCTCACAATAGCGCATAGCATAAGGCCAGAGAGATACACGATATTAGGTGAGAAAGGGTTTAGTGAAGAAGCAGCGGAAAGGTTGATAGAGGTACTGGAATTAGCATGAAAACTTGCTGAGTGTATTTGTTATTAAGTTATTCAGTTCAGGCCGGCAACATCATAACTCAGCACGGAGAAAAATCATCATTTTATCACTTTGACATTCTCTCAAACCTTTCTATATATGTTACAGTATCATATTTCCCAATGTATTTATATATTTCTTCGGCTACGATGGCTTTAACTAATTGCAAATCTCTGTCGAGTAAGATTTCCTTGGGCATCTCTATTGTAACACTATTGCTATTTTGATCTATGAATACCTTAAATCTGTCTATAGGTATCCTCCTGTATCTCCTATGAAGTAGGTACTTTATCTTTTCAGCGTCATCATCTAAAATCTTAACCACTTTGTATCTACATACAAAAGTCTTTCCAGCAAGTGGATGATTAAAATCTATTAGTACCCTACCTCCAGTAATAGCTTTTACAACGCCTACCTGTCCTCCAACTTCAACTGTTTTACCAACCTCAGGCACAACATTGTTCCTAAGAAGCTCTCTAATACTGAGTATTTTTACCTTAGAAGGATCTCTCATTCCATAAGCTTTTTCCGGGGGTATTTCGATTTCATATTCTTTTCCAGCTTCAGCAAAATTCTCAACATGTTCTTCAAGACCCCGTATAATTCTATTTTCACCGACAATAATGAGTAAGGGTTCATATATTTTATCAGCTTCCCATTTATTCTCTTTCTTGGCAATATCCTCTACTGTTGTATCTATCAGCTCACCTGTATCCTTACTTCTCATAACATAATCTATCAATACAAAGCTATTTTTTTGTATAGCCATTTCTCAACCACCTTTAACATGATATAAGCTTTATGAAAAAGGTAAAAAAGTTAATATAGGCTACTTTAGACCTTTAAAGTACTGTGTGATAATAATTATAAAACTATTCTACTTTTAACGGAATGTCTTACGTGGTATCATATGAGTTATGAAACCGAAATTAAGTTAAGAATTAGCAATGCTGATTATATTGAGAAGAAATTGAAAGAGCTTGGCGCAGAGCTTGATAATATTATTGAGGAAGAGGATTACTATATAGACCTAACACCCTGTGTTGATATGAAACGCAATGATATAGCTTTAAGGATCAGAAAATCGAAAAGCCTCACGAAAGGTGATATAGTAGAGGAAGTTACATTCAAGGGCAAGAGATTATCAGAATTCCCCAAGGTTAGAAAAGAAATCACTGTAAACATAAGTAATGCAGAAAAAATGTTAGAAATATTTCGTGAACTTGGTTTCAGAAACGTATATACGGTTCATAAGATTAGAAAGGTGTACATATTAAGTAATTCAAAGGTGTTTTTAGATTATGTAGAGGAGTTGGGGTACTTTATAGAGATAGAGCTGTTGAAACCCATGGACTTAGCTACTTTAAAGAACGAGCTTGCAAGGCTTTTTACAGCACTTAATGTTAGTGAAAGGCATATTGAGAGAAAGACTTATCTTGAGCTATTATTAGAAAAGAGAGGCATTATTTTCTCTTAGGTAATCTAATAATATTTTCTCATTTCTGTTTTATTGGAATTGCTTTAAAGTTTTAAGCAAGAATGATTACGATACGATTTAACTATGAAGTCCAGTCTACAGAGTTTAATAATAATAGCATCTATAATTGCATTACTTAAAATTTACCAGATATTCTAGGGCTTTTAGCCTTTTCAAATGTCTTGCTTAGAAGGGTTTAATTATGCCAATTAGAGAATGAGGTAAATTTAAGAATAGAGTGCGCTATAAGGTTATTTTAATTAAGTATTAGCTATTCAGTCTTTACCTACAATTTCTTTAAGTCTTTCAATACCCTTTATCTCGTCTATGAATTTCGCTACTGATGGAGGCACTAATTCTCGCCATTTTTCATCTCCCATAAGCATTAGTGTTCTTATTTTTGTAGAGCTATAATTCTCCCTATTGTATGGAGGGGGTATGAGTACTTCATAACCTGCTTCTTTAAATAATCTCACTACAAGAGGGTTTCTAGCTATTCCATATGTAAATGGAGGTACATACATGGCCACATACTTAACCCATACAACATTCATAAGAATGTCAGGTACGGGTATTATATACACTCTAGAAAGGTCTAATCCAGCGTCTTTTAAAGCCTCTTTAATCATCACAACTCTTTCCCCTGCTGTAAAAGGATTGGCAATGGTATGACTTTCCTGAGCAGTTCCAATAACTATTATTATTTCATCAACTTTTTCTAAAGACCATTTGATTACGTTTACATGTCCCCAGTGAATAGGTTGAAATCTACCTGGATAAACACCTCTTATAACCATATTTCTGAGCACCCATAGCTATTAGCAAAAACTAATATATTATAGTATATAAAGTTATTGTGAGGCGTGTTTGAAAGTGATTATAATTGATGGAAGTTTTGGTGAAGGAGGGGGTCAGATACTTAGAACAGCAATAGGCCTAGCAACAGTATTAGGTAAACCTGTTAAGGTTGTAAATATAAGGGCTAAAAGAAGGAACCCAGGGTTACAACCGCAGCATTTGATGGCTGTAAGAGCTCTTGCTAAGTTATCTAATGCCAGGGTAGAAGGTGATAGGATAGGCTCTATGGAGTTAATTTTTGAACCTGGCAGGCCTAGGGGAGGAAGTTATGTATTTGATGTAGGAACAGCAGGTAGTGTTACACTTGTATTACAAGCACTAACTCCAGCATTACCATTTTTAGATAGGGATATAATGATAGAGCTTAGAGGTGGTACTGATGTTCCTTGGAGCCCACCAGTAGATTACATAAGGTTTGTGTTCATACCTATAGTAAAAAAGTTTGGATTAAACGTGGAATTGGAGTTGATTAGGAGAGGGCATTATCCAAGAGGTGGAGGTATTATTAGAATTCATGCAAGTCCTTCTACTAGGCTAAGAGCTGTAGAGATTGTCGAAAGAGGGGGGCTAAGGAGGATTGGAGGTAGATCACATTGTGTTAAATTACCCAAGCATGTTGCTGAAAGGCAAGCTAATGCTGCTAAGGAAATTTTGAAAGACATTGGGGTACCAGTGCATATAGATCTTGAATTTTATGACCCTAGATCAGACCCTCATTGGGGTCCTGGAAGCGGTATTGTTCTTTATGCAGAGTTTAGTAATAGCGTTATAGGTGCTGATGCTCTTGGAGAAAAGGGAAAGCCTGCTGAAGCTGTTGGAAGAGAAGCTGCTCAAAAGCTCTTACAAGAAATAGAGAGTGGTGCTGCTGTAGATAGCCATATGGGAGACATGATTGTGACTTTAGCTTGCTTAGCAGAAAATGTGACGAGATATACTACATCTAAATTGACTTTGCACACCGAAACAGTGTTAAGGATTGCTAAAGAGCTTACTGGTTGCGATTACAGAATTACACCTATGCAATCCATGTATCTAATAGAGATTAAAGGTATTGGTTTTAGGGTTACTTAATTCTAACTCTATTGTACTTCTTATTTTGCCAGCTGTATCTTCTCACCTTACTAGATCGACCAAAACCGCAAGCAGCGCAGTATCCTTTTGATACATTAAATGACACTCTTCCACATCTCCTGCACTTAATATGTGTGACTTTTTTACTTCTTTTACCCATTGAGGGCGTTCCTTTCACATTATGACACCTTTACATGGGTGATATTACAACAATGTTTTCTCCTCTAATTAGTACTGTGCCTAGCTTTCTCCATTCACCATTACTCATTTCTTCCTCAGCGTTATCAAGCACTATGTTTAGGTGTAAGTCGTAGCTCTTTAACTTTCCTCTAATGGATTTGCCTCCCCGAAGCTTTATTAAAACCATTTGACCAACGCTTTCCGCCAAGATCTTATGTGCGGTATCAGGAACTTGATTACTCATAACCCTATCCTCGGGCAAGATAGCTTTACTAAGGTAGGGTTATAAGCTTTTACACTACTCATCATGAGTATTAGTAGTTGGTGCTTAATATGATCTTGGGGATTATGAGTGATAGCCATGATAATTTAGAGGCTCTCTTAAAAGCTTTAGAGATCTTTAGAAAGTATGGTGTTGAAGTAATAATTCATCTTGGTGATATAATTTCGCCATTTACATTTATGAGGCTACTTGAATATCCTGGGAGAATAATAGTAGTATTGGGTAATAATGACGGAGATGCGGTTTTGCTTAAAGAACTCGCAGTAAAAGCTGGGGCAATACTTAAAAAAGATGCTTATGCAACTGAAATAGGTGGGAGGAGGATATTCCTAATGCATGGATTTGCTGATCCTGAGTTAACAAAGACAGTAGCACATGCACTTGGAGCTTCAGGAAAATTTGATATAATTCTCTATGGACACACACATAAATCAGAAGCAATACAAATAGGTAAAACTATAGTACTAAACCCTGGTGAAGTTTGTGGGTACATAACGGGAAAACGATCTATAGCCATTTTAAACACGGTTTCATTAGAGTATAAGGTTACAGAATTTTGATATAGAGTTTTTAGCCCTAAGAAAATAAAACTTTCACGTGTAACAGGTGGCCGCGGTAGCTCAGCCTGGTTAGAGCGCGGGACTGTGGGGCTAGGGGGTGCAGAGATCCCGAGGTCCCGGGTTCGAATCCCGGCCGCGGCCCTTAAAATAAAGTCGTATTGTTATGGGTTGACTCATATGGTCAATTATAAGAAGTATAAAGAAGCTCTAGAAAGAATGGGTTTAAAGCAACTAGATGTATATCGATATAAGGATAAAGACGTTGTAAGAGCTATAAGGACCCAAGATAGCAAAGTTTTTTTGATAGAGCTTCCAAAGCACAGAGAGGAAATGAGTATGGAAGAATTTGCAAGCTTCATTAAGACAAAAATTAAGTAAGAACACTGTTAATCGTCTAATGCATAATATAGCACCATATTCTCAGAACTCATTAACTGATGCAAATAGTATCTTGTGCCCCGCCTAACCGATCTCTCCACATTTCCATAACCCTTTAGCGGGTCTTTCAGAGAGACGTGAGGTAGCGGGGCCATAGGTGGTAAAATCAAATTAGTATAATAAGTTTTCTGTACATTATAACTACCAAAGTCTTTCAAAGCTGAAATACAGTGAATGTAAATAAAATAGTAACTCAGATACAATAGCTACAAAGGGACTCTACTCCAAATTGGTGGGGCCGATATTTGGTAGCGGGGGGTGGATTTGAACCACCGACCTCGGGGTTATGAGCCCCGCGGGCTACCAGGCTGCCCTACCCCGCTAATTTACGGCCCCATTATTTAGTATTTATATCTGTAAGCTTAAAAACATTTTTGTTGTTGCTCTATGAGGGTATGGGTATCATGCTATTCAATAACTTCTTTATTTCTGTCAGCCTTGGCCTTAGTTCTTTTATTCTTGTCTTTAGTATCTTTGTAAGTCTCTGAATATGTACCCTGCTAACGTTGGTTTTCTGAGCTATTTCATTCAAATCTGCTTCACCATAAATCAAGAGATTTTTTATTAGAAGGGCTATTGCTACTTTACTTCTAAATGTTCTTGAAGATAAAATTGCATCTTCATCTAGCATCTCCATAATTTTCCTAATAACATAATCATTTTTTACTATTCTCATTAACTCATCATCGCCTACATGCTTGTATATTCTAGCTTTACCACCACTCAATACAATCTTAATAGCATCTATATTTACATTTACATTCTTTCTACATCTTCTCATAAAAATCTCATATTTGTTAACCTCCTTTAAGTATTCATAGAGTCTTTGTGTATAGCTATGAGTTTTCTTAAACTTAATAGCATTTTTTACACTTTTTACAGCATATTTCGTAGATTCACATGCTATTCCTATGAATTGCTCTATAAATATTGTATCAATTATTGTACCGCACTTTCCACACACTGCATACCCCCTTTCAAAATCATACACTATATCTATTGAACTACAGTATGGGCACTTCATACTACAACACCACGTTTAACAGAAAGAGACGGAAACTATATAAGATGGTATGTAAGAATCTATTCATACTCACTGAGAGTAGACAGAAACTATTCGTAAATTATGAAAATCAGGATTCATATGCCTCATCATATAGCAGATCGAGATCCTTCATCATCTGCCGAATCCTTATGTAGACAACTACTTAAAAATTTTAGTAGCTATAGCTCTAGAATAGGTGTGATAAGCTTGAGCATCTCATTTACTATACAACCAAAAGTAATGTTTTCTTATCCAAGTGCAAAAGACTTCGTAGACGTCTTAAAAACGCTCTCTGAAATTGTTGAAGAAGTTTTATTTGTAGTATCTCCAAAGGGTTTAAGTGTTAAGGCTTTAGATCCTAGTAGAGTTGCAATGATGTTCATAACGATACCTGCGGAAGCATTTCAAGAATTCAAAGCAGAAGATGAGTTAAAAATAGGTCTAGCTGTAGGGAACTTATCTAAAATTTTGAAGAACCTAAAGAAAGGAGACAAAATAACAATGGGTGCTGATGAGGCAGCCATAGAGATACTTATTGAGGGGACATCTATCAGAAGATATAAGTTTAGGAATATAGAGGTTGTAAGTGAGGAGGTACCTGAGCTATCTCCACAATATGATGTAGAGGCCTCCGCACTTTCAACAGCACTTAGAACGATTATTTCAGAGCTATCATCAATGACTAGTACTATAGGGATAACAGCCTTTAAAGATTCTCTACTATTTGTTGATCTGGATACTAAGAAAAGCAGCTATAGATTAGCCACAACTACGGGTAATTTAATAACACTAAGTGTGAAGAAAGAAAATGTTACGGCAGCCTACGATAGTGAGTATTTATCAAAAGTGCTTAGCATCTTACATCTTGGTAACATAGTTGACATAAAATACGGTTCTGAAGCGCCTCTTTACTTATCAACAGAGTTTTCTGGTGGAAGGGCTGAATACTATTTAGCAGCAAAAATTTAAGATTTTCTATTTTTAGTAATTTTATAAGGATATTGAAGGGGGTTTTTGATTCCACAAGCATATCTACACATATTTAAAACCTTCATAGTATCACAATTATAAGTCGTATACTTCTTTTTAGACCCTCTCAAACCTTGTAAATGCTCAATCTGATATTTTGTGATCTTTTCATTAAAATCAGGGCTGTACTTGAATAATTCAATTATAACTTCTTGGGCCAAGCCTAGATTTATAAGAAAAGTTGCTAATGCAAATCTCTGATGATGAGAAAGATTTTCGCCCTTCATTAGCGCTTCAATGATGCTGTTTATGCAAGGCGGGAATAGTTTCTTAGATATGTTATAGAGATCATTTACACTTTTTATACCTTCTAACGTCTCCTTCAAACTCTCCGTAGAGAGCATTGTAGAAGCATTCCCTGATATAGCAAAATGTTCTATTTTCTCCAGTCCAAGTATTTTTTTAAAATCCTCTAAGACTTGTACAAAATCCTTAATGTTCATTAAAAATGTGCATTGTGATGAAAACTGGTGTAACTTTGATGTGAGCAAATTTTTTAGATACTCCATTAAAAGTCTAGCAATTCTCAATTTACTATCTATATACACATAACCTTCTAGAATTGGAAGTGAGATGAGTTTCCAGGGTTCTTCAGTAAGCAAAGGTTTAGCGATTTTGAGATAGTCAGTGAGGGCAATTTTATAGTTATAGCACACCTTCATAATGAATTGTTTTCTATTCTTTACTGTAATGTACATAGTTTCTAAGAAACACCTTTCAGAAAAGTGCAATTGCATATCTAAAGCTCTTGCGTACTCCACTATATAGGCATCATTGTATTCTATAAGGTCATATAATAATGTTGTAGAGAGCTTGTGTATAAGCTTGTTTACAATGTTTGTATATTGCTTAAGCAGTGAAAGTGATAAAAGTAATGCTATGATAGGCTTATCATCGGCTTTCCTTAAGATTTCTACTGAAGAATTTTCATTTAGTTCCATAATTTTCTGTGCTATAAATACAGCTTCTTTACTAGAATGCACAAAGAGTTCAGCATCTCCTATAAAGAAATCTTTGATAATATCTTCACAGGAATTAGTATTTAAGAGAGACCGTACGATACTAAGGATTGTCATGATTTCTTAACCTCAATTCTATACAAGCCTTTATATCATGTTGCCCTAGTTGACTACAACACGTGTATATAACCTTTATAATCTGGTTAATCTGTGCAGAGACCTTACCAAAATTTTTTACATATATGCACAGTAAGTCAGGATTGCTTTGTCCTCTTTTTACTTCTAAAACTAGTAATGGATTAGTTGGAGGATCTGGAAGAGAATCAAGAGGTTTTTCTCTACCCATGTAAATCCACTTAAGTTTTCCATTAATTGCCTTAAGCTTATACCAGTATCTGCCAAAGTAGTAATAGATCTTTTTTGAATCACTTAGACTGTTCTTTACAACAATATGTAAAGGTTTTAAATAAACACCATATCCCTTAATCATGCTATTATAATTATAAAGCTGCTGTCTATAATAATCAAGAAGAGAGTCTATTAGCAACTTCATGCAGTAACTGCTTAAGCATAGTTCATTTTTTGAAGACAAGGAATATCACACTGTTACATAGATTCGCATTGTAGTACAATATTAATGTTATTGAATAGATATTAATATGATGCAAGTCATATTGTGCGTACACGAATACTCAATGTTCTCATTAATTCCTCTTAACCTTAACTTATAGTGCTATTCCTTTGAATTACATCTACTACACTGTAAGTTTTCATTTATGTTAAAATTAACAACATTATTTTAACTCTAATTCCTCTATTAGCCCACGTACTTTTTTCACCTTCTCTTCACCAATATTTAAATGTAATGAATTGTCAACAACAATTTCTCCATCAATTATCACTACTTTGACATTGTAAAATGCATTGCTCAAAGCTTTTAGAACACTGTATTCAGAGATAGGTATAGGTCCATATGGAGGATCCTTAAAGCTCATCACAACTATATCACTTCGCGTGCCTTCAATAATGGAATATGCACCAATTTTGTTATTCAATGGATTAAAATGAGATAGCATATACGTAGGTACATATATGTCATGCTTCTCTAAACTATGAAGTATTGGCAAAAGTTTTTTAGGATTAAGTAGAGAAACATCTAAAGAAGCAAATCCGCAAGGTGGTTTCCAAGAAGTATACGTAGTATATAAACAGGAAGTGGGGGGTTCATGTAAGTCTAATAGTATTAAGTTTCGAATATTTGCAAGCCCATTGCGACATTTGTTATATATTTCTGCAGGAACATAAATGTAAATATTCATTTTATTTACAGCATTGGTTAGTTCATGTGAAAACTTATGCAATGCTTCATCATTATCTATGAACAGTCCTAACGAGATTAAACCTCTACTTAATGCCTCTGCATCTTTAATGCTTCTTGAAATAGTTTTTGTAATGCTTTCAAGTTCTTGCATAGAGGATAGAGAGGATAATGGTAATACAATTCTAAGCCTAGTCCATGCCTCAGAAGCCGCTGAAGCTAGTATACTAATTACCTTCTCCTCAGAATGTGTAATTAGGGAGATGACTGATGTAACACCATTACATGTAAGTGAGGCTAGGGCAACTTCTACTAAAGCCTCAAGTTCCAATTTAGATAACTTTGTTAAAAGACTTACAGATCTTCTTGAATCTTTATCGAATTGAAATAAATATTCAAGGATGTTACCTATACCTACTACAAAGCCAGGTAATGCAACAGCAAACTTCTCATTTATGACATATTCAGCAAATTCAAACTCTGGTGGAGGCAATCCCTCATTATATGCTATAATGATACCACGATCTATATAAATGTAACCGCTTTGGATAAATGGCTTTTGTTTATTCATTGCAATAATGCTTGTACCTTCAATAAGAATTTTCATGTTTTCACATAACCCTCACTGTGTTATTTGAAACAGTATTAATAAGTAGTTAAAAGGAATCATGCGCTGCTTTAAATTGTGATATAATATATACCATCACAACGTCGAACCACTTTAGGATTCTCATTACTATGTCTTTTTCTTTTCATGTTTCGTTTTAGGTCTTTCCATGGCTATTATTCTTACACCTATGCCCAGGAGTTTTCTCATTACAGCATCTAAAAATCTTACATAGGCACCTCTTTGCCCTACAGCAGCTCCTATAACGTCTTCATAAATTTTCAGTTGAAGATTAGGACCTGCGAAGTCTACTTCTTCAATATGTTTCCAAATCCATGCAGTTGGGTGCAAGGCTCTAACAAGTTCTTTGAAATCTAAGTTCAATTCTACTGCCCTCAGTCTTTTACTTAGTTCTTTTTCAGCAGCGTTTATTCTCTCACCACCCTTCCCAACAACCCTTCCTAAATGTCCTTGCTTAGCTATTACAAGTGCATCAGGAACATGTTCAGACGAAATCTCAAAATCCTGTTTATATTTTATTACATCAACTACTGTCACAATATCTGCATCAGGAGCTTTTGTTTTAACAATATCGTAAATTTTCTTTTCTTCATCACTCATTGTCCTAGAGCGCAGTTTGTATTCTAGTAGAAATCTTAGTCCTCTCTTTGCACCCTCTCTTACAATATCTTTAATTCCTAGATCTACTACACGCGATTTTTCTTCACTCAATAGAACCTCTCTAATAAGTGCAGCAGGATCGCCTTGAACCTCTCTTAATGCTTGAAAAATTGGGTCTCCAGCTACAATTAGCCTGCTATTCTGTCCCACTCTTACAATGGCCTCTATGATTGTTTCAGGCTTCATTAACTGAATATCGTCTATGAATACAACAGCATTATCAAATGTTCTTCCCCTTAAATAGTGAGGATCTGCTATAACAACCTTATTACCAAGTAAGTTTTCTAACTGATTCCATTCAATAATGCCTGCTAAAACATCTTGCATATAATTTTTAGTTGCCTCAAAGAATGCTGTAGGTGCCTTAGCAATGGTTATCTCTTCGCCTGTTGTTATATCGACCACGGGCTTTATTATGACAAACCTCTTATATTCGCTTGCTAATATGCAGTGAACACCATACGCTAAGCTGAATAGTGATTTACCTGTACCTGTTGGTCCAAAAAATCCCAGTACTTCATAGTTCTTATCCGTTAAGGCTTTATACATTTCTTCTTGGCCAGGTGTAAGAGGTTTTATCTTTCCTAGTATATCGCTACTCATATTTGCAACCCCCTACAGCTTTGCTCTTAAATATCAGCATCTCTTAAAAACTTAAATAACTTTTCTAATCTAGCTTTACCTTCATATAACATCTTGTTTGCTAGGTTTACAATAAGTTCAAGATCTTTTATAATAACCTTCTCACCATCCTTTAGTAGAAACGGCACCCATATACCACTTACAACCTCTATAACTATACCTCCATTACTAATGGATATAATACCGCTATGCTTAAACCCTGCATTCCTGACTATTGTCAATAGTTTTATTGCAGTATCAAGATTCAGTGCATTAAAGTGTATTATAGGACCACTTACAATAAGCCAGAGTTTATATAGTGTTTTCTGATTAAGAATGCTTAAAACATCCTCTAATGTAACAGGGCTATGCTTTTTAAACACAATGCTAGTTTCTTCTCTTAGCCAAGGATATAGAGCATCTACTATAACTATTCTACCACTACAAGAACTTGTAGTGAAGATATTTTTCTTTGTGAACACAAGCTCTATGAGCTCTTTTATATCTGCATCAACATAACCTATTTCAATATCTTCCAGAAATCTATTATATGCCTCTTCTCTCTTATTTTTCCAAAGCCTTTCATCAACTTTATTTACAGTCATTTGAACCCCTTATGAAGAAATAGAAGATGTTATTTACGTTTTCATATCTTTCAAAAAAGATTCCAACTCTTCTTTAACAACCTTAGCAACAATTTTTCCATCAATACGGCCTCGAACTTCATTCATAATCTTACCCATTATGAATTGAAAAGCTTTATCACCTCTTTTCTTAACTTCATCAGCAAATGCAGTTATTTTAGACCTTACGAGTTCTCGTAACTCACTTACGTCAATGGTTTTCTGAGATTTAATTTGGAATACAGCCTCCTCTACTGATAACTGTGGATTTCTATAAACTGTTTCTACAATTACTAGCAAATCATCTTTACTTACATCACCTAGGCTTTTTATTACAGAGGCTATCTTGTGAAATGTAGCATCACTAAGTAAATCTATGTCTATGCCGTTTTTCTTAAGTTCGCCATAAAGTGATGTAAATAGCATTGCAAGGATCTTCGGGTTTACACCATATGAGCCTACTAACTGTTCAAAGAGTGTCATGTATTCACTATAAACAAGTTGCTTTGCAAGCTCAAAGCTCAGATTGTACACCTTAATGAAGTAACTTACCTTTTCCTCTACAGTTGGCGGAACCAGGTTTTTAGCCTCTTCAATAAGTTCACTGGTTACCCTTATAGGAGGAATGTCCGTCTCGGGATACATTCTCGCAGCACCTGGTTGAGGTCTCATATACCGAGTTGTGCCATCGTCGTTCGCTGCTCTAGTTTCCTTTGGTATCCCTATTATAGCCATCGCACATCTATCCCTAACCACTTCAAGGGCTCGCTTTGCCTTCTCTGGCCTGTCCACAACTATGATAAATGCATCTGAATTCTTTATTTCAAGGGCTGAGCGCAATTCTTTAATATCACTCTCATTAATTCCGTAACCAGGTAGCTCATCACTATGAACAATGCCTTTTACGCCTGCCCATTGCCTTGCATAATCCGCTAATTCAGTTCCAAATCTTCTATTGGTTTGCAGCTCTACACCTAAAATACCATCAAATTTTGGCGCCTTTATAGCATACGCCTTACCACCCTCCTTAATAGCATTCAATATAAATCTACTAGAGCTCTTAATTAATATGTCCGTAACATCAATTATAGGCTGTGTCTTCATCTCTTCAACAGAAGCTCCTCGCTCAATAAGCAAGTCTCTTATCATTATTAAACCTATGAGTCTTCTAACTTCTTCTTCTATAACTTTTGGTATTAATTCTAATTTTTGAATGCCCTTGATCTCTATCTTTGGACTTCCACTGATAGAGAGATTTAAGTCTTGTCTTATAGTTCCAATGCCACGCTTGGCTTTTCCAGTGAATCTGAGCATTAAACCAATTTTTTCAGCAATTCTCCTTGCCTGAACAGGAGTTGTAATATCGGGAGCTGTTGAGATTTCAATTAATGGAATGCCCAGCCTGTCAAGACTATATGTTACGGAAGTAACATCCTCACTAATTTTTCTAGCAGCATCCTCTTCTATAGCAATGCTCTGTACCCTTACATCTCCATTTTCGTCAGCTATATGACCTCCTAATGCTACAATAGCTGTTCGCTGAAATCCTGTGGTATTAGAACCATCTATTACTATTTTTCTCATTACGTGTACTTCATCGACTATGAAAGAATCTATGGCTAAAGCAATGGCAAGCGCGGTTATGAGGGCTTCTTTATTAAGTGGATGAGGAGGCTCTTCGTCAAGCTCAACTAGGCAGGAAGCAGTTGGAGGTAATAAGTATTTAAATACTCGTTGCCTTTGAAACTCAAATGCTGCTGCAGTATCCACTTCTCCAAGTTCACTTTTCGTTGCTCGTAAAAACCTCTCATAAGGAATTAAATGAGATAAGGTACTGTCACTTACAAGAGATACAGGGCAGTTGCAGAAAAGCTTAGCTCTTGTATTTAACTGTTGGTGAATCTCTAATCCTACTTTCAATCCAATATCCTTGTAATCTATGTTCTTAGGCACAGTTATAGCGGCTTTCATATAGCATCACATTCAAATAAATAATAATTTAAAGTGCAAAATAATTTTAGATATCTTGCAACTTGCTATGAGAAACCGTATGAGCTAATGATAATAGACTTAGAGACAGATTTAGACATTTCTCCATGTTTTCGAGAAAAACTTTGTATAATACACGAAGATGATGTACGTAGATCTGTATTCACATTAATTATGCTTTAAGATGCTGAGGAGCTTTGCGATTTGGCTTTTCTGGGCACTGATGAAGGCGGAACTACTGTAGGTACTGGAAGCCCTTGGGCCTTTCTTTGTCTAATCCAGTGCTCACGCCTATTCCTCACTCTAGGCACGAGATTCCTCTTTGGTTTAGAAGGTACTTTAGGAGTCTGACTTCTAACTTTTCCGGCCTTTGTTAATGAACCATGCGAAGGCATGCTGTAACACCTTACATAACTATGTAAGATTTCGTATCACAATTCTCTGGTCTGTGGAGTCTTATAAAGTTTTTTCTCGCATACAATTTTAAGAACTAAATAGTCTTTCTTGCAACTTTACAATTAACTTATATATCTCTCTATAAGATATGATATCTGCTGATGAGGTGAAAAGTGATGAGTGAGAGAATATATATTGTAGATACTCCAATAGGAATTTTCGCTGTTCAGGAATCAGGTGAAATAATTGATCGAGCACTTTATCCAAAAGATCTAGGTAAAGTTGTGGAAGAGCTTTTATTACTTAGTGAGAGCAAAGAATGTAGTGCATTACTTCAATTGTTAGAATCCTTAAAGAACAAGTTGAGTATAGGTAATGTGGTATTAGTATTTGAGGATTCAGAACTATCAAGAAGAGTAAGTGAAAGGGGCTTTAATGCGACAGCTGAAGCTGGCAACAATGTAGCTAAAAAAATACGTAAAGAATTACCACAGTTAATAGTTAAGTTGGGATTTTTTGGATCTGAGGATGAATATAAAGAGTTTGTTCATGCAATTTCGCTAGAGCTTACTAGGAGAAAGCTCAGAAAGTTTGCCCAAAAAAGAGACTTGCTTGCAGTACAAGCAATCAGGGCTATAGATGATATAGATAAAACGTTAAACCTCCTTGTGGCAAGGCTAAGGGAATGGTACAGCATTCATTTTCCAGAATTAGATGACCTTGCTAAAGAACATGAAGAGTACATACGAGTTGTAGCAAATTTAGGATTTAGAGATAACATATCATTTGAAATACTCTCGAAGTTAGGTTTTAGTGAGGGAAGAGCTAAGAGAATAGCGGAGGTAGCTAGGAAGAGTATAGGAGCAGAGCTTTCTGAAATGGATTTATCCATGATACAGACTGTTGCAAACATATGGCTTGAATTACTTGAGCTAAGACGAAAGCTTACAGATTACATAGCACAGGTTATGAAAGAAGTAGCACCAAACGTAACGGCGCTTGTAGGACCATTATTAGGTGCAAGGCTTTTAAGTCTTGCAGGTAGCTTAGAAGAGCTTGCAAAGCTGCCTGCAAGTACAGTTCAAGTTCTTGGTGCGGAGAAGGCACTTTTTAGAGCCTTAAGAACAGGTGGAAAGCCGCCAAAACATGGTGTTATATTTCAGTTTCCAGAGATCAGAAAAGCACCAAAATGGCAGAGAGGTAAGATTGCTAGGGCATTAGCAACAAAGCTAAGTATAGCAGCACGAATAGATTACTTCACAGGTAGATATGTGGGTGATGAGCTTAAGAAAAAGTTGATTGAGAGAATAGAGGAGATAAAGAAGCTTTATCCAAAACCACTAAAGAAAGAAGTGAAAAGAGAAGAAAAGGTTAAGCGTGGAAGGGAGAGAAAACAATAAAAATTTAAGTTCTGATTGTAACATAATATTACGGTGTATCGCAAAATGTCATACTTATTACCGGTAAACATATATGAACACCACAAGTATCGCAATGTGTATATTGTAGAACTTGAGGATGGCAGTACTAGGCTTGCAACAAAGAATCTAGTACCTGGTAAGAGGGTGTATGGGGAACATTTATTTAAGTGGAAAGATGAAGAATTCAGGGAATGGAATGCATATAGAAGTAAATTAGCAGCCGCTCTCATAAAAGGTTTAAAGGAGTTGCCCGTAAGTGAGGGGCAAAAAATTCTGTACTTAGGTGCAGGTTCTGGCACTACGGTGAGTCATGTATCTGATTTAATAGGGCGAAGAGGTACTATATATGCTGTAGAATTTGCTCCACGAGTGATGAGAGAACTCATTGTGGTAGCTGATGATAGACCTAACATCATACCAATATTAGAAGATGCTAGGTTTCCAACTAGGTATAGAATAATGCTAGAGGAGGTCGAAGGCTTGTATGCAGACATAGCGCAACCTGAGCAGGCCAGTATTGTCGCAGATAATGCAGACATGTTCTTAAAGAATGGAGGCTGGCTCCTATTAGCAATAAAGGCAAGGAGTATAGATGTTACGGCAGAGCCTAGTGAAGTTTATAAAAGAGAGATAGACACACTAATTAGGAGAGGATTTGAAATAGTAGATGTTGTACATTTAGAACCTTTTGACAAAGACCATGCAATGGTTTACGCAAGGTTTAGAAAGTAATTTCATCAAAACATAACATTTTTAACTCCCCTAATTTTAATAATAAAAAGGAAGCTGTATATATAAAGTTCAGCAGGTCATTTTCTGTGACAAACAAATATTATAACATGTATGAGAGATTGAATCAAGAGCTTTTAAATGAACTAGCTAGAGGTAAAGATATCAAGGTACTACATAATGTGACATATCCTCCTGATAGAAGAGCCTTAGACTATGTTGTAGAGTATGAAAGTAAGAAGGCGTTAATAAAGTTTTCTAAAGCAATATCGTCAAGAAGCAAAATATATCAAGAACTTAAAAGACTATCAGAAGAACTTGAAGTTAACTCTCTCATAGTGGCAGACAAGTTTAACGATAGAGAGCTACTGTATGACATTGTATACATTAGAAATCGCATAGGCATTATATCAAGAATTACATTAAGACATTATATTAGCAACGGAAAGGTGTTTATATATGAATATAATGGGATGTTTTATGTAAAAATAGATGGCAAGAGGTTGAAAGCCTTGAGGGAAAGAAAGGGGTATAGAATACATGAACTAGCTAGCATGACAGGAATTACCGCAAAGACTCTAAGGGAATATGAGGAGGGGAACATTGATATGAGCATAGAGAAGGCATACAGATTTCTAGAGGTTTTAGGAAAAGAATTTGAAGGTGTGGTGAAAGAGGTCGATATATTTAATGATAGAATTATTCATAAAGGTAAAGAGCATAAAGCTTTGATGCATGAGAAGGTGTACAGAAAAATTAGTGTTGATCAACGCTATAAAATTATTGAGAAGTTTAAGAAATATGGTCTAGACGTAACTATATACAGCGCTATCCCCTCAGACGCTATTTTAAGTAGTGCTCAGTCAAGGTTTTTCATATCTTATTTAGGGAGGGACTTAAGAAGTGAAGAGATAGAGGTGAAATGTCGGGAAAACTATTTACTTGCGAAGACATTTGAAGGAAAGCCTGTGATTATAGTTGAAGAGGATGTAAATAGATATGCTCTGAGAGTTGCTGAAGAATATGGAATTACCAAAAAAGTTACTGATGTGGAGGAGTTGGCAAAAGAAATCATCAAGGAAAATAGGAGGTAGCAAATGATAGCTTTAGCAATAACAGGAGAACCTGGAGTGGGTAAGACAACATTATTAATGAGAATAATAGAATTTATAAAATCCGAGGGCATATATGTCTACGGATTTTACTGTCCTGAAGTCAGAGAGATGGGGAGAAGAATAGGCTTTAAAATAGTTAATATAGCTACAGGAGCACAGGGATGGCTTGCCATAATTCTTGAGAAAGCAGCAGAATTAGGCTATGGCGTACGTTACATGAAGAGGCTTGGTAAGTACGTCATAATAGAAAATGAAGCAGAAAGAATAGGAAAAGAATCGTTAATGCGGCAACAGGAAGGAGTCTTAGCAATAGATGAAATAGGCCCTATGGAATTATCAATAGAGGGGTTGCGTAAAGCTATTATTCAAGCCCTCTATGAAGCTACAAATATTTTAGTCGTTCTCCATAGAAATATGAGGGATCCGGATATCATTAATGCATTGAATAAGAAAGGTGTTCAAATATTCAGGTTAACTAAATTAAATAGAAACAAAATTTATGAAGAAGTTTTAAATAATGTAAGAAATGAAATAGCAAAAGCATTTAAAGTAAGACCTTAAAATAACTATGTAATTACTCAAAATACTACATCAATTCTTATACAAATCGCTATTTATCCTAAAGTTTTATCTGGGAGCTAGCTATTAACGTAAAGGAAAAAGTATAATAAAATTCTTTGAGTTGTGTCTTCCCATGGAAACTCTATGTCCACGTGGCTTTAGTCTAGTAATTGAGGGTTTGGCAAGGTTTTGTGCTCCAGATGAGAGTTTGTATAGAAGACCTAATGGTGTTTACGAGCCTTCATTGGCACCTGTATTTTATAATCCTGAAATGGTTGAGAATAGGGATGTAACAATGGTTACATTAAAAACTTTTTTAGTCTCATGGAGTAAAGAATTTACATTCTTAGACCCTATGGCCGCTACAGGAGTCAGGGGCATTAGGTTTATTTTAGAAGTGGCAAAGGGAAGCTCCAAGAGCGTAAATGTATATATGGGTGATATATCTCCTACAGCTGTAGAGTTGATGAAACATAATTTAAAAATTAGTAATGCGAGTTCCTTATCTAATGTATATGTTCAAATAAGTTTAATGGATGCTAATGAATACATGTACTATCTAAAAAGGTTGGGAATAACTCTTAATTACATTGACATAGATCCATTTGGGGCGCCTCTGTACTACATCCATGCTGCACTACAGTCCATATGCAATGGAGGTATGTTAGGGATTACTGCAACGGATGTTGCAGTACTTGAGGGAAAGTATCCTAATACTCTACTTAGAAGATATAGTGTAAAGGGTTTAAAAAGCCTCATATCGAAGGAGGTGGCAGTAAGATCATTGCTATCGTTTGCCATGAGGTCTGCAGCAGCTTATGATAAGTATATAAAACCTCTTCTTTCTTATCATATAAAGCATTATGTTAGGGTTTTTGTTAAAGTTTTTACTGGAGCTACAAAGGCAAGTGTGTATCTAAATAAGTGTATTGGTAAAATGCAGCACTGCCTTAACTGTGGTTTCAGCTATTTCGAAGAATTGAATAATGCAGCAAAAGAAGCGAAATGTCCATTATGTGGAGAATCAATGATTGTCATAGGCCCACTATGGATATGTGACTTAATTGATTATGAGTATGTTAAGAAGACATTGAATATTGTAAGTGAAATGCCATGGCTATCAAAATCTTCAATAAATTTGCTTACAATGCTAAGTAATACAAATACCTCAGTTCCCACAATTAGATTAACATATATAGCTAAGAGACTCAAATTAAATGTACCACCAAGAGACATAGTAATAGAATGTATAAGGAGCTATGAGTATGACGCAACTTTAAGTATGTATTACCATGATGGAATTAATACAAATGCACCAGCTGATATAATAGTACAATGTGTTTCTAAAGATCACAGATTTTAGGTTTTACTTTACATATTATATGAACTACTGGGAGACTTTAAAGTCTTTGAAATTAAGTATCGGGTTAAAACGCTACATCTACTTGGGTTATGCAATTTACTAGTGCCACAAATAGCTATATACTTACATGTTAAGCACGGAATATTGATTATATCATCTAAGGATATTTTTATTAGCTCACCTTTTGTTAACTCTTTCAATACAGCTTGTAAAAAATACGAAGTTTTTCCATTGCTTGATACCCTTAACCTTCTTACTAAGTTCATTTTAATAAGCTTCTTTACTATGTGCTGAAGCTCTCTTGGCCTAATGTTCTTTAACTCTTGTATTTCTTTCAACTTCCTCTGCATGATTCCTCCACTATTTTCAGTCTCTCTTTTTATAACCTCATATACGATTTTCTCTACATCACTAAGATTACTCATTGAGATTCTAACTCACCAAATCCGTTGTACATGCACCGATACTGAACACATATATATTAAATGTCTAGCCAAATTAATAAATATTATAACTTATTCAATGCATAATGCCATGGTTAAAAGCCAAACTCATTACAATGCTTAACTTTAGAGTGCACCATATTTCAAAATCTATAAGTATATTATGGAAAACAGTAGAAACTAGTAAGAGGAATAAGGGTGTCAGATCCGTTTTAGGAAGGCTAACTGCTAGAATAGACAAATACAATTATAAACTGGGCTTAGAGACAATGGCATTAATGGTGAAGCCACATAAAGGCTATGAAGCTAAGTTAAGATTATTAGCACCTAGAG
>JAJHQM010000002.1 GCA_020833345.1 Ignisphaera sp.
ATAGTAACCTCCGTTACATTAGCTGCTTCAGCCACTTGTTTTTGTGTTTTCTTTTCATCAGTTAAAATAGACGCTATATAAACACAAGCAGCTGCTATTCCAGCGGGGTCTTTTCCTTCAGTTAAACCTCCTTTCTTCATAGTTTCTATTATTTTTGCCGCTAACATATATGTTTTTTGAGATAAACTTAGATTGGCAATTATTGACGGTAAATGTTTTCGCGGATCTATATATGCTTTGAATTCATTGATATTTACTTTGAAGTAAACATCAGATATAAACTTCCAGTATTCTTCCTCATCAATACTAAATTTTAGCAAGAGCTCCCTAACCCTTACCGGTATTTCATGTTTCCTAGCAGCAATAACTAATGATGTTAAGGCTAAAATCTTAAGCTTATCAGCACGTGGTTGAATGGCATTGAATATTTTTTTAAGGATTATTGCAGCTGTCTCAATGACTTGATTAGGTAAAGTTGTTAGTGCAGCCATTTGATTAAGATGCGTTAATGCTTCTACAATCTTTCTTTCTGCCTTGTCTACACGTGTCTTTTTCTGCAGAAGAGCAAGTTTTCTACTCTTTATAGCCTCACGATGCTTCTTAAGAGAAGTATCGATTTCTGTTGCTAGACCTGAGTCATGAACTTTATGAGTTATATTACTTGTATGAGCTTTTTGAGACCATTCTTCCGGAGTGTAAGCACGCCAATCATAGCCAAGAACTATCATATGCTCTTCAATAACTTCGCCTGTGTCAAGGCATATTAAAGCTCCTCTCTCACTATCAGTAATTATGTTATTGCAGTTCATGTCTCTTTCCCTTCTTATAGCCTTTCCTTGGTAGTCTATAGAATAGAAATGTTGAAGGCTTAAGAAACGACGTTATAGCAGGTTTTATGGGTCTAACTACTGCAAAGGGTTGAGTAATAGGACCTATTATATCGATGAGCTTACCAACAACTTCATTATTTGCATCAACTATATCTACACCTATATGTGGTAATTCATTGCTTTTAGATAGCTTTACAATAATATAATTTGACCTGGTTATATGCGATACACTACCCAGCGGTCTTACAGTCAACAAAGTAACACCATAAAAACACTATGTTGCAGTGAACTTTTAAAACATTAGTCGGGTACTACTAACATACTCATTTGTAAAAATATCGGTCAAGAGATGGTAAAATTATTGAAGCTTAAAACGGAGGTATAACATAACCTATGGAAACAATATCTATAAAATACTTTATAACCTGTATAGACATTGTTGTTTTAATTCCCTTTACTTTTTCTCCTCTTTTCCAATATACTCACAGCAATTCTCTTAATTAAATCATATTTCTTCTCTTCTGCATGAGCTAAAATCACTCCACTTAACTTATACCAAATACGAGGATACTTCTTATCCGTTAAATATTCGCAAGATATTCCTAGTGTTTTACAGGCCTCCAAAATTTCTTCAGGTTCAGGTTTTTCAATGCATAAACGCTTTGGTAACTTTCGCCCTAGCCTTCTTGTTAAAGAGCATTCAAAGTAATGTAGCCATAGTCTTTTTATACCTATATCAATAACACCTCTATATCTTAAAGCTAAATATTATTTTGTATTATTTTCCTATTTACTTTTAATAGTTATTTCGGGGGCTTTTGCTCTTCAATTAGTATTGCATTTACAATTCCTTCTTGAGAAGGTCTTGAAACTACTTTTGCTTTCCCTAATTCTGTAGCTATTATAGCACCTTTTATAATTATACCACGCCTTGCTAACTCGCTATTGGCAGGCGTTTCAACTACGCCAAGTATTCTAGCTTTTGAATATTGCTTTGTTTTTGGGTTATAAACATTTGCAAAAGTAGCATACTTTAATCGGACCTTTACATTACCTCCATAAACTCTCTCAACAATTCTCATCTCTTTGTCAGAAAGCTTTGTCTCAACAGAGTACCCCCCTATTTCACGTTTTCTAGGTTTTCTGTAAGGTCTCTTTCGACCTCCCGTAACCTTTTTGAGATCATTTCCTTGATTAAAACCCATCTGGATTCTCACCTAGCTCAATAATTTATTAGGTAAATTGCTGAAGTACTTTATTCTCACTTATTATTCAGATTTTAAGCTTTAATATCTCGTTTACTACGATATACACTCAATGAAATAAAATTTTATGTGAATCTCATGATGCATAATAAAACCAAAAAAAGTCTTTACGATATAATACTAGATAAGATTCTTGCTATATTTCTAAAATCTCATGTACAAAAACTTCTACAACCATTCATGGAAACACTTTATTCTATTTATGAACGATACCTATATAAACAGATATCACAAGGTCCAATACCACAACATATAGCCATAATTCCTGATGGTAATAGGAGGTGGGCCCGAAAGCATGGCTTAGATCCAAGAGAAGGGCATAAATATGGTTATGAAAAATTAAAGGAAATACTTCCAGAACTATACAATCTTGGAGTAAGAGTAGTAACAATATATGCTATGTCTTATGAAAATTGCCTGTATAGAAGTGAGGATGAGAAAAACAATCTTTTTGACATTGTTAAATCTGGTTTACAATCATTACTAAATGAGGGAATAATTCAGAGATACAAAGTTAATGTTAAGATCTTTGGAAAGGCAGAGTTAATTAGAAAAGACGTAATGGAACTTGCATTAAAAATAGAGAAGCTCTCATCGCAATTTAACGACAGGTTTCTCAATATAGCACTATGCTATGGTGGTAAACAAGAAATAATTGATGCCATAAGATTAATAGCAAGGGATTTGTTAAGAGGTAAGATAGGCATAGAAGACATAACCGAGGATCTCGTAAAGAAGTACACCTTTACATCACATTTAAATCATTTATCAGAACCAGACTTGGTGATCAGAACATCAGGTGAAATGCGAATAAGTAACTTTCTCCTCTGGCAAATAGCTTATAGCGAACTTTATTTTTGCGATGCTTACTGGCCAGATTTTAGAAAAATAGATTTATATAGAGCCTTAAGAGCGTATCAACAAAGGGAAAGAAGGTTTGGAAGATAATGTTTCAAGCTCTTTGAGCAAAGCAAGCGACGTCCTCAATTGCTTATGTAGGTAACATTTACTATATCTGAATTAATTATTTAACTCTAATACCTTACTTCTTGAAATATTCCGTGAAGTGTGGCACTTCTCATAAATAATGTAGTACATCATTATTATTTCTCTTTCAGCTTGCATTATCTTCCATGCCATATACCAAGTACAGGTCATATATTGTTACTCTCTCCCCTCTATTCATTTTATTTATTACATGTTCCTTTCTTTCCTTCAAAATTTTTTGTTGTTCCTTTCTTTCATTCTCTTCCTCTAGCCTTCTCAACTCTCTTAGTATTTCTTGATATTGAGTCTTTTTCTCCTTAATCGTATTATTTATGGATGTGAGTTGTGTTTTTATTTCATTAAGTTTATTTTTAAGATTCCCTATGAAATCTCTTAATGTCGCGATCTCATTTTTTATCTTATCTCTGTCTTCTTTTAACTTCATTAATTCCTTAAGCAATGCATTTAAATGCTCTCTCTTCCTGTCAATCAGCTCTCTTAATGCATTTAGTTCTTTTTGACTTTTTTCGTAATTCTCTGCGATATTACTGTACTTCAATTGTTGTGATATTAAGGTTTTTAGCTTTTGTTCGAGCCTGGAAATTGCGTTTACAATTTGTCTTTCCTCTTCAATGCTAATGCTAGGCGTAGTAATTAGTTTCCATTCTAATTCTTCTATCTTTTGCTTAAGTTCATCGATAGCTGCATCAGGACAACAGTTTTTTGATAATTTTTTCAGCTCTTGTGATACCTGCTTAAAGCTCTTCAAAGTTGTTATGAATCTCCCTCTTAGATCTGTTACATCATTTTTTGCCTTGGCAATCTCTTCTCTGAGTAAAGCTAATCTTGACCTTATATTAGATAGTTCTACTTTCTTCTTCTTTAACTCCTCTCTTTTACTGTTTAGTTCTTCTCTTACTTTATATAAGGATTTCTTCAGCTCCTCTCTTTTTAACATTAAATTCTGAAGTTCTTCTCTTAAAGAGCTTAACTCCATTAGCAGTTTTTCTTCTTTGGTTTTCATTAGCTTTCCCCAATTCTTCTTATAAAATTTCACTAGGCTCTTCGGTATAAAAATCTTCACCTCCTGCTAAAATTCGCTGAAGACCAGCATAAAGTTCATCAATACCTTGACCAATTAGAGCTGAAATGAGGACAGCATTTTCTAATGTGTTTCTAATAGCAGTTTCTACTATTGTTAAGATTTCGTCAGAAGGCGTATTGCTTACTATAAAGTATTCATACCCTTTAAGAGTTGTTAAAAAATCTAATGGATTCTCCAATAATCTTAGTATATGAGCTGTTTCCTCCTTAGATAATAAATCAGATTTTGTTATGATAGTTATTTGAGGTTTTCTATGCGATAATGCTGTAGCTAGTGAGAGTATTGAAAGCGGTATAAGAGTTGACGGTTTTAGAAGCATGTAAGCCTCTAATAAAAATAATACAGCTGTTTTAAAGCCTCTTGCTAGAGCGTCTATCATTATAGGACCCGCTTTTCTAAATGCAAATACCTCTAACTGACCTGGCGTATCTACTATTACATAATTAGGCTTTAACTCATCTATTTCATCAATTAACTCTTTAATGTAGTTAATTGAAAGATCAACAGCTGTCACTAAAGCGCCATTTGGACCCAAATTATACCTCTTCATAACATCTTCAACTGTTATATAGTTCCTTATATCAACATCGGGTGTATAGGGTAGCCAATCAGCAGCTGGGTCAAGATTTAAGGTTATGGCGTTCATACCGTGTTCTTCTAGCCAATCATGAAGCACGGCAGTTAAGAGGCTTTTGCCAGAACCTGCTGGGCCTAACAGAAATACGTAGTACATTGTATCTCATCAATATTTTGTGATAGGAGTAAACCTTATAATAAACTTATATAGAACTGCTTTAACTCCCTAGTTCTATTTTTATAGCATTTTAGTAATCAATACTTTGTTTTACCTATGAAAAGACTTAAATTTAATTCTACCAAGGAGAGAAGCAATTTTGTCTGCAACATGGAGAGGATAGGGATATGAATAAAGCTTGCTAAAATTCTTTAAAATATGTTCTGCATCACCTATAGAAATTCCTATAGGAGTGTACTTGATTTTTGAATCATTTATAAATACTTCATGTGATAAAGTATAAACACGCTCAATAATATGATACCTATACGTATAATCATTAAAATGCCTCTTTAATGCTATGAATATTTTATTTAAATCAAGGTCGTGTCTAAATATTGTGATTATGGGCACTCTTAAGACATTGAAGATCCTAAATGGGTCAATTATGTTAAAGCCTGCATATGTAACTCCATCAAGAAATACAACATTAATTATGTGCAAAGATAATGCACTTTCTATCATTTTTAAAGCTTTTTTAGTTCCTTCAAGCCCATCTATGGTAATCAGATCAATAAAGATATCATTAAGAGTCCAAGGACATGTTACAACGCCTACGAGGTATGTCTCTCCTTTGTATTCAAGCTTTTTGAAAGCAATATCGAAATAACCGTCATCTATGCCTAGAAAACAGTTGCGATACATACGGATCTTCACTTAGAGCTCTTAGTATAGCATCTCTTGGAACAGCTAGTGATATTACTCTAGTTTTTCCATACCTTCCTCTACTTATAACTCTAGTTGTTATTATGCCCGTCATGTCTAGTTCCCCTATAATATCGCTAACTCTTCTCTGAGTTACATTCTCAATTCCAAGCTTTGCACAGAGGGTTTTATAGTGTGTATAGACCTCTCCTGTTGTTGTCTTACCCTCTTTGCCTTCTGTAAGCTCTAGTATAGCAAGTAATACTAATTTGCTATGCAAGGGCATTGTTGCAATAACTTCGTTAACTTGATCTGCTTCAATCTCTCTTAAAGCTTTATAAACATGTTCAGTTGCAACTCTTTCTGCTCCTTCTCTTTCAGCAATTTCACCTGCAACTCTAAGTAAGTCCAGTGCACGTCTTGCATCACCATGCTCACGAGCAGCTAAAGCTGCACACAAACTAATAACAGGCTTATCTACTACTTCAGGATTAAATGCGATCTTAGCCCTTCTTGTTAATATATCCTCCAATTGAATGGCATTGTAAGGAGGAAAAACAAGTTCTATTTCACCTAAGCTACTTCTAACTCTAGGATCTAAATCTTCAACTAATTTTAAATCATTTGTAATGCCTATTATGGTTATCTTTGACGCTGATAAATCATCACTACTTCTGGATAATCTATACAAAATTTCATCACCAACACGTTTAATAAGAAAATCTATCTCATCAAGTACAGTCAACATTATTGCTGTCTTAGTGTCAAGTACTTTGATAAACCTTCTATACGCTTCCGATGTTGATATGCCTGTGAATGGAAGCCTTAACCCAACACACTCACTTAGCTTTAACAAGACTCTATAAGTTGTGTCATCCTGCCGCGTGTTAATATAGCATGGAATTATATCGACTCCCAACTCAAGAGCCTTAGCATAAAGTCTCTTAAGTACATACTTAACAACGGCAGTCTTACCAGTACCTGTAAGTCCATATATGAACACGTTGTTGGGCTTCGCACCTTTGAGTGCTGGGGCGAGGATAGAACCAAGTTTTGCTATCTGTTCTTCTCTATGAGGAAGCTCATCAGGTATGTAATCAGGTCTAAGGACATCTCTATTGACAAAAATTCTGGATTTTAATGTATTAGCAAATATCTTATCTAATACATCGATAATATTTGGTTGCATAGCTACTCATATCCCAGTATTACAGATAGTTAAGATATGAATATGTTATAATCTCTTAATGACGTAAAGTAGTTGAAAACGATAATTAAATACAGATTTAAGCTAAAGACTATAGTAAATAGTGTAAGTGAAAAGTGGGCCGGTAGCTCAGCTGGAAGAGCGCTCGGTTCGCACCCGAGAGGTCCCGGGTTCAAATCCCGGCCGGTCCACCAAAATCCTCACTGCTTTGCTTTTGGAAAATTTTGTTGAAACATGAATAGAAAAGGTTCTTATAACAAAGCCCTTATATGTAATGGACTATAAATTACTAAATCCAGCTTTCAAGATACTTCCTCTGCTCCTCACTTAGGGAATCTATTTCTATGTTCATGGATTTAAGTTTTAGAATTGCAACATGTGTATCTACTTCTTTAGGCACATCATAAACTTTCTTTTGCAATGAATATCTATTCTTTACTATAAACTTTGCAGCAAGAGCTTGATTTGCAAAACTCATATCCATAACCTCACTAGAATGCCCTTCAGCGCAAACAAGGTTCACAAGCCTTCCCCTACCAAGTAAATATAACTTTCTTCCATCTGGTAACGCATACTCAGTTACACAATTCCTCACATCTCTTTTTGATACAGCTATTGCCTCAAGTTCTTTTACGCTAACTTCAACATCAAAATGTCCTGCATTTGCTAATACAGCACCATCTTTCATTTTTTCAAAATGTCTTCTTGTTATTACATTAATATTACCTGTTGCCGTAATGAAAACGTCTCCTATTTCGCATGCTCTATCCATTTTCATAACTTCAAAACCGTCCATCACAGCCTCTAAAGCTCTTATAGGATCGACTTCGGTTACTATAACTCTTGCACCCATTCCTCTAGCTCTCCACGCAATACCTCTGCCAACCCAACCATACCCTGCTACCACAACAGTTTTTCCAGCTAAGAGTATGTTAGTAGCTCTCAAGATTCCATCTAGCGCACTTTGACCAGTGCCATACCTATTGTCAAACATGAATTTTGTTAAAGCATTATTAACAGCTATGACTGGATACCTTAAAATACCCTGCTTCTCCATTACACGAAGTCTTATAACGCCTGTTGTAGTCTCCTCTGTACCCCCATATACTTTTTCAGCTATTTCTAAAGCTGAAGAATGCAAATATGCGTGAAAGTCTCCCCCATCGTCTATGACTATGTGAGGCTCTACTTTTGCTATTGTTTTTATAGCATCAAAATACTCTTCAACTGTTTCACCTCTCCATGCATAAACATGGACTCCTTCCATAACTAAAGCTGCTGCAACATCATCCTGTGTAGACATAGGGTTACTAGCAGCAAGCCAAACCTCTGCCCCACCATTCATTAATGTTTTTACTAATACAGCTGTTTCTTTAGTTACATGTAAAACAGCAGCTATTCTAACTTCCTTCAAGGGCTTTTCTTCAGAGAATTCCTTAGAAATCATATTTAAAACTGGCATATGTTTACTAGCCCACTCAATTTGAATTTTGCCTTTCTCAGCTAATGACAGATCCCTTACTTTATAACTCAAGTTAAATTCACCGAATCTTGTTGCTTAAAATAATATATGACAGGCAAGTAAAAAAGTGCTAAAAGATCAAAGCAAAAATGTATAGCAAGTGTTATTAAATGGGAGGACACGTGTGTAAGATAATAATACTACTGTCTGGAATGCCTGGCTCTGGTAAAAGTGTTTTTGCTGAAGTAGCTCGTAAAAAAGGTGTTCCAGTGATATCACTTGGTGATGTGGTTAGAGAAGAGGTTGTAAAAAGAGGGCTAGAACCAACTTTAACTAACTTATTAATTGTAGCAAATGATTTACGAAGAACATTAGGTAAAGACGCTATAGCTAAGCTTGCTACAAGTAAGATATCGAGTGCTTGTTTGAATAACTGTGTAATAGTTGTTGATGGGGTTCGTAGTTTAGAGGAGGTGGAAACTCTTAAAAAGAGCGTAGACGCTCACTTTATGATAATAGCAATACATGCTTCACCAAAAACCAGGTTTACAAGAATTGTGCTTAGAGGCAGACAGGGAGATCCAAAGAATTTTGAAGAGTTTAAGAAAAGAGATTTTGAAGAGCTTGCGTGGGGTATGGGAAACGTTATTGCACTAGCTGATGCCATTCTTATTAATGAAGACACTCTCGAACAATTTATAAGTAATGTAGAAAGTTTTTTGCTTAAGGTGACAAAAGATTGGTGTACATAAGAATAGAAGCAGAGGTTAGACCTACAGAGGACATCGAGAAGGTACTTAAAGCACTTAAAAACATATTCATATTTAAAAATCTTAAAGTAGAGGATCTAGGAAATGGGAGGAAGCTTATAGTCATTGAAGAAAACAGCATAGAAACCTTGAGAAAAATGTATGAAATAGTTAGGCGTCAGAAAATACTCGATAGCGTAAGGAATATGTTATTGAAGAATTCTAGAGGCGAAATTATAGAAATTAAACTAAATAAGCAGGCGGCTTATCAAGGTATTGTAAGTTTTGTTGAGGCAGGCTCTGAAAGTCCTCTTGGACCCATATCAATTATTATCTCTAGTAAAAACATCAATGCAATAATTGATTGGATAGCACCAAAAACATCTCATGGAAGACCATTATGGGAGACAACCTTACCGGAAGATATCTAACCATTTTATTCACACAATACTCTATTCAAATATAGTGTGGACAGGTCAGACGCTAAGAATATATCTCCATTAAATATCCTACGAGCTCTCGATAGAAAGTCCCTTAAGTCGTCATTGCGATATCTGCTACTTATATGTGTAAGTATAAGTATTTTTGCATTGACCTCCGTAGCAAGTTTTGCAGCATTAGCTACAGTAGCGTGAAACTTTTCTTTAGCTTTCATACTATCATTATAGTAGTCTAAAAAGGAAGCCTCATGAATTATTAGGCAAGGTTTGACAGTTTTGAGGAACTTTATACACTCTTCTGAACACACCCCATCGCCCGAATAAAATATGTCTACTTTATGCTTTAAATTACTTTTAATAATTATGTAAATTCCAAATGCATTAATATCTCCGTGAAGCATTGGAAGCTGTTTAAATATGTACTCCTCTACTTCAATAAAACTCTCTCTACTCTCTGATAACATTTCGTGACATTCAACAACATCTGTAAAAGATTGATTACCTGCACTACAGAAACCCCTAGGAGCATAAATATATAACTTCTTCTCTTTAATTTTTTGGCTTAGACCTCTCATGATAAAACTGTCTATGAGGGGTTTAAGCCCATAAATGTGATCACCATGAGCATGTGTTATAATAACGTATTTCACCTTTAACACGTCAATGCCTGCTTCTTGTAGCCTTATTTGAGTACCCTCTCCACAGTCAAGCAATAAACAGCTCCTTGTTGCGCAAATGACTATGCTAGGTGTAAAACGCATATGCGAAGGAGTTGTAGCCCCTGTACCTAAGAATACCATCTTCATAGTTTTACAACTACGTATATTACTCTTGTTAAAGATCCGTGAACCATATTTAAATGCTTTTCCACAGTTTCAAAATTATAATCTGTTAACCACTTATTCACGTCTATTTCTAATTCTATTGGTACTGCAAAAACAGCAAACCTTTTACTTTTTATAACATTTGATGCAGTATTAAGAAATCCTCTAATTAAGGTTGTGAGCGAGGTGCCCATAGGGATGCTTTGAATTCCATATGGAGGGTCAGTAACAATAGCGTCAACAGTGTGTTCTCTAAAATTCTCCCTAGTTCCGTCAGCTATGAATACTTCAACTTTATCACCGCACTGGAAGTGTTCAAGATTCTTTTTTGCACATATGCACATCTTACTATCTAAATCACTGCATAAAGCTGATATGCCTATAGAGCACGCCTCCAAAACTATTCCTCCAACACCACAAAATGGATCTAATAGCACATGGTTAGACCTTGCCGAAACCCTAGATAGATTTACCAAGGCTCTTGCCAATTGGGGTTTCATAGTTCCAGGTCTATAGCAAGGTCTTTTATGAGGCTCCCGATTTTCAAATTTTAGCTGTCTTCTTCTATACAGAACCTCATAGATTACTGCCAAGCCGCTTACGAAGGAAACCTTCAATATGCGTGAACATCTCCTCCATAGTCCTTGCTTAAATTTATGCAAAAGAATATTTAAAAGTTGTGTTATAAAGTCTTTTCCGAACCCTCTAACAGAGTCCATAGATAAACATGTATTTTCTTCATGCATAAAATCCTTGATTATTTTTACAATTTCATTTATGTCATCCTCATTAACAATGCTAATAAGCGACCCCATTTCAATAACTAATGAGGCTCTATCACATACATTAAGTGCTGTGCTGAGATCTGTACGAATAAGCAAAAATTCGTCTATTCTATTAACAATTTCAGTATCCAGAGCCTCTGCGAGAAGTATAGCCTTTACTTCAGAAAGTGCAAGTGAGAAAAGCTCGTTACTTAACCTAAATACAAAAATACCTTTAGACATGTCTATAGACACTCTATCACTCTACATAGAGGCGCTCAATAGTTCACCGCAAAGAAACTCGCCTACATCAACAATTTGTATCCATGCCGGTATTGTAACATTATGGGAAATACTGTTCGTGGTAATGAGTTTTTCTAGTCCTGAGACTTCTAAGGTTTTTATAGTCCTTTCAGATATTAATGTATGGGTAATGATGGCGTATACCTTGTTTGCCCCTAAATTGTAAAGCATTTGTGTAGCTTTAGCAAGGGTACCACCTGTACTAACAATGTCATCAACTATTGCTATATTCATGTTCTTCACGTCTAGTTCGTGTGAGGAAACACTTATCTCACCTGTAACTCTATCCCTATACTTTTCTAGATAATCAAATGGTTTACCAAGACTTTCAGCAAGTAGTTGAGCTCTGTGTAAAGCTCCTTTATCTGGCGCTAAAATAAAGTCTATGTTAATGCCAGCCTTCCTAGCCATGTATGCATGAGGAAGGAGGTTTTTAATATTAACTCCTATAACTTCAGATACCCTTGGAGAGTGCAAGTCAAGAGTGTACACTTTCTTCACGTTAAATAGTTGCAAGGGTAAGTATAACGCTTTTACACTTATAGGCTCTCCTGTCAAAAACCTTCTATCTTGCCTAGTGTAAGCCATATAGGGGAGGATGAGCTCGCTATTTACTATACCTAAACCTTGCAAGGCCTCTAATGCTAGGTACAGTTCTACTAGTTTTCTATCCTGATCAGGGTAAAGTGATTGCACAACAGCAACTCTTTCACCTTTTGCTTCAGGTAGTATCCTAATGTATTGCTCGCCATCTGGGAAAACTTTTTGCATCTTTTCAATTGTATATGCCTTGCAATGGTCTTTCAAGCTACTTACTAAAGACTGAGGAGCTCCAGATAGGAATAATAAGAGCACAGTCTACCCCCTATTTAAGGTATGTAACATAATAAGCGTAAATATAAGCTTATGAACCTTAGAAGTAACAATGTTATAAAGTAAAATGCTTCTGGTGCCTTTACATAAAATGTCAATGCCGCTCTCTTCAATTACACTAGTAAATGTTGAAAGAGTGCCTTTATCACTTTGTTGTAGCGGTGGTACTGCATTAAATCTCAACTTCATAGAATGCCCTTTTCAATGTGATGTATGCCCTTGGGAAGCCAATTTAAGTAGAAGGAGTGCGGAATTAATAAATGCGAGAGTCTCAGATATAATAGAACTTATTCATAAATATCATCCTGATGTCGTTATGCTACATGGTGGCGAACACTATGCTTCAAAAGAGGTTATACAAATCTTAAAGGAAGTACGCAACAATTATAGTGGAATTATTGGTATAAAGGCAAATATTAGCCGTATTATTTACATGGAAAGGCATTTTAAAGAGCTTTTGCAATACATTGATTTGATATTAATAGAGTTCGTGGATACAACATTACGTCAAGACATATATAAAGATATGCAAAGCATTTTAGATTTTCTGCAGGCAATGGCTACACGCAAGTATGTTGAAATTGTGGCAATAGCTACTTCAATAAATGGCGTTGAAAGCTTAACTAACACTATAACTACATTAAAGGACCTCCTCACATCATTTCTAATACCAGTAAACTGGATATTTCTAAAACCGATTTCATTAAGCCATAAATTAAATACACTTAATAAGATTAGAAACTTTAATATAATTACCCAAGCCCCTTTCGAAAGCTCTATTGAAATAGCATCAACGCTTTGCATTTCATGTAAGAATCCAATTATTGTAAGACAAGGAGGGCATTTAATTAAATTAAGTATTAATTACGATGGCACATGCAAGTATTGTGGCCGTAAATATAAAGGCTTTAAATATCCTAAAAAACTTATCCGAATTCCTCTCGAAATTCAAGTTCTGTAAATACCTGCACCGCTCCATTAGTTGTTTAAAGTAAAATAAAATTATATTAAAAAAGCTAAGAATTGATTTGATTGTTTACTTATGCATAGAATAGTATTAATGGTACGAGAACTGAAGATGATACTGCCATTACTTTAATCATGATGTTTATTGCAGGTCCAGCAGCATCTTTCATTGGATCACCTACTGTATCTCCAACTACAGCTGCTTTGTGGGTATCTGTACCCTTTCCACCAAAATTACCTGCCTCAATATATTTCTTTGCGTTGTCCCAAGTATTGCCTACATTTCCTTGGAAAAGTCCTAGCAGTAGGCCCGAACCTATAGAACCTGTTAACAAACCTCCTAGTAGTGCTCCTGCTATACGCCAATCTCCTGTGGCTGGGCTTACAAGTGCCATTACTATTGGAGCTAGCAAAGCTAGGAGTCCAGGTGCCACTAATCTTCTAAGTGCATAATATGTTACTATTTGTACAGCTCTTTCATAATCCGGCCTCTCCTTCCACTCTAGTATTCCGGGTTTTTCTCTAAATTGTCTTCTAATTTCATCTACAAGCCTTCCTGCTGCCGCTGTAACGCCTTGTATTACTAAAGCTACGAATACTGCAACCATCACAATACCTATTAGTAAGCCACTGAGGAAGTAAGCACCGTATGCCGGGTTTCCAATGTTAAATATTATTTGCATTAGTGTATTAATATCTATCCCGCCTTTATATGAAAGCACACTTGCAAAGCTAAATAGTAAAGCTAATGCTGTAAGAGCCGCTGAGCCTATTGCATAGCCCTTTGATATAGACTTCATAGTGTTTCCTGCAGAGTCTAGCATGTCTGCATAAGACCTTATTTCCTCCGCATACCCTGCTTGTTCAGCTAAACCAGCCGCGTTATCAACAATAGGTCCATAAGCATCTGCTGCCACCACTATTGGTGCTACAGCTAGCATTCCTGTACCAGCTAGGGCTACAGAGTATATTCCTGCTAGTAGTCCTTGTGTTGTAGATAATTGTAAGCCTATAACATAGGAGCCTAAAGCTGCAAGAGCTATTGCTAGTGTTGGTATAAACGTGCTATAGAGTCCCATTGAAAAACCGCTAAGTATTGTTAATGCAGGTCCAAATTGTGAATTCCTTGCAACAATTTTAACAGGGGTGTACTGAGGAGATGTGAAGTAATCTGAAGTGAAGCCTACTACAGCTCCTGCAATAAGCCCTAAAACACCTACAATAAATGCTGGAGCTATTGTGGGTGCTAGGAGGAATGTTATAATACCATTAATTACTGCTGCAGCTGCTATTGAAATTATTGATGTCATTGTTAAGTTCCTCCCAGGGTGCTTAAATGGTGAAAGTGTTACAAACTGTGCTGTGCATATTATTGCCAGGAGTGCTACTGCTGAGAACAGCACTGGATATGCTATAAGCTCATTACTACGTAGTAGAGCCGCTATTACCATAGGCGCTATCATGCCTTCAACATAGGATTCAAAGAGATCTGCACCCATTCCAGCACAATCACCAACATTGTCACCAACATTATCTGCTATAACTCCAGGATTTCTTGGGTCATCTTCAGGTATGCCTGCCTCTACCTTGCCAACTAAGTCAGCTCCAATGTCTGCAGCCTTGGTGTACATTCCACCTCCAACTCTGGCAAATAATGCTGCTGTGCTTGCACCAAATGCATATCCTAAGAGTATCTGAGTAACACTTTGAGGATTTGCAAAGCCATTCAGTGCTATGAAGAGCCCAGCAACTCCTAATAACCCTATTCCACCAACTAGGAAACCTGTTACAGAACCTCCTTTAAATGCTAATGATAGTGCTCCTCTCAAACCTTTCTTAACTAATGTATTAAGAACGCGGACATTACTTAGCACTCCTAATAACATGCCGACAATGCTAACAGTAGCTGAACTCAGTCCTCCAAGTAGATAGCAAATTCCTGTAAGCCATACGAAGGGATTCCTTCTTACTGCACCTATTGCAACTAGAACTACAGTAACTATCAATACAATAATAAGAATGACTTTATATTGCGCTTTGATGTACGCTATCGCAGCACTTTTTATATACTCATGTATCTGATAGGCCCGCTTAGCCTCCTCAGTATCTTGATCAACCTCAATCCTCGTTATATAGCTTACTAGCCCTATTACATACAGTACTCCTATAATGCCAGAGGCTAGGCCCAGCCACATGCTAAGTTCTAACACGTACATCATCACATCACCCAACTTGCCCAATCTTAGCCATTACACATGTATAATAAAACCTTTAAAAACTTTAATAAAGTTTTAAAGATAGGAAAATCTACAACAATTTGTTTAATTATTAATCTGCTGGGCCCGTAGCTTAGCTAGGATAGAGCGCCGGCCTGCGGAGCCGGAGGCCCGGGGTTCGAATCCCCGCGGGCCCGCCACACAATTGAATTCTTTTATTTGTTTAGCTTCTTAAAAATGCGTCTAGCGTATAATAAGGTTTCGGAGTAGTGTAGCTATGATGAAAAGTATTGTTAGTGTAGCTATGGAAATAGCTTTAGAAGATTCAGCTAATTATGCAGGTGGTTTAGGGGTTTTAGAAGCTGATAAGTTTTATGGTGCAGCAAGACTAGGCTTGCCTTACATTGTCATAGCCCCTCTCTATCCTAGTGGCTATGTTGATTGGGACTGTATTAATAGGGTTAAATTCATTGAAGTTAGGCATAGGCATAGCCTAGCATTTTTAAGCAAGTTACATTTCTTACGAAGCATTGAAGTTAGGAGAAGTGATGGTAGGCTTCTTGCAGAGGCAGATATACTTGAGTATTCCCATGGTTCTGCAAAAGCTATTCTATACCGAATTAGGAGACCTATATCAGTTGCTAGGCTTTTCAGATATCTTTATAGACATCATAGTGATGAATGTACATACTATATTGCTGCCGCAGCAGTGTCAAGCGAAATCATAAAGAAGCTCATTAATGGTGAAGGGATTCAGGTTGTAGATGTACAGGAAGCTCACTTAGCTTTGGTACCTTATTTATTACCAAAAGATGTAAGGGTCAGGTTTATTACACATACACCAGGACCCTGGGGTCATCCAAGATTATGCAAAGAAGCTGAAGAGATTTTAGGGATTTCATTACCAAATGTGAAAACAATGACTGAAGCCGCTATGGAAGCAGCTGAAAAGATTTTTGCTGTATCAAAAAAGCATTTTGAAATTACAAAGATGTTCTTTCCTAAATACGTTAACAAGATGAGTCATGTCACAAATGCTATAGACATTGAAAGGTGGCAGCGGATAAAGAAAGATCCTGGATCTGTAAAAGAGTTTGCAAAGGTGCACGAAGAATTTAAAAAAGAGTTGAGTTCCATTATTAGAGCCCTTGTAGGTAAAAGTGTTGGTAACAGAATGCTGGTGTCGTGGGTCAGAAGAATAGTAAAGTACAAGCGGCCTTATTTCATTGAATGGATTATTGAGGAAAACAATGATTTAAGGGATAGAGTATTCATTATTACTGCCGGTAAGCCACATCCAAATGATGTATGGGGTAAAGAGATGGCAACTATATTTGCTAGGTTAAGTAGAACCCTTAATAACTTCTTCTATTACCCAAACTATGGAATAGAATTTGCATACTATGCATTATCAGCTTCAGATCTCCTATTATTTACACCCTTTAGTTGTTGGGAAGCAAGTGGAACTAGTATGATGAAAGCAGGTGTAAATGGTGTCCCAACATTATCTTCAAGAGATGGTGCAAGCTTAGAACTAATTGAAGATGGATTTAACGGATGGCTCTTTGGCAGGGAGCTACACCAGATGATAGACCTTGAAAGCGAAGAAGCTAGAAAAATTGACGAAGAAGATTACTCAGATTTCATTAAGAAACTTGAGCTAATACTAGATCTGTATGAAAGGGATAGGGAGAAGTTTTATGAAGTTGCTTATAATAGTTACAAAACATTTGCGCAAAACGTGGACGTTGTAAGGCTTTTAAAGCAGTATTACGGCGAATTTGTGTCAAAGGTGGAAGAAGCAGAAAAGACTTCGAATCAGTTAAAATAAAATTTTAGGTATATTAACATACTAACACCTGATAGAATGTGGTTTACTATTTAAGAAGTGTTCCATGTGAGATTCTGTTTTTGAGAGTTTTATGTCAGTGCTAGAGAGGCTTTACTTGGATTATCTTCATAAAACTTTTGGTCAAGAGATTGGATACATCATGAATGTGAAACCTGGTGCAATTGTTCTGAGGAATTCGTATGATGTGAATTTATTTGAGCATGAACATGTTATATGCTGGCATAATTTCTTAGTGAATGTATTTGACCCTAAGTTAATTGAAAAACCTTGTGCCTTAATCATACCTTGTAGTCGCATTAAACCTTACAGGCTATCACCTATACATAAAATAATTGACTCGCAGATAAGGCTTATGGACGCTGACAGCATTATTCAAGTCTATGTGCTCTCAGAACCAATGTTATTAGTTCCTAGGGAACTTGATATATATTATCCATTTGCAAATTATGATTATCCAATCCACGAATTAAATGAGGGATATAGAATAAAGTTTGCAACAATGCTCTCAAAGATTTTGCCTAAACTTATATGCTACAAATACATTGCTGCTATTTTACCGCATCATCACCGGAGGATACTGGTTAAGGCAATTGATTTATGCAATAATTGTGTAAATGTAGAAGTTTTTGAATATGGTAAAAAGGCGTTTCACAATGTTAAGATAGTAACTAGTAAAATTGTAAAGAAATGTCAACAAATTTGCAACACTTCTTATTGAGTTTGAGGGCTTTAATTGTAAAATGCCTTTAAACTATTGTATAAATAAGTAAAACCCTTTCAGAGATGCGGTGTAAGATATGGATTCAGATGGAGTTTTTGTCATGGAGCTTCGTTGGGATCCTGTACTTGGAGAATGGGTTATGGTATCAAATGTTAGAAGTGCAAGGCCATGGCAACCAGCATCCTTTTGTCCATTTTGTCCAGGTACTGAAGAAACAGGGTATGGATGGAAGGCACTAATATTAGAGAATAAATTCCCCATGTTAATTGAGTCACCTCCTAAACCCTCTGTACATAGATTTTACAAAACTGCCTCGGCTTATGGAAAGTGCTACGTTGTTGTAGAAACCCCTGAGCATAATATTGATGATATCAGTGATCTAGCTATTGAACAAATAGCCTATGTCATTAGCCTCATTATTAATAAGCAGGAAGAGGAATCGAAAAAAGATTATGCTAAGTATTTTTTATGGTTTAGAAACAAGGGGAGAGAGATAGGTGTTTCACTAGTACACCCTCATAGTCAAATATATGTGATACCCTTTATTCCAATAAGAGTTCTACGAGAACTAAGCAATGCTGAAAGATATTGGTATGAAAACAAGAGGTGTCTTTTTTGTGATATTATTGAAATTGAGAAAGAGGATGGGATTAGGGTACTCCTAGAAAACAATGACTGGGTTTCCTTTATGCCTTTTTATACTCATTGGCCCTTTGAAATTCATATATATCCTAAAAAGCATATTCAGCTTCTTACACAGCTTACAGATAAAGAGATTATGCAAATGGCTCAAATTCTTAAATACAGTTTATGTGGCTTGAAAAGTGTGTTTTCAAAGTCAATGCCATATGTAATGGTATTACATCAAGCACCATTAAAAGGTGATTTTAATTTCTATCACTTGCACATAGAAATTTACGGGATGCTTCGTGAAGAGAGTAAGTTGAAATACGCTGCAGGAATGGAGACTGGAGGTGGGAATTTTACATACGATTCTGTGCCAGAACATAATGCTTCTGTGCTTAGAGAGAGAATTAAGATGTGTCTCTAGATGATCATAAGTAATCAGATTTGAGGATCGTAGTAAAGAATCTTACTAACTAATACTCTGAAGAAGTTGTTTTTATTTTTACCTGATATTGATTATAGTTCTGAGGGATTAATTAACCAGGTGTTACAAATTATACTACACTATGTCTCGTTACACCTTCATCAACATTTAGCACCCATGCTCTAGCACCTAATCCCTTTGAAATAATTCTTTCAATAGCTTTCTTTGCTGTATCAACATCTTTAAATAATGCGATTACAGTACCTCCTAACCCAGCTCCAGAAAGTTTTGCACCTAAAGCTCCAAAATCTAAAAGAGTCTCTACAATAGAATCTAGTTGTGGTAAGCTTACATCATACAATCTACTTAATAGAGTATGTTGGTATGTCATAATATGTCCTAAGATGGCAAGTTTACCTGCTTTACATATCCTTTGAGCTTTTCCAATTTCAAGCTCCAACGTCTCTGCGATATTGCTAGACGATACATCATATCCTCTCATAATGTGTAGTGCAAGTTTTGTTGATCTATGGGCTTTAATTGTATATACAATTCTATTTTTAGCTTTTTCACTAAGTTGATTAAGGTAAGGCTCTAGCATCTCCAGCGATATTGAATCCCATTTTGGCTCCCAATACCTATACCCAAGTAGCTTCCTTAAATGCGGTGGTGCTATTTCCATGAGTATTTTCAATCCTTCTTCTATTTCTCTCTGTCTCTGAGGGTGTATTTCAGCAGTACTATGTCTAATGCCACTATCAATTGCAGCAAAAACCCCTTCTGAAAGTCTTAGGGTTTCAACATTATATGGAGGTATAGTTTCGATTACGGCTATGTTGCCATATGTTGCTGCGTATTGATCAAGTCTTCCACAAGGGATACCCATAATATCGTGTTCAGCTTTATATGCGAATTCAGCAATATCTTTATTCTTAAGTTTGAGATTGAAAAGCTCATTGAGTGCTGCAATAAATGCGACAAGCAGAGTACCACTACTACCCAAACCGGCAGCTATAGGAATCCAACTTCTGATCCATCCAATAAACCCTCTAACCTTATAACCGCTTTGATGAAGAGCAATAATAGCAGCTCTTAAGTAGTTTCCAAACCACTTTGGCTTTGCTAGGATGTTGGGTTCAGAGATGTCAAATTCATCAATAAATTCTTCACCTTCATCCATCAAATTCCCAGAAGCAACACGGGCAAGGGTTTTCTCGACTCTTTTTAGAACTACATAAGTCCTTAAATTTATGCCAACAGCAACTACAGGTAAACCCTTGTAATCTTGATGCGTGTTTAGAAAATCTAAACGCCCTGGCGCAGAACACATAACATCAGGCAGCTCCTTATATACTTTTTGAAATTCACTAATTACAAGCACGGGATACATCAACATGCACCACAACGCTACATCTTACCTGTCAAAGTCATAAAAGCTTTATAACCTTGAATTATAATAGCTACTAGGTGGTAGCCGGGTCGTCTAGCGGCCAAGGATGCGGGGCTTTGGCCCCCGTGACCGGGGTTCGAATCCCCGCCCGGCTACTAATATTTTAATGTAGATGATGACCAGAGGGTCTTATGAAGTCTTTGATGAAGAAAGCCGGAAATGCTGATAAAGTTACATTTGAAGCAGCTTCTCGAAATGAATATAACAATGCTTATTGCATAACCTCTCAGAAGAGCCCTTCATTTAAAACTTCAGGAACCTTAATGCTATTATATAATTACAGTGTTTCACGTCGTATTGCTGTGATGTAAAATGGTTAAAGGGTCTTTACTAAGAAAAATCGCTGAAAGGGCTTTAGGATTAGAATATGCTAAATTAGTTTGGAAGAGAATTGAGATTCTCGGTGATGTTGCAATAATTAGAAAGCCTTTTGATTTGCCAATAGATGTTTTCAAATCTCTTGGCGAAGAACTTTTACGCTCACTTCCTTACATTAAAGGTGTTTGGCTTTCAATTTCACCTGTCCATGGAATTGAAAGAGTAAGAGAGTACATTCACCTAGCTGGTGAAGCAAAGACAGAGGTTTTATATAAAGAGCATGGATGTATATTTAAAGTTGATTTTACAAAGGTGTACATCTCCCCAGTCTTAGGCTTTGATCACATGAGAATAGCCAAGATGGTTAAAGATGGAGAAAGTGTGTTAAATATGTTTGCAGGATTTGCACCATATAGCATTATAATATCTAAGTACGCTCACCCCTCTTATGTAGTATCCATTGACTTAAATAAATATGCAGTAAAATATGCCAGAATAAATATAGAGTTAAATAAAGTTGCAGCAGCCAATGAGGTTTTGCATGGTGATGCACTGTTGTTAACAGAAGCCCTTAGTGAAAAATTTGATAGAGTTCTAATGCCTTATCCAGAACTTTTTGAAAAGGCTTTGCGTGCTTCTTTAAAATCTGTAAAATTAGGAGGTTACTTACATCCTCACCTTTTTGTAACGTCTGAAAAAAAGCAAAATGCCTTGCAAGAGGCATTTAAAATTGTTGTAGAGGTGGCTAAAAAAGCTGGTGGTATTGTAGAGCCCGTAGGAGGACATGTGATTAGAGGAGTAGCCCCAAGGAAGTATCATGTAGTAGTAGATGCCATAGTTAAGTGTAAAAGCTGATTAAATGATCCTAGGTTAATTCCAGCTAGGGTTAGAAAGGTAAGGGGTTCAGCTCTCATATAGGTTCATGTAACTTGATGTGTTTTCATAGCCTCATCTCCTTTCCCCTGCATCGCTTCTTGGGTTTGCATCCGCCTTGGGGGCGTTCAGGGTCACCCCAGGGACCCCACATCTTGAGCTGCCCTCGGGGAGAGCCCTCTGAGGCTCTCCGCCCCTTACAGGGGGTCTCATCAAAATATGTAATAGTGACAAGCCTTATAAACCTTTATGAAACTCGAAATAGCTGCGAAAGGCAAAAGTCATTATATAAGTACTGAATTATGTGTGGGGCTCTGCTGCTACCACGAAAGAAAAATGAAAGTAGCTTTATTAGGGGAGGTAATAGTAGCAATGTAAAACAGTTGAGATCCATAAGAATTGAAAATCTAAATGAGTTGTGTTTGGAGGTCTTAAGGAAGTACAACGTGAATTTAGTTGAGGTCATAATATGCATAGATAAACAAGGGGTAGCGAGATATCTAATTAACGAACCTCCAATAAACTTAGAGCTTCAGAAACTATATGAAAGTCTTATGGAAAACCTTTATACTTCCTACTTTAGCTTAGAATCGTTTGAAGATCTTAAAAAAGCCTTGGAAAAACTGTCTTCTGAGTTAAATTTAGAGAATTTATTGCACAAGTATTATGACATAGTAATTTACTATGTGTATAGGGATGTTAAAGGGTACGGAATTTTAGATGTTGTATTAAGGGATGAGGGTGTAGAGGATATTGAGCTGTCTCACTGGTCAAAGCCAATTACAGTTGTTCATAGAGATTTTCTGTCATATGAAGCACTTATGACCAATATTCAATTTCAAAGTGATGAAGAAGCTAGAAATTTTATAGATAGACTTGCCATAAAATGTGGAAAGTCAATATCAATAAGAAAGCCAGAGCTTCATGCCACGCTTCCTGAGGGCTTTAGAATTGCAGCCACCATTGGTGAACCAATAGGATCAAGCCCTACTTTTGATATTAGAAAGCTTACGGCAGTTCCTATAGACATAATAACATTAATTAAGCAAGGTGTTGTAGACCATAAGGTTGCAGCACTATTATGGCTTGTTAATGATGCAAAACTTTTTTATGTGGTTATCGGCGGTAGCGGTTCAGGTAAAACAACACTTTTAAACGCATTTTTGCAATTGAGCAACCCCAATTGGAAAATTATAGTTGTTCAAGACATTCCTGAGATAAAGCTTCCACTAAGACCAAGATTCATACAATTCTATGGTGAGGACTCAGAAGAGTTACTTCAAAGATGTATTACTGCACTTAGATATAGACCTGACATGCTAGTAGTTGGTGAGGTAAGAGGAAAAGAAATAACAGCTCTAGTTAGAGCAGTGGCGTCAGGCTCAGGTTCTGCAACAACTTTTCATGCATCAACACCTGAAGAATATGAAATGGCTTTACGTGGCCTTCTTTCACAAGACTTGTATACTATGCTTTCATTAAACACGGCATTAATGATATATGTGTCAAGAATGCGTAGAGGTTACAGAGTTGAAAGAAAGATATGGAAAGTTTTTGAAAAAGTTGGTGATGAGTGGAGGGAAATATTTGTACCTGACAAAGTTGATAGCATATTAAAGAGTTATACAATAAAAAGACTCTCAAAGAGATTACTAAGAGATGATATTGAGGCAGAGTATGAATATAGATTAAAAATATTAGAAAACATGAGCCAAGGCTACGAATCTGTGGAAAGGATTCTTAGAAGATTTTATGGTATATAGACTATCACTTAGATTTATTAATGAGCACCTTTCTTTCTACCTGTCCTCCGTGCAGCAATATGTCCAACTTTTCTACCTGGTGGAGCTCTTCTAGAGACTGTTGTAGGTTTAGACTCACTTTGATGTGATCCTCCTCCATGTGGATGATCAACAGCATTCATTGCAACTCCTCTTACGCGAGGCCACTTTCTAGCTCTTACTTTCCACTTATAATACGCATTGCCTGCCTTAAGTAAAGGCTTTTCTATTCTACCACTACCAGCAACAATACCTATTGTGGCTCTAGCGTCAAGAAGTATTGTTTTTTGTTTACCACTAGGTAGTGTTATTATGGCATGCGTAGAGGTCTTGCCTGTTATAACAGCATAAGAACCTCCACTTCTAACAAGTTTACCACCATCGTTAGGTCTTAGTTCTATATTGCATATCTTTGTACCTTCAGGTATGCTTCTAAGTGGCAGTATATTGCCAATGCTAGGGCTAGCGTTTTGCCCTATTTCAATTACTTGCCCCACTCTAAGACCTTCAACAGCAATATTGTAGAACTCTTCACCATTTTCAAGCTTTATTAAAGCTATAGGTGCGCTTCTTCCAGGATCATGTAAAATATCGACAACAATGCCTTTTATCAAAGTGTTGACAGCAGTACTTGGGTATTTTACTGGCGCTATTCTTAAGTGGCTAGGGCTTCTAAATGTTTGTGTGCCTCTACCCATTCTTTGTACAAGAATTCTCTTACCCATGTGATGTCGCCATGAATCTAACTTACTTAAGAGCTACGAAGAGAGTGCTTCTTGTAGCCTTTAGACCGGGCTCTCCATGTTTAACTTGTTTTGTTGTAGGTGCAAATTCGCCAAGATAATGCCCTATCATTTCTGGAACTATTTTTATAGGGACAAATTCCTTGCCGTTGTGAACAGCTATAGTCAATCCTACCATAACAGGGAGTATTACCATATCTCTTACACGTGTTTTTACTGTTACCTCTTTGCATTCGCTCATAAGCTTTTGTCTAGCTATTAAAACTTTTTCAAGAAGTCTTCTATGTCTTGGTGAAAATCCTCGTACTAAGCTTCTACGAGCTCTACTAGGTAATATCTTAACAAGTTCATCCATAGGCATCTCTAATAGCTCTTCTAGGCTCTTACCTCTATATCTAAACTTTTTCCATTCAATAGGCAGCTCCCAGCACTGCTTACTCATAAGGTATTCAGCCTATTTCCTTACTATTTTGAGAAGCTTATAAATTCGCATTAACTTATTTTCTTAAAACTTAGTAGTAAAGGTTTAGAAAAGCTTATTAACGGATATGTGATGATAAAGGCTAAGGCTAATAGCGGTGTAAAGCTCATTAGCACTGAGGTAATTTAGATGGGAGGTAGGCAGCGAACAACGTTATTTATAGTTAAGAGCTCTGGTCAGCAGGAAGAGAAGACTAAGAAGCGTAAAAAAGAGAAGTGAAAGAGTTAAGCATGGTATGAAGCTTTTCAGCACAGGTGATGCATTATGGCACATAGGAAAACTCATGCTCCTAAGCGTGGTAGTTTAGGTGTTAGACCTAGGAAAAGGTCGAGCGAATTTATTCCACATGTGAAAAGCTGGCCTTCACCTAGTCTAGATAATCCTAAAGCTTTAGGATTTTTAGGTTATAAAGTAGGTATGACGCATGTTGTAGTAATAGATGATAGACCTGGCACCCCTACACAAGGTAAAGAGATTTTTGTTCCTGTGACAATAATTGAAACTCCACCAATGATACCAATAGCAATAAGAGTCTATGGTATTAATGCTTATGGGGGTTATAGCGTATTAAAGGATGTATGGATAGAGCCTCCAAAGGAAATTGAGATTTGGAGGAGGGTCCCTACGTATAGACCCTCATCAAATATTAGTGAAAGGATTGAATGGATCAAGGCTCATTTACATGTCGTGAAGAGGGTGTCTTTGGTTATGGTAGCTAATGTTAAGGCTGTTGGTGGGCTAAGCAAAAAGGCTCCTGATATACTTGAAGTAGTAGTTGACGGTGGGGACGTTGCACAGAGGGTGAGTTATGCTTTGGATAAATTAGGAAAAACTATAGATGCAAGCTCCATATTTACTCCCGGCCAATTCATAGACATAATAGGTGTTACTAAAGGTAAGGGGTTTCAAGGAGTGCTTAAGAGATTTGGTGTAAAGGAGTTACCCAGATGGCATAAACATAGAAAGGGTAGTAGAAGAGTTGGTAGCAGAAGCCCGACAATAGGAGCAATGTCTGAGGTTCCTCAGCCAGGGCAAACAGGCTATCATCGTCGTACAGAATACAATAAGAGAATAATTGCTATTGGAGATAATGGTTACGACATAACTCCAAGCGGGGGCTTTCCACACTATGGTGTTGTTAGATCAAAATGGGTAATGATTTGGGGTAGCTGTATAGGTGTCCCAAAGAGACCTCTTGTACTTAGATGGCCCATAAGACCGCCCAGATGGCAGCCAAGTGAACCTCCAAAAATTGTTTACATAGGTTTATTAAAGTAAAAACCTTTGGGCGAGGACATTGTCAAAGTCAAGATTCGTACTTGTATATCCTATAGAGAAAAGGTATGGAACTCTCGTAGATCTCAATGGAAAAATTGTTGATAGAATAGAACTGCCAAGCTTATTCAGCTATCCTGTACGAATAGACATAATTAGAAGAGCTGTATTGTCAGCCTTAACGGCAAAAATGCAACCAAAAGGTCGTAACTCTCTTGCTGGTAAGAGAAGGGTTGGCGAGTCGTGGGGCATAGGATATAGCATTGCAAGAGTTCCAAGGTTAGATAATGGTAGAGCCGTTCTTGCACCCAATGTTCGTGGTGGTAGAAGACAGTTTGCTCCAACACCACTTAAGAAAATTCATGAGGAGATAAATAGAAAAGAAATGAGAATAGCCATAATTTCGGCTTTAGCAGCCTTAAGCAATAAGGAGATCGTGCTAAAGAGAAACTATGTAATACCCCAAGGAATTGAATACATTCCAATAATTGTTGTTAATGGCTTTGAATCTTTTGCAACAACTAAAGAAGTTAAAGAATGGCTCAGGGGAATAGAGCTATGGCAAAATATACTGAGATCGCAAGATAGTACTAGAATCAGAAGTGGAAAGGGAAAGATGAGAGGTAGGAGGTATAAGGAAAGCAAGAGCATGTTATTTATAGTATCTTCATTAAATGTGCCTGTGGTTAAAGCACTTAAGAATCTTCCAGGAGTTGAATACTTAACACCTACTACAATGAATATACTTAAACTGGCACCAGGAGGTATGCCAGGCAGACTCGCTATAATTACTCAAAAAGCTTTAGAAAAATTATCAGAAATATACGTTGTTGAAAAACCTTAAAATATGCTTTAAGGGTGCAACCGTAATGTCCAAAGACATCTTAGTAACTATAGTTACTACCGAGAAGGCATATTTACTTGCAGAGAAACATAATTACTTAACAATAAAAACATATAGAAATGTTAATAAAAAAGAGATTAAGGAGTATGTCGAAAGAAATTTCAATGTTAAAGTGATTAAGGTTAATACGCTAATTGACAGAGATGGTTATAAAAAAGCATACGTCAAACTTGCACCAGAATATAAGGCTCTGGATATAATGGAAAGACTTTCAAGGTAATTTACAGCTGAAAGCTTTACCTTTTAATGTGGGATGGTGAGAAAGATTTATAAGTTCTTTCTGTTTTAATCGTTTTAATGATGGGGCTGTGTGGAAGTGGTTTCTCTAAGCATGGGATGCGAGTTTAGCAATCATACAAACCTAGCTGAGGTAGGTGAAGCTCTGGTACTTCCGACTGCCTTGCAAATGACAGATGTGGCCCCAAATAGATGCTGGGAATTAGCGAATTATTCCAAGAATCAAGAATCCCCACCTCTTCAGAGCAGGAGGAGATCAGATGATGTAACTGCCGAGTACTGAGGCTGTAAATGATGACAGGATCCCCTAACTGAATAATTACGTAAAGAGATCAGCAATAATGAAGACCCATTCGTGAAGCCTCATGTCAGTAGCATCTAAATATGCAAAAAGATTAAACATTTTCCTACTTCTCAATGATGAGAACAGTATTAGTTACTTAGAAAAATTATTAAAAGAGTTTTGTAGTGAGGGTGTATGTACGTACAAAATGCATCGTAGCAATATTATAAGGAGACTTCTCTATATAGAATGCTCCTCCAATTCTATATCCTTAGACAAATTATACGAAAGTATAGAGAATATGATACTAGGTAAGCTTTCAGAAATTGTAACGTGGCATAAAATAGAGATTATTGAAGTTAGGTAACTCTTGATGTATTACAAAAGGCTTTTATATAGGTCATTATCAATAGGTAACGTCTCTAATTGCAATTATAATTCCATATGGAGGTATGCATAACAGTATGCTTTTCTTAATGTCAAACCTTCTACAAGTAAGCATGGTAATGAAGAGTAGAAGTATATATAGCAATACTGCTATTAAGGGTATGAAACTGTATAGCAAGGTTTCAATTGCTAAACTAATAAATACTAAGCCAAAACATATTAGAGCAGTAGGTAAATCACTATAATAAAACTTAAGTGACTCGTGCAGTTGTATAGTATTTTGATGCTGTGCAAAAGCCATTGTAGTACCAGCTTTTTTCTTAAAATCTATAAAAAATTGAATGATTTTAATAAACAGAATGGACAAGAAAGTCAATTCTATTAATATTATTAAATCGCCTGTGAATAGGAAAAAGAGAAGAGCCTCAGCAAGTAATTGATACCTCTTTTTATAATAAAGTACAATTAGAATCTCTATTATAATTAATGGTATTAGAATAAGTGTGAATGTTAATAGACTTTGTAAAAGGGCTGGAACTTTAATAGCAATATCGTTGTAAAGTAGCGATGTTGAGGTATTTGGCAAGCGCATTAATATATTTATGGATTTTGTAGCTAAAAAAGATGCATAAAGATGCAAGAGTATAATGCCATAAAGAACAGTGTAAATATTGCTTAACATTTTTACATGTTGGCTATCCATAAATTATCAATCTCTTGCATAGACGTAGTAAGTTTAAGATTTTTAATTTTAGTAAATTATTAAAACTTACAGCGATTTATTAATGTAATGTTTGACTCAAATACTCAAAATTCATGGTTTACAATTTTATGAAGTGTGATGATAAAGTAGTGGAATACTATGCAAAATTAGGCTTTGCTAGTCTAACTGAGATTCAGAAAATGACTTATGCTAAGGTAATGTGCCACGATTTAGACTTACTAGTAGCTGCGCCAACAGGCTCTGGTAAAACTGAGGCAGTTATTGTTCCACTATTTGTTAAACTAACTAATGTAGGTTTTTTAAGTAGCGAAGGTATTGCTGTACTATACATTACGCCTCTTAGAGCTCTTAACAGAGATCTTAAGAAGAGATTGAGTAATATTTGTAATATTTTTAATTGTAGTGTGGATGTATGGCATGGTGATACATCCTACTCGGTGAGGAAGAGAATTGTTAAAGTACCTCCTCATATTCTTTTAACAACACCTGAAAGCCTTCAGATTTTACTAATTAGAAAAGAGTTGACAAGACACCTAAGCAAGTTATATGCAATAATTATAGACGAAGCACAAGAGCTGATACAGGATGAAAGAGGTTTAGAGCTGCTCTTAGCTATAGAAAGACTCGAAAACATGTTGAAGAGACATGTTAGGAGAATAGCATTAACAACAGCATTAGATGAAAAAAATTTAAGGCTTATAGGAGAGGCAGTGTTCTTTAATAGGCATTATGAAATAGCCCTAGCAAATACAAAGAAGAGATACGACGTAAGTGTTAAGCTTTCCAATGAGAGTTATCAAGCAGGCTTTTTTAGTACAGATGATATTATCAAGAAAATTATTGAGGTAATCAAATCGGGAGTACTTAGGCAAATACTGGTATTTACTAATACAAGAACATCAGCTGAAGAGCTTAGCTATTTGCTGAAGTCTAAAGGGGGATTAGAGGAGAATATCGTAGGTCTGCATCACGGGTCTCTTTCAAAAAGCATTAGAGAAGCTGTTGAAAAGAGCTTTAAGGAAGGTCAGATAAAAGTTGTTGTTGCAACTTCCAGTCTTGAACTTGGTATTGATATAGGTAAAGTGGATTTCGTCATCCAATACCTATCCCCTAGGCAGGTTTCAAGGCTCTTACAGAGAATTGGCAGGGCAGGGCATAGAGAGGATGAAATGTCAAAAGGAGTAATAATATCACCTCCCATAATTTCAGAACTTGTTGAATCACTAATAATTGCGAAGAGGCTGGAAAGAGGTAATTTAGAACCCTTGAATATTCATATAAATAGTCTAGATGTGTTAGCACATCAGTTTGTAGGTTTAGCTTTAGAGCAAGGTTCAGTAACGCTGACAAGTTTCTGGAAAATGGCGAGAAGAGTAGCAGCATTTCAAGGCATAAGCTTTGATGTTGTGGAAAAGCTAGCGCAATTCCTTAACGATATTGGACTTGTAACATGCCGTAAAGATGAGCAGGAGCTCATATGCAGTCCTACAAAAAGAGGATATATATATTATGTAACGACAAACATGATACCCGATGCTAGTGAATTTTATGCAAAATCTGTTATAGATCACAAAGTAATAGCATCATTAGATGAAGATTTTGTTGCGTTGTGCAATCAAGACGATGTAGTAGTTCTCGGCGGAAAGGCTTGGCAAGTTGTTGATGTAAATTATGATGAGAGAACAGTATGGCTAACTCCTTTATTAAATGCTGGGTATGTAACGCTACCTAGGTGGGTTGGTGAAAATATTCCTGTATACGAAAAAGTTGTGAGAGAAACCTGTTCATTTTTTAGGCGGCTCTGCTCTTGTAAAGATGAGACTTGTTTAGACAAGCTCTTCACTTCTTATAAGCTTGATGAAGCAATAAGAAGATTCATAGTTGTAAATATGAATAATATATGTAGAGTCTACCCAAGTGATAATGTACTTACAGTAGAACTGTATGAAGTCCCTAATGATAATAAATCATTCATAGCGGTGTATCATTGCTTAGGCTCTAAAGGCTCAGAAGCTTTTTCATTACTTTTGCTAAGAATTCTTAGAGAGTATTTGAATACAGGTGGTAGCTACAAATCACATCAAATTGGAACGGTAATTTTAACAAATAGGAGTATTTCTACTGACGAGCTTAAGAAAGTTCTTAGCGTACTAATTCAACTAAATAAAAGCGGTTCTGTAAGAGAGGCTATAATTGATGAGTTGAAAAAATCATCATTATTTAAGAAGCGTATTATTGAAGTAGCAAAGAGAATGGGAATAATAGCTAAGAATAGTAGCATAGAGGAGATAAAGAGGATATTTAATGTGTTGTTAAACATGGAGTTACTCGTCAACGAAACAATTAGAGAACTACTCACAGAAAATCTAGATGTGGAAACTGTTGAGAATTTTTTACAAAGACTTAATAAAAATAGAAAGATTAGAATTGTTGTAACGAAAACAGCATCACCATTTTTACAAGAAATTACTCAGCTAGGTTCTCTACGGTACATTATTAAGAGTAGCATGCTGTCAAGAAATATGATTATTGAAATAGCAAAACGTAGGCTACTGAATAGAAAGACCAAATTGATTTGCCTCATATGTAACTACGTATTCGAGATTGATATAAACGAATACCTTACAGAGAAATGTATTGATAAAAATCCATTCAAATGCCCCATCTCATGCCCTCATTGCGGATCCAAGTCACTTGCTGTCGTGGAAAGTGATAATGAATTACAAGAGCTCAAAAATATGCTAATTAAATTAAAGAAGGAGGAGCATTTAAAAATAAATGTAGTTGAGTTGAAAAACATAGAAAAGTTTTTGAAAGTAGCAAATCTTGTGATGGACTACGGTTTGGCAGCTCTTGTAACTCTCAATGGTATTGGCATTGGTGTTGAATTTGCAAAGAGAATTCTGGCAAAATCACATGATTGGAATTCGCTAATATCCAACATATTGGAATACGAGGAAAGTTACCTTAGGACACGAAAATACTGGAGCTGAGTTAAGATACTGTATTTCGAAAACATTTTATAAGTAAGGTTGTTTTTGGGAGTCAAAATGGATATAGTCTCATTAATAAAGGATTTAATAAGCAAGGCCGTTGTAGTGGCTTGGCTTCTCTTTTTCCTTTCATGGATTGTAGGATGGGCTATAAAGGGGGCGCCAATACCTATGGGCAGAGCTAGGAAAATTGGTCAAGGACTTATTGAAGACGCTGTATGGGGTGCTTTTTGGATTGCTGTTGGCACGACTTTATTTTGGCTCATCACCTATATATCATCATATCTAGGAAACGCTCTTCCATCACCACCTACACCACAAATGCCATGATATGCGATTCAAACTAAAACTATTTTGAATGTGTTATACGATGTATATATTTTTAATTACGTATTACCTAGCTATTCTAACCTTTTATCTAGGTGTATTGATATATTCTTTACCAATACCACTTAGTAATTTAAAGCGATGGGCTCCAAGATTAATAGCTGATGCCTTTTACATCATGGCGTTGTTGTTTAGCATTTCATCTATAGCGAGGTTTAGTGAGGCTATACAAAGTTTACTGGGTGGGAGCTGGGAGTTTTTCTTATCATATATGAAAGCTTCAATATTTTTTAGAACGCAACTCTTAGTGTTTTTAGGTACGATAAATGGTATCATAACCCAATTCAAGTTCTTATTGGGATTAACTAGGCTCATTTCAATGATCATAAGAGTCATTTCTGCATCGCTTTACGCTTTTACAATTATGTATGCTATTGCAACATTCGTTAGATATTCATTTTGGTCACTTATAGCACTAGGCCTAGCATTAATGGCTATACCATTTAGAATAGCTCGTAATGCTGGTGCTTTTCTAATAGCATTTGCACTTGTTTTCAATACGGCATTACCATTATACATTCAGTTTACAAAAACATTAATATTATCTGAAGATAAGGAATTTGATACTCCAATAATTTTTGGTAACATCATTAATATGGCTAATAAACCTCTATATACAGGCTACATAGGACTAGAATATCCAGGTGGATATATAGGTCCTATACCAGTATATTCTTCCACATACATTGTACCGGCTGTTAAATATTTGCAAGAGAATTTAACTGTATACTATGACGTTTGTGGACACATATTTTATACTAATATTACTAGTGTTTCTGTAATGAACCTTTGCAAAGGCGTAGCACTTTGTAAAGTCAATATGATGGTATATGGCTTGGTGGAATATAGAGAAGGAATAGCTCTTCATGCTAAGCCGTTTCCAAAATTGGTAAATGTAACAATATTCACCTCAAATTACATAGAAATTTACACAGAATCAGATATAGAATATGAACTTTACGTATCTATAGTCGATAGTTACAAGATAAAATCCTTTAGAGTTGATAGTGAAGATATAGGTGATGTTAACAACTTTTACAAGTATAGATGGTATTGGTATAACTTAAATGGGAAGACATACGCAACCCCTGTTCCACCAGGTAAACATAGAATAGAAATTGAGTTGACCAAAGATTCTAATTCTTTAGTAGAACCTGATGAAAGCTACATATACGAAGCACAAATAAAACTCGTAAGCCAAGCTAATGCCCCTGGACTTTTTGATGAAGTAACACGAATTATGTACATAGACATAATAGGAGCTACTTTTTATGTATCACTACTCTTGTCAATAAGCTTTGCCCTTGCAAGATTGTTAGGAGGTGCAACTAGGCTTAGGGTAACGCTATGATTATTGAAAAAGAGCTTGTAAAGAAAATACTATTATTTAACGTGTTTGCAATACTAACTCTAATAATAGTTTACAGAAGCCTCGACTTAATAGTAGTAACAACGTTGCTCATATTTATAGTAGTAACAACGTTACTCATAATTACTTTAACAACTGCTTCTGAGAACCTCACTTTTCAAGGCTGAATAGTTAAGGAAACGTACAAGCTTTTTATGCTAGTTAATGAGTGGTGATTGCTTGGCTAAGTTAAAGTGCCCTAAATGCGGATATTTTTGGGATTATAAGGGTAAGAAGCAGTACTATGCTACATGCCCTAACTGCTTTAGGAACGTAAGCATAGTTAAGCATAGAATAGAATAAATGTCTTTGGTCTATGAAGATTCTCTAACCCTGACTATTAGGATGAGGACTAGCTTAATTTATTCAAAGAACTGACGAGCCTCATGAAGAGGTGTAGAGAGGCGTTAAACCATGCTATAAAGGTTATGATTAAGAGCAGGACTTTAAGCCTCAGCGAAGCCTATAGACCGCTCTATAATATTCTCAGGGTAAATATGTATTGCAGTCTGAAGCTACTTAGGATTATTAGAGAGGCTACTACAATTATCAAGTCATGGTCTAGTAACACAAATGGACGCGGAGTGCCTATAGCGAAGACATTTTGGCTAGCGTATGAATATAGCTACAAAGAAATGATGTGCTCAAGATGTGAGCACGGTAGCAGTACTAAGCATTGAGAGAAGATCTCTTGAAAAGATGTGAAAGGCTCTGACCCCCTGAATGTCCTGTAAATGACAGATGTAAATTCCAATAGATGCGGAGAACTAATGAATCCCTTAAAAGGGAACTTCCACCCTTTAGGTCAGGTAGGAGATCGATATACAAAAGACTTTATCGAATAATCTGATGAGTAAAGAAAATTCTCTATTACTATTTTCTTTAAACTGAATAAAAGCTTTTAACATCCAATAAATTAAGTCTGAGAGTGTCGGGTTCTTGAATTGAGTGAAGAAGAGACCAGCGAATCGCTAGCTCAAGAGGAAAAACAAACAGTAGAAGAAATTAGCGAAGCATACTATGAGGAGGCAGAAGCAGAATACATAACATTTTCACCTCAAGAACTCGAGCAATTCTTAATACGATCAGAGACATGGGATAAAATTGCTAAAGGAGAGATATCACTAGATGAGGCAAAAAGTATTTTAGAAACACCATCAAGAAGTACAGGTTTAAGTATGAGAAAGGCTAAGCCGAGCAGAGGTAAAAAGAAACGAAGGAGCAGCTCATAAGGCACTATACATACGCTATTTAAAACCCTACTGGCAATTTCTTATACATTTTGTAATCATGTAATTTCATAACCTAACTCAATTAACGTCTTTTCAATAAGGGCTTTAGTAAGTGATTTGTCAAAAACTATAACAACAATCTTTTTATTGTCTTTTTTTATAAGTTTAATTTTATCTACTAAAACATTTCCTCGGAGCAATTCACTTATGTTTTTCTTTGGCGTTAAAAAGTCCTTAAACTTTCTTTGCATTAAAGAATGAAATGTGTCAAAGTGCTGCACCATTCTTATACTATCTTCTACATCTTCACCTCCCTTGCCCAGAGCTTTTTGCAGTTTTCTTAGCAATTCTGTTGAGAAGCTAGCATCCATCTCAATAGCAACATAATCACCAAGCACAGTATACAACTTAACTTTCTGTGACACTAATCATCACCTAGGTTAATGCAGTCTAATTGCAAGTTTTTAAGCCGATAATCTTTTAGTCTCAATACAGTGAAATATTTTCTAGGGCTTAAGTATGAGCATTAGATTGGTATACCCAGTCGGATCTGTATTAAAAACAGTATCGCAAGTATTAAAACGTATTGTAGACCAAGTACCTATAGTAGTTAGCTTAGATCAATTCTCTATAGAAGCCTTTTCACCAGATAAAGTCTCCATGATAATTACATCAATTCCTTCTACAGCATTTGAAGAGTATGCCGTAAGTAGTGAAGTAAGTATGATTGCCGACAGAGATGAGCTGGCAAGAGCGCTAAAGAGAGCCACTAAGAGAGATAAGGTAACTTTAGAGTATGTTGAAGGTACAAGAGAGCTTAAGGTCAAGGTATTCAATGTTAGAACAAATTTGGAGAGAGAATACTCAGTATCATTATCTGAAGTAGGTTTTGAGAAAGTAGGTGAGTTAGATGTCCAGCTCGATGTTTCTGCAAGTATACCTTCATCAGAACTCATAGCTGTGATTAAAGATATTGCAATTGTAAGTGAGGAAGTGACATTAATGTACTCCTCTGAACTTAACGGTATAAAGGTTTCAGCGCATGGCGACATAGGATCTTATGAAACAGTACTTAAGCAATTCCAACCGTTAACATATCTGGAATCTTCTGTAAGTAATGTTGTAGCAAAGTACAGCGTTGAACATTTAAAAGCCATTGCGAAGCTCCTGGATTTGGTGGATGAATGCAATATTGCGTTTGGTTCTGATAAACCGCTAAAAATCTCATTTGATATATCAGGTGGAGGAAAGGTTAGCGTTTGGATTGCTCCAAGGTCTTAAGAGGAAACCATATATGTATAGTGATGTTGTAAAAATTGATTCAAAGGGCAGAATAACGATACCCTCAGCGATAAGGCTACTTCTTAATATGGAAGAGGGGGACAAAATGGTCCTACTATTTGATGAAGATGAGCTTAAGATCGAGTTACTTAGCACCAAGGCGACCAATGTAATCGTTTGTAAATTGCTTGACGATTTTAAGAATGTTGTAGAGATGCTTAGGAAACTAAGTAATGGTGTAATAGCATTTAGTTGTAGATGCTATGACACATCTTGTAATAAATTCAGGTGCAAGTTCATTCTAGAGGAAAAAGCATTGAAGAGCTCAAATAATATGAGTTTGCAGTGCCTCTCTACGAACCTATAGGCACTCCTACTCCTTAATATTGTTAACGAGGTGCTATACCTTATTAATTTCCTAACTATTAATCATGTGTAGTAGAGTGAGGAGACAGCATGAGCTCAGCCTTAAGATTTGTATTTGCAGATGCTAAGGTTTGGAGATATGTACTAAGAGTTTTAGCAGATTACTTAGAGGTCATAGGAATAAAAATAAGCCCAAGTGAAGGGGTTAGGATAAAAGCCATGGATCCTAGCAGGGTTATGCTATTAGACTTCAGCATACCAACATCAGCTTTTGAAGAATACATTGTTGAGAAAGAGGAAGTACTATTTTTAAATCTAGAAAACATTTCAAAGATATTGAGAAGGGCTGCCAGATCGGACAAGCTAGCGCTCTCTACCGATGGTGTAAAACTCACTATAGCTTTGATCTCCAAGAGTGGCACTCAAAGAAGTTTTATGTTACCTCTCATATCCTCAACATATGAAGAAATTCCAGAACTTTCACTCGAATTCAAAGTTGAAGCAAAGATTATCGGCCCTATCTTTGCTACAGCTATATCAGTTCTTGAAGAAGTTGGCGATGCAGTAAAATTCAAAGTATTACATGAGGGTCTTGCTATGTCATCTTCATCAGAATTGGGTGAGATAGAATTCCTTTTCACTACCACTACGGGAACTTTAATAGATTATCAGGTAGCTGAGGGATTTTCAGAGTTCTCTAATACATATTCAATGGAGTATATATCTATGCTGTCACAACTAGCAAAGTTATCAGAAACTGTTTCTATAAAGCTTGCACCTGAAGTGCCATGTGAAATCTCATTAAATATGACAAGCGGTGCGCAATTGAAGATCTATGTCGCACCAAGAATTGAATGAGGAGCACCCATAACAATGGAAAGTACAAAGGTGAAGAATGAAGTACATATTTTTAAGAACTTATTTAAAAAACATTATAAGGAAACCCAACTCATATTACCACAAGACCTAGCACTTAGAGAAGTGGCATTACAACCTATTGATGGGAATTACTATGTACGTCACTTAGCATTTGAAACAGAAAAGCAACTAATAGAATACATAACACATGTTCACATACCAAAGCATCTTTACTATTCATCAGCTAAATATAAGGATCCTGGTAATCAGATAATGAATGAAAAAATGTGGTTAGGCAGTGATCTTGTATTTGACATAGACGCAAATGAGATTTTACAATGCAAGGACAAGGTTATTGAAATTACATTTTGTAAAAAATGTGGCTACACAGCTACGGGAGAAAGTAGTGAAAGACTGTGCCCTTTATGCGGTAGTGAAGTAGCAAAATTTGAGCATGTAGAGCCTCAATGTCTAAAGTTAGCATTTGAATATCTAAAAAACCTTGTAGATATTATTGAGAGCGATTTTGGTTTCTCTACATATAAAGCCAGCTTTTCTGGTAATAGAGGCTTTCATTTAATAGTGGAGCTGCCTAATCCACATGATACTATAGATGTTGAAAGTCGCAGGGAGCTGGTATCCTATATAGCACTTAGTGATGCTTATAAAAAAATCATTAAAAATGTATATGTAGCTAATAAGAACAGAAAAGGCTCAGCATATCCATTGCCAAGGATATGTGACGGTGGAATAAGGAGGAGGATTGCAAAGGCTTTACTTAAAAGAGTAGCAGATGCAAAACTTAAAGAATTCTTATTAAATTGCTTAGATAAAATTGAAAGCGGTAAACTCAAAGAGCTTCTAGACATCTTGGTTAACAATATTGATGATATTTTAAATGAAGTAGCAGTGCCTATAGATTCCAAGGTAACTATAGATGTAACACATTTAGTAAGAATACCTAATAGTTTAAATGGTAAAACAGGATGGAAAGCATTTTTAATAAAGGACTTAACAAACTTTGAGCTACAATATCATGAGGTTTCACTGGAAGGTGTTACTGAGCTTTTCAAGATCAAGATACTAGTAGACCTACCAACAATTACTGTAATAGATAGAGTTTTTAAAATAAGGCGAGGAGATATTATAGAACTTGAATATGCGTATGCCTCATATTTTGTTTTTAAGGGTGTTGCAGAGCTCTTAACTATAGTGAGATGAATATAATTCAAGGATTAAGGTAAGGTGTATAATGACTGTTGAGATATATGAAAAGCTGAAGAAGATTTTGGAGGATAGTATTGAGAATAGGAAAATAGAATCGAGAGATATATACACAATTATAGAAACAATAAATAAAAAAGCTTTGCTAATGAGGGCATGGTGTTTAGAAAATTTAAATAAAGAATTCGAAAGATTTTGCACGGACTTCGAAACAATGGTGTCGTTAATAATTAGGACTTTAACTTACTTTGCTTTGAATAAAGCTATTTTAAGGCAACTAAATACTAGTGATGATGGAGTAGGGTTTACTGTAAGACATGTACTAGGAATAATTGAGAGCTTCTGGAAGCTTGCACAAAACAGTCTCCTTCTAACCGATGGCGGAGCTTTATGTCGTGTACTCAAACCATTTCAAATAAGATACTCTATAACACTACCTGGCTATGTTATTTACTTACCGCTTGCCTTAGCATTACCCCTCTCTGCTATGAGCTATGTAGAAATTATTGAAGCTTTTTAACAGTATCGCTTATAAATGGAGTGAGAAATTACAAGTGTAATTAAGGTAAAGGTAGACGGATATGAAGATTCCAAAGACTATAGTAACTTATTGTCCAAGGTGTCATGTACATACAGAACATAGTGTATCGATATATAAGCATGGAAAAAGGAGAACTTTAGCGCAGGGGCAGAGGAGGTATTTAAGAAAGCAAGAAGGCTATGGCTCTAAAAGAAAACCCGAGCAAAAGAGGTTTGCAAAAATTACTAAAAAAGTTGTTTTAAAATTAAAATGCAATAAATGCGGTTACATAATCCATAGGAAAGGTATTAGGCTGAAAAGAGCAGAACTTGCTGAAAAACATAGGTGAGGCAAAGCTATGGGGAATAAAAAAAGAAAAATACTAATTCCGCAACCCAAGAGTAAATTCATAAGAGTGAAATGCATTACTTGTGGAAATGAGCAGACAATATTTGACCATGCAACGTTTCCTGTAAGATGCTTAGTCTGCGGATCAGTTCTTGTAAAATCCACAGGTGGAAAAGCTCAACTTATTAATGCGGAAATTGTGAAAGCCTTTGGTTAAACTATAATTAAGTTATTCACAAAACAGAGACATCACTACAGTTAGAGGAATCAACATGAGCATTCCATTCAAAAAGAAAGGACTTCCAGAAATTGGAGAGCTAGTAATAGCACAAATAAAGAAAGTATTTGATTACGGTGCTTATGCAAACTTATTGGAATACGAAAACCTTGAAGCCTTTATTCCATGGAGTGAGGTCAGCACAAAATATGTAAAGGATATTAAAGATCTTTTAAAAGAAAATCAAATTGCCGTAGGTAAAGTAATTCGAGTTGAAAAGAAGCAAGGAAGAATAGAGGTTGACATATCATTAAAGAGAGTGTTCGAGGGGGAGAAAAGAGTAAAGATGCTTAGGTGGAAGAGAATTCAGAAAGCACAGAAAATAATTGAAATGACAGCAAAAAACCTTGGAAAAACACTTAACGAAGCGTACAAATATGTATGGGCATTTTTAGAGAAAAACATTGATCCGATGACTTTAATTGAAGAAGCCGTGCTGAAGGGCCCTCAAAGACTCATAGAAATAGGCATTAATGATGTATGGGCTAAAGCATTATATGAAGAGGCGAAAAAACATGTTACTATAAAGATCGTTAGGATTAGGGGCATTGCAAAACTTGTTTCATACAAGGCTAATGGTATTGAAAGAATTAAGAGTATTTTATCAGAGATCAAAAGTAAGTTTAAGAAAGATAACATAAACATTAACATATATACCATAGGCGCCCCAAGGTATAGAATAGAAATTGAATCACATGATTATAAAATAGCTGAAGAAATATTTAATCAAATTAAGGCATTTCTTAAGGAATCTGCTCATAACATAGGTATAGATTTAATTGAATTTGAAAGAGAAGAGCTGGAGAAAGGATAGCACAATGAAATGGAGAATACGGAGATGCCCTCAATGTAAGACATATACACTTAGGGAGATATGCCCTAAGTGTGGAGCAAAAACATTTGTACCTCATCCACCTAGATTCTCACCCGAAGATAAGTATGTTGAATACAGACTTTGGAGTAAACATCCAGGAATCATGATGAAAGTTACACAGAGAAAGGAAAAGGAGCATTATACTAGCGATATCAGTAAGCAGTTATGAATGTTTTGATTTTTAGTAAGGTTTAGCCTTGGTAAGGTTCGCAAACTTTACAGATTCTATGGCCCTTGCCTACATGTTGTAGATCTTCATAAGTATTTGATCTTTAAAAAGTGTTTGACAAAACTATTACAGCCTTGTAATGATTTTCGTAAATTATAACCATGTTATACCATAATCAGTTATGACAAACCTATAAGTGGTCTTTAGGTTAGGTTTAACGAATTTCAGTATTCTCGTCTTATTTGGCAGAACATATAACTCTAGCATGGTATCACACCATAGTTCAAGGTATTCAAAACCTGCGGGCGTATTTTCATCAAGGCTTACTTGAGCTGAGGCTATTATTGTAACTCCTCGCTCGTTTACGGAATTAAGTAATGTTAGCAGATGCGTAAAGGGACCACCATGCTCGCCTTCTCTAAATTCAACTCTATATAGATGATTTATACTGTCTATAATAAGTAAAGCCACATTATGCTTCAATGCATCTAGTATTAGAGATATTAAATGGTCTTGAGAAATAGCAGGAGCAAAATAAATACTTTTGCTTTCAATACCTAGTCTAGCAACTCTGTTTATGAGGATCATGCTTTCCGTAGATATAAATATACCTAGTGCATCATCGAGCTCAGAACACTTAAGAATGTTTAAAAGAAAGTTTGTTTTACCTGAGCCGGCAATACCATAGACTACAACCTTTGGTGTTTTGTTAAAGAGTATTCTATCAAGTTCTTTATTACATGTAGAGATTTTCATTAAGTGACCTTCAGTAATAACTATATTTTTTCTGGTAAATACATAAGCTCATTGTCTATCTTTTTTATGATACCTTTTTTAACAAGCATGTTAATTGCACCATCAAAATACATACTGCTAATCTTAATACCATACCACTCCTCAAATTCTCTTACAATTTCGCTTAATGTCCACTTGCTTTTTCTTTTCTCTTTATAATAGGTTTCCATAACTCTCTTTATGAATTGTGTAACGTCTTCCAATCTAGTCCATGGGTACTGAAACCATATCCACTCTTTAACCTCAATATAATAGTAATCAGGCTTTATCTTTGCCACTGGTGAAATCCATTGTAGTGCAGCTATACGTAACTCCTTTGGTCTCCATACACGTGATATGTAATCCCTTGCTAAAATCACAGATTCTCCAGTATCAATAATATCATCAACAAGTAATGCTCTCAGGTTTTCAAGATTGATTACATACTCAAACTTTATTATGGCTCTTTCGCCTTTTTTTGCTGCCTCGGTCCAATGTTGTGATTGAATTGAAATGAGGTTTTCAATTCCTAAGAAGTCACACAATAGTCTAGCAGGAACATAACCACCACGTGCAATAGCTATTATTACATCAGGAATGTAACCGCTTTCTTCAATCTTTTTTGCCAGTCCCCAGCTCCATTCAACTATTTCACTCCATTCAACTAATTTCACGGGAATTTTTGGCATTTTATACAACCTTAATAACAGTATACGTATAGATATATAAACCTAGTTTAGGTTAGTTATGTAAATAAAAATATTTTGGAGTCTTTAGCAATAAGTAGAAGGCCCCCGTTCGGCCGACCCGTATAAATGTATGATCCTATGGTGAAAATGTGTACGGGGTCTCTGCGGGGGCCATAGCACATTACTAATTAAGAGTTTAATAAAATCAATAAAACAATTCATTTTAGCCTTTGATAACAGCTATGGGCACGAGCCTTACAACAGGTTTTACTAACTGTGCCCTGGTGCCCACATCCACAACTCTATCAACATCTTTATAAGCTTCTGGGGTTTCTTCAGAAAGTTCCCTCATTGTTGCAGCTCTTACCATAATACCCTTTCTTTCTAGCTCCTCAATAACCTCTCTAGGCGACCTCGATCTTATGGCAGCCGCTCTACTCATCCATCTCCCAGCTCCATGTGGTGCTGACCACCAGGGATCTCTAGCTTTTTGCGCTGGTATGGTTATATAACTTGCTGTACCCATGCTTCCAGGGATCAAAACGATTTGCCCAAAAGTTCTATGATCTTTGGGAATTTCAGGGTGTCCTGGTGGAAATGCCCTTGTCGCTCCTTTCCTATGTACAACCAGTTTAACTCTCTTGTTCTCAAAGTCATGTTCTTCTACTTTTGCAATATTATGAGCTACATCATATATCATCCTTATTCCTAACCTTTCATAATCTACGCTAAATACCTTACTAAAGGATTCTCTAGCCCAATGCGTTATTAACTGCCTATTTGCCCAAGCATAATTGGCTGCCGCAGCCATTGCAGCGAAATAGTCCTGGCCTTCATTACTATTAAATGGAACAGCTGCAAGCTCTCTATCAGGTACTTCTATACCGTATTTTCTCATTGCTCTCTCCATAATCATTAAGTAATCGCTTGCAACTTGATGGCCCAGTCCTCTAGACCCTGTATGAATCATTATTGTTATTTGTCCTTCTTCAAAAATTCCTATGTTTTTAGCTATATCAGGTAAGTATATTCTATCCACTATTTGGATTTCAAGGAAGTGATTACCACTGCCAAGAGTACCAAGTTGAGGTGCTCCTCTCTCCTTAGCTCTTTTACTTACTTTTGATGCGTCAGCCCAATCTAGACTCCCTCTCGATTCTGTGTGTTCAACATCGTATTCCATAGCATAACCTTGTCTCAATGTCCATTGCGCTCCCTCCTCTAGGACCTCATTAAGCTCTCTTTCTGTTAATCTTATCTTACCTGTAGCCCCTACACCACTTGGTATATTTCTAAATATTACATCGACCAGCTCCTTTAATTTCGGTTTTATATCTTTTAATGTTAAATCTGTTCGTAGAACTCTAACACCACAATTAATATCGTAACCTACACCACCAGGGCTTACGACACCATCGTCAACAGAAAACCCTGCAACTCCTCCTATTGGAAAACCATAACCCTGATGGCCATCTGGAAGGGTGTAACTTGGACCTACAATTCCCGGCAAACATGCAACATTAGCAGCCTGCTCTAATGTAGCATCCTCTTTCATTTTATTTAGTAAAAAGTCATCAGCATAAACTATTGCAGGGACTCTCATACACCTTTTGAATTCTTTAGGTATCATCCAAACAACGTCACTGACTTTCTTTAAACTCATTACCATGAGTATCGCCAAAGCGAGCTCCTTAAATCTTGCTACATAATTTGTTACCACAAAGCTAGCTAATAAGCTTAAGCATTGTGCATAGCGTTAGGATTAATATTAAGCCTTCTCATTTTGAGTTTGGATGAAAATGGTTAAGCTCAATAAAGCTTTTATTTCTTTTTTCAAAGCAAAGATACATATCTCAAATTGACTGGATACTTATAGTAATTCACATTATAGCATGGTTCGCACTATGGTGTGCAATTGAATGGGTAGTTGGCGCTATCCACAAGTTATTAAATATGATGAGAGTAAAATAGCTAGGGCTGTGATTAGAGATGCACCTATATCATTTAAGGAGACATACGAAATATGTAAGGTAATTAAGGGTATGAGATTAGTAGAGGCGAAGGAATTTTTAAAGAAGGTTTTAGAATTTAAAGAGCCTGTGCCCTATGTAAGATATAAATTGAATATAGGGCATAAGAGTGGACTGGCAGAGAGATGGTCCAAGTGGAAAACTCCAATAGGGAGGTATCCCATAAAGGTGGTAAAGTACATTTTAAAGCTTTTGGACAATGTTGAAAATAATGCCATTAACAAAGGACTTGACATAGAGAAGGTTAAAATTATACATATAGCAGCACACAGAAGTTACTACCTGAAAAAATGGATGCCTAGAGCCTTTGGTAGGGCTACACCGTGGTTCAGAACACACACAAGTGTTGAGGTGATGGTTGCTGAGGTGTAAGGGATAATGGTCAATATAAAGAAGTATTTCATTGAGCAAGGTATAAAGAAGGTTGCTGTTGATGAGTATCTAGCAAGCAAGTTCTGGAGAGCAGGATATGCAGGTGTTGATATAATCAGAACGCCTTTGGGTACAAGAGTAATAATCTATGCACTAAGGCCAGGACTTGTAATTGGACGTAAGGGGCAAATGCTAAAGACAATTCAAACAATGTTAGAAAAGATATTTGGAATAGAAAATCCTCAAATAACTGTGGTTGAAGTTGAGAATCCAGACTTGAATGCAAGGGTTGTAGCTGCGAATATAGCCTTGGCTTTGGAAAGAGGTATTCATTTTAGGCGAGCAGCGTTCATAGCTTTACGAAGAGTCATGGCAGCAGGGGCATTAGGATGTGAAATTGTTATTAGCGGTAAGCTTGTGGCTGAAAGAGCGCGTTACGAGAAGCTTAAAGCTGGCAAGGTTTATAAATCAGGTGAACAAAGTTTAAGATTAGTGGACAGGGCTGTAGCTCATGTACTGTTAAAACCTGGTATGTACGGTGTCGAGGTTCTAATAACAAGACCAGGTATAACAGCAGACTCTGTTGAAGTTGCTTCTCCAGCTCAGATGCAACAGTCAACAATGAGCGAGGGTGTTAAGCAGTGAGTGAAAAACCTCTGTCAACAGATGAGATAAGAGCAATGAGTTCAGATGAAAGAGCAAAGTTGTTGCATGATTTAAGGATGGAACTGGCAAGATTAAGGTCGCAAGCTAGAATGGGTATATTAACTAATGTTGGAAGAATAAAAATAGTTAAGAAAAATATTGCAAGAGTACTTACAGTTATAAATGAAGAGATGAAAAAAGGTGCGTAGAGGTGCTTAGAACAAAAGACAATATAGTTTATCATGAAATCATAGGCTTGAAGGTAAAGATACTATCACATTTAGATATATCTTTAGTTAGTAGAGAAGGTACCGTTATTGATGAGTCTATGAATACGTTACGTATTTTCGAAGCTAAGAATAGAAAGGTAATTAGAGTGCTTAAGAAAGGTGGAGTATTTCTTTTTACAATACCTGAGACCGGTGAAGAGGTAGTAATGGATGGTATGCAAATTTCTGGCAGGCCAGAGGATAGACTTAAAAAAATTAGATCTACTAGTGTGAGGAGGTGAGGAGTTATGGTGGCTGAGCAAGTGACAAGGAATACAGAGACAAAGAACATAGGCATTATTTATCCAGGTTTAAAGCCTCCTGAGAGAACATGCAATGACAAGAAGTGCCCATGGCATGGCACCACTAGAGTTAGAGGACTAATTCTCGTGGGAAAAGTTGTTAAGGCTAAGATGCAGAATACCGTTGTTGTTGAAAGAGAATATTATGTGTGGATTAGGAAATTTAAGAGATATGAGAGGAGGAGAAGTAGAATACATGCCCATAATCCACCATGTATAGCGGCTAAAGAAGGTGATATAGTACTTATAGGCGAGACAAAACCACTTGCAAAAAGTGTAGCTTTCACAGTACTAGGCGTAATTAGAAAAGTGAGTTGAGGTGTGAACCATGGCTGCTAAAAGGGCAAAGGCAGGTGCGGCAATACCAAGAAGAAGGAGAGTTGCTGGAATAATCAATGGTACAAGACTTGTAGTAGCAGATAATAGCGGTGCAAAAGAAGTTATGGTAATGGGTATTATAGGTATAAAGACAAGATTAAGAAGGATTCCTTTTGCTAGTGTTGGCGACATGGTAGTTGTTACTGTGAAAAAAGGAACACCAGAGCTGAAAGGACAAAAACTAAGGGCTATTATAATAAGGCAGAAAAAACCATTTAGAAGACCTGATGGTACTTGGATAGCCTTTGAGGATAATGCATGCGTTCTTGTGAACCCTGATGGTACTCCTAAAGCTAAAGAGATAAGAGGGCCTGTAGCAAGAGAGGCTATAGAGCGGTGGCCTCAAATAGCCAACATGGTTACAATTGTTGTATGAGGTATTATGATTATGAGGCTGAAGACAAAACAACCCAAGAAGCAAAGGAAAAGGCTTTTTAACTTACCATTACACTTAAGGTGGAGATTATTATCAGCACCACTGTCAAAAGAGTTGAGAAAGGATCTAGGACTGAAAAGACTATATGTAAGAAAAGGTGACGTTGTAAAAATAGTTAGAGGTGATTGGAGAGGTCATGAAGGCAAAGTTATGGACGTGGATTTAAAAAAAGGCAGAATATTTGTCGAGGGTGTAACAATAAAGAAAGCAGACGGAACGGATGTTTTCTATCCAATACATCCATCAAAAGTAGTTATAGTAAAACTTGGTGAAGTTGATGATGTTAGAAGGAAAATTATTGAGAGAAGGCAAAAAGCTAGGGAAGAGCTGGTTAAATTTGAAAAGGCAAAACCCTTAAATGAAGAGCAAATGAGGCTTGTGAAGGCCAAGTAAATAACTCTGTTGGAGATGAATAATGGCAAAAATAGGTGGATCAAGACATCTAAAAAGATTAGCAGCACCCTGGTTCTGGCCCATCTTTAGAAAGGAATATAAATGGACTATAAAGCCGTCTTCAGGGCCTCATCCAATTGATCGGTGCATACCATTACTAATTATAGTTAGGGATGTATTAGGATATGCAAAAACAGCTAGGGAGGCCAAGCACATAATATATAGCGGTAAAGTGTTAGTTGATGGTGTGGTGAGGAGGGATTATAAGTTCCCTGTTGGGCTTATGGATGTAGTTGCGATACCTGAAGTAGATTTGTATGTTCGTTTTATACCTTATCCTTCAAGGCACCTATGGTTTATTAAAATACCGAAGGATGAAGCCAATCTAAAAATTGTTAGAATTGAAAATAAGGTAACGGTAAAGGGTGGACATATACAATTAAATTTATTAGATGGTAGAAACATATTAATCCATGTCAAAGATCCTGCGCATCCTGTTGAAGCTGCGAATTTTTCAACACTTGATTCACTGCTTATTGAAATCCCCTCACAGCAAATAATTCAGCACATAAAATTGAACATAGGTAAGCTAGCCATGGTTATAGATGGTAAAAACGTTGGAAGAATAGGTAAGATAGTTAACATAGATGTTAGACCGGGATTAAAGAGAAGAAAATCTATAGTTATGTTAGAGGATATGCAAGGACACAAGTTCCAAACAATATTAGATTACATCATGGTAGTAGGAGAGGAGAAGCCGTTAATAACATTAATGAGTTGACGACAATATGTCAACTATAGCAATTAAGCACGGATCCTTAACATTAACTACAATTCCGGAGACTTTTGCAAGTTCAATATTGAATTCAGAAGAAGTGGGCTTTATTCTGAAGCAGTGGAAAGAAAATCCTATGAGAATACCATTGATAAGTAAAGTTACAATAAATATTTGTGTAGGTGGTGCAACAGATAGACTAGACAAGGCCGTAAAGCTTCTTGAACAATTGACAGGGCAGAAGCCTTCGATAAGAAAGGCTAGAAAAACCATTAGGGAATTTGGAATTAGCAGGAAACAACCTATCGCAGCAGTGGTAACATTACGTGGCCAAAAAGCATTAGAGTTTCTTAGAAAAGCGCTGTATGCAGTTAATAATACACTTAAGATGAACTCCTTTGACGAATATGGCAATGTATCTTTCGGAATTAAGGAGCATCTTCTTCTACCAGGAGTGAGGTATGACCCGGATATAGGAATATTTGGTATGGATGTTGCTGTAACAGTAGAAAGACCTGGTTTTAGAGTATTAAGAAGAAGAGTTAAAAAAGCATTATCAATACCACGTAGGCACAGAGTTCGTAAGGAAGAAAGCATGCTATTGTTTGAAATTTTATTCGGTGTAAGAATTGCAAAGTAGGTGAAAACAGAATGGGGAAATATAGGCCCCCTGCTGAAAGAAAACATGGTCGTGGTACGCAAGCATGTAGAAGATGTGGTAATAGGGATGCTGTAATTCAAAAATATGGAATGTATCTATGTAGGCAATGTTTTAGAGAAGTCGCTATGATTATGGGCTTCAGAAAGTATAATTAAGGAGGTGTAGGATATTGACACTCTTAGACCCTCTAGCCAACGCTCTTGCAACAATAACAAATTGTGAAATGCGTAGAAAGCAAGAAGCAATACTATGGCCTGCATCAAAATTAGTAATAAGGGTGTTGAGAGTTATGCAAAGGTATGGATATGTGGGAGAGTTTGAGTACATAGACGACGGTAGATGGGGGAAAATAGTAGTACAACTTCTTGGCAGGATAAACAGAGCTGGAGCAATAAAGCCAAGAATATCCATCTCATACAGAGACCTTATCAAAATGCCACATTACATTAGAAGGTATTTACCATCTAAAGACATTGGAATACTCATAATATCAACAAATCAGGATGTGATGTCGCATAGAGAAGCAATTGAGAAAAGAATGGGCGGGGTACTCTTAGCTTACGTCTATTAGTAATAGAGGTGAGACTTTATGGCAAGAGTTGTACATATAGTAGAGTATGTTAAAATTCCAGAAGGCATTAAGATTGAGATCAAAAATAAGACCATTGCAGTTCAGGGTCCAAAAGGCGAGATGATTAAAAGCTTTGATTACGCAAAAGATATAGACATTAGAATTGAAGGTGATAAAATAGTGCTGGAGACCTTCTTTGCAAATAGTAGAAAGAGAGCATTGCTATATACAATATCATCACACATAAACAATATGATTATAGGTGTTACAAAAGGCTGGAGATACAAGCTTAAGGTAATTTCATCACACTTTCCTGTTACAGTAAAGGTTATAGGTAATAATGTTGTTATTGAGAATTTTTTAGGTGAAAAATCTCCTAGAAAAGCACGTATATTAGAGGGTGTTAATGTAAGAATTGAAGGAAAGGATATAATAGTTGAGGGTGTGGATATTGAAAAAGTTGCTCAAACTGCAGCAAATATTGAAATGGCTACGAAGGTCAGGGATAAGGATAGAAGAATATTTGTTGATGGCATATACATATATGAACGAGGGGTCGCTGAATGAGTTTAAATTCTGAAGAGTCTATAGCAAGAAGACTAGAAGTATTAAGAATGCTTAAAGCTAAGAGGAGAATAGCTTTAATTAAGCGAAAAGCAAAAAAGCCTACATTTCTGCGTTGGTTATGGTGGAAATTTTCAAAATTTGAAAATAACTTAAAATGGAAAAAGCCCAGGGGCAAAGACAATCCAGTTAGACTTGCATTAAAGGGTTATCCACCTAAAGCATCTGCAGGTTATGGTCTGCCTGCCGAGATCAAAAATATGCATCCTTGTGGTTTAAAGCCTGTTGTTATAAGATGCGCAAAAGATTTAGAATCTCTTGATCCAGCAAAACACGTAATCTATATAGCATCTAATGTAGGTTTAAAAAAGAAGCTCGAATTAATTAAGGTGGCCAAGTCAAAGGGATTTAAAATAATAAATGCGCAAGGCGAAGGTGTTTATGGATCTTAGTTATCAGAGACGATTGGCGGCCGAAATACTGGGGGTAGGGGAATCTAGGATAAAATTTGATCTCTCAGCAATTGATAGAATAGAAGCTGCGGTCACAAAGGATGAAATACGAAGGCTGATAAAAGATGGCGTAATTTACGCCGTTCCCGAGAAAAGTAATTCTAGAGGAAGATGGAGAGAGTTTCACGAAGAACGCAAAATGGGTAGACATAGGGGTCAAGGAAAAAGAAAGGGTAAAATAGGTGCTAGGATTGATCCGAAGAGGCAATGGATTAATAGAATTAGGAAGATTAGAAGGTTCTTAAGGTGGCTTAGAGATAACGGTGTTATAGATAAAAAGACTTACAGAATGCTTTACAGAAAAGCGAAGGGTGGGGCTTTTGATAGTCTTGCTTCACTTAAGAGGTTCATGAAAGATCATAACATATTGCCTCAAGACTATAGGTGAGAAGTAGAATGGCACGGGGATCTAAATACAGAGTGTCAAGAAAGAGAAGAAGGGAGGGTAAAACGAATTACTATGTTAGATACAGACTTGTCAAAAGCAAGCACATCATATTAGTAGTAAGAAAGACAAATAGATATATACTGGCGCAGTTTATATACCCAACACCAATAGGCGATTACACACTTGCTGCAGCTCATAGTAGAGAACTTGTGAAATTATTTGGCTGGAAAGGAGGTACAAAGAATACCCCTACAGCATACCTTGTAGGGCTCTTAGCCGGATTAAGAGCAAAGAAACTGGGTATTACAAAAGCTGTTGCTTATATAGGTCTTCACAGACCTGTAAGGGGTTCAAAGATCTTTGCTGTGATTAAGGGAGTCCTTGATGCTGGTATTGAAGTTCCTGTAGATAAGGAAATGCTTCCAGACGACAATAGAATAAAAGGTCTGATAATAGCTGAGTATGCTAAAATGCTTAGCGAAAGAGACCCAGAGAGGTTTAAAAAACAGTTTTCTGCTATGTTAAATTCACAATTTGATCCAAGAAACCTTACTGAGCATTTTGAAGAAATAAGGAATCGCATTCTCAAGACTTATTTAAATATCCCCGAAAGAGTGGAGGGGATATCAATTATTAAGCAAATTCTTACTAGGTGATTTAATGTGATTGTGAATGTTGAAGAATGGATCCCTAGGACGAAACTTGGTTGGATGGTTAAAGAGGGTAAAATAACATCAATAGACCAGATATTTGCCATCAATGCCATAATCATGGAGCCTGAAATTGTCGATATACTACTTCCTAATCTAAGTCAAGAAATAATTGATGTTGTACTTGTACAAAAAATGACTGATGCTGGTAGAATATCAAGGTTTAGAGCTGTTGTAGCTATAGGGAATGGAGATGGTTATGTAGGGCTAGGCATCGCTAAAGCAAGGCAACTTAGAACAGCAATTGAAAAGGCTGTGATAGATGCAAAATTAAATATTGTTCCAGTTAGGCGTGGTTGTGGAAGCTGGGAATGCAGTTGCAAGGAGCCGCACTCGGTCCCCTTTAGAGTTGCAGGAAAGGCTGGAAGTGTTGAAGTAACGCTAATACCTGCACCATTAGGTGTAGGCCTTGTAGCAGGAGAAGTTGCAAAGATTATTTTACGGTTAGCTGGCATAAGGGATGTATGGACATTTAGTAAAGGTGAATCAAGAACAACAATAAACTTTGCAAAGGCTGTATATAATGCACTTAAGAACACCAACAAGTTTGTCACGCCTTTAGACTGGGGTAAGAGAGCATGGGAGTAGAGCCTTCAATGCCAATCTATGTAATAATTAGGCTACGAGGAACAGTTGGTGTACCGCATGATGTAGAATACACACTTAGACTACTTAGGCTTGTCAAAAAGTATCACTGTGCAATCTACCCAGCTACACCAGCCATTAAAGGTATGCTGGAAAAGGTAAAGGATTGGGTTACGTGGGGCGAAATAGATTGCGAAACCTTGGTTCAACTACTTAAAGCACGTGGCAAGATTCACGGAAACAAGCCTCTTACAGATGACTATGTAAAGAAAGTTCTAGGTTTAGAAAGTATAGAGGCCCTTGCAAAAAGTGTAATTGAAGGTAAGGTGCTATTTCATAAGTTAGAGGATTATGGAATAAAACCTGTATTTAGATTACATCCACCTAAGAAAGGATTTAAGGGGAGCATCAAAAAACCATACAAGGACGGCGGAGAGCTAGGTTATAGAGGAAAGGATATAATTGATTTATTGAAGAGGATGATGTGATATGGTTATTCGTAGAGAGAAGAAGAGTAGGAAGATGCATGGTTATAGAAATAGAGGTTGGGGGAATGTGGGTCAGCACAGAAAGTCAGGATCTCGAGGAGGTAGAGGGGCTGCTGGTATGCATAAGCACAAATGGACTTGGATCGTGAAATACTTCAAAGACTGGTTTGGTAAAAAAGGCTTTACACCCAGGAAAACAACTGCAAAGGTAATGACAATAAACCTTACGCAACTAAATGAAATTGTAACAAGGACTTTGCAATCGGGTTCGGCTATAGTTGAAGAGGGAAAGGTAGTTGTAAACCTAGCAGCATTAGGTATAAACAAACTACTTGGAGAGGGCAATATAGAATACCCGGTAAAAGTTTTAGTGCAAAGCTGTTCTAAAAAAGCTCAAGAAAAAATAAAGAAAGTGGGAGGAATTGTTCAACTCGTTGGCTCCAGCACATAGAGTAGTTAAATAATTAATATATTGATTATGATGTGACGTGCTGATAGTAATTAAAACAACATCTTATATTTTGTGTATGCATTATTTTATGTTATAGAGATTTATGGTGTTAGGCTTGAGCTTAATAGAGATATTAGCTAAGATAGGACAGATAATACCATCTGCTCCCAGGCCTATAAAAAGGGTTTCAATAGGTAAGAGGCTTGTTTTTACAGTTCTTGTTGCTATTGCTTACATAATACTTGCATCGACAAAGTTATATGGAATTCAAACAGCAGGCCGCGGAGCTCTATCACCTGTAATAAGCATTATATTAGCTATGCAGTCTGGAACTTTTGCACAACTTGGTATAGGTCCTATAGTTACGGCTGGACTAATCTTGCAAATTTTAGTAGGAGCAAAGATTCTCAACATAGACCTGAATGATCCTGAAGGTCGTCAAAAGTTTACCCTAGCTTCAAAGGGGCTTGGAATAATCCTGGCTATTATTGAAGCAACAGGATTTGTAGTAAGTGGAGTATACTGGTATACGCCACAAGTAGTTTCAGCTTGGATCAAAATTGCTGTAACTCTTCAGCTCATTTGGGGAGGCATATTAATTATAATGCTAGATGAAGCAGTTCAAAAAGGCTGGGGCATGGGTAGTGGAATTAGTTTATTCATATTAATAGGTGTGGCGTGGCGGTTTTTCAGCGAATTGCTTACTCCATATAGTGTTGAAAGTGGAGGGGAAATTTATGGCTTAATACCGTACATTATTGTAATGGCAAGGAATGGGGCGCTGGACTTTTGGCACGTCTTTATTACAAGGCTAGCGAGAGGGTATCCAACCATTGTAGGACTTGCGACTTCTATAATCCTCATAATAATTTTGTCTTATCTTAATGCAGCAAGGATAAATATTCCAATAGTAATTAGTAGATATGGTGGTATAAAAACTAAGGTGCCGTTACAGCTTCTCTATGTAACAAACATACCAGTACTGCTTACAGGAATACTAATATCCGATATAATACTGTTCCTGAATTTGCTTCAAAATCGTATTGGCGTAGAGGTTGCTAATAAGATTCGAAGTTACTTAACACCACCAACAATGTACCACTTTATATATTCGCCATGGACCTCTATAACCTATGTGATAATATTTTTAGTGCTTTGCATACTCTTTGGCTTGCTATGGGTTGAAATAGCGGGGTTAAATCCTGAAGCCCAAGCTGAAAACCTTATTAATGCAGGTCTTGATATTCCAGGTATGAGAAGAAATCCAAAGATCTTGGCATCATATCTTACTAGATACATATATCCATTAACTGTCTTTAGTTCAATAGTTGTTGCAGCAATTTCACTTGTTGGAGATATATTTGGAAGCTATGGTACGGGTACGGGCATTTTACTAGCTGTTGGGATATTATTCAATTACTATCAGATGCTTCTGTACGAAAGAACTATTGAGATGTACCCAATGCTCAAAAGACTTGTAGGCGGGTAACAATTGAATAAAGCAGTAGTACTAGCGTTTTTACTAGGCTTTACAGTAAATTCATTAGCTTTGTACGGGGTAATAACTATCATAAAGCGCCTCAGCAAAGTCCAGTATAGTACAAGAATTGAAAGATCTGTAAGAAAGGCGTATATAAGTAGAAAGAAACGTGAGGCAGTATCAATGCAGATTAAGAGGATTAGAAGTGAGGTTTTTAGGCTTTCTGTGTTTCAGTTTATAATTCCCTTTACCTCTTATATACTTGCGCTTGTACTATATATGGTATTGACACTTATTTTATTTAAAGAATATATTGCATTTATTCCAATTAAAGGTGCGTGTTTAGCTCCTTTACCAATAGAATACCCAGAATCCTTAAACGCGTGTTCGGTATCATCAATGTGGATTCACTTCTTAATCTTTATTCTGTATCTTCCTCTATATGATTACTATGTAAGGAAATATTTTAAGTGAAATTATAAAGAATTGAATTAAAAGCTTATAAGTATGTAAATACATATAAAGGTGAAGCTCAAAGTAGTTAGGAGACAGGTGATGCAAAATAGTAAGACCTGCGCAGCGTTCAAGATCTTACAAGAGAGTATGTAGAAGGACCCCTAGCGGAAAAAGAGTAGTTCACTACGAGAGGAGGAAGAGGACATTAATGAAGTGTGCTAGATGTGGAGCTGTACTAAATGGTGTACCCGCAACAGACTATGAAAGAAGAAAACTTCCAAAATCCTCTAAAAGACCAGAGAGAATGTTTGGGGGGTTTCTCTGTCCACGTTGCTTAAGAGAAGTTCTAAAAGATGTGGTGAGAGCAGCTGTGCCTAAGTAACATTGTCATAGCGATTGGAGGTCCTCCTGGTAGTGGTAAAACAACTATAGCAAAACTTTTAGCTCAAAGGCTTAGCATGAGGCATGTTTCCATAGGGCAGATTTTTAGGAAGTTAGCTGAAGAAAAAGGTTTAACATTAACTCAACTCACGCAACTTGCTGAAAGAGATCCATCTATAGATCTAATGCTAGACTCTCTTGCTAGAAAGGAGGCTGAGAAGGGCAATGTTATTATAGATGGTCATGCTGCTCCGTGGCTTTTAAAAGACTTAGCAATACTGAGAGTGGCTATAGTAGCGAGTTTCAACATCAGGGTTAAGAGGCTTGCTGAAAGAGATGGTAAGCCACTTGATCAAGTTATAAATGAGACAGCATTGCGAGAGGAGATTGAAAGAAGAAGATACTTAAAATGGTATAACATAGATATTAAAGATTTTTCCGACTTTGATTTAATAATAAATAGTGAGAAGTTTACACCAAATGAAATAGTTGAAATAATACTTAAGGCGCTCGATATTATATGTAAAAAATCCTGTCAAAGGTAAGAGGCCATTACCTTACACAGCAAATGGCGCATTAATATGAATAATGCACGACAAGCTTTTAAAGTAATAGAATCTCTTACTCCCATCATTGCGTTAATTCTTGTAAGCATCTTTATATTTTACTTTAGAAAATCATTAATTAGATTCTTCATCAGCATGAATTTTTTACTAGCATCGTTACTTATCTCATTTATAGCGTCTGTATCGTTATTTCCAATACCATACACATACATATTATTCATAATAGCTTCTATTTATCATCTAAACATAAGCTACATAATGCTTCTAGCAGTTGTAAGTGGGCTGGGCTCAGCCTTGGGCGAGGCTGTAGCATGGATTATGGGAAAAATTGGTGGAGAGGTATTAAAAAGCACGCAGTACTTTAAAAGAATACATGCATTACTTGAGCTAACTAATGCGTTGGGTTTTAAAATATTAGCACTTTTAGTATTTCTTTTTTCATTTACACCTTTACCAGATAAGGTACTGTATTTACCATTGGGTATGATGGGGTACAGCCTCCAGAAAATCCTGCCAATAACTATCATTGGAAAGATTACCATGACATTTTCAGTACTCATTGCAGGAAGGGTTATTGGTGAGGTTTTCAAAGAGTTAACTATAGAGAACGAACTCCTCGTCTTTATTGCTATGACCTTGCTACTCATAATTGTAATGGTTCTTACAATGTTTATAGAATGGGACAGAATATTAATGAGGTTTTTCCATCAAGCTAAAACGAAGAAGTAAAGCGCCATCTGAAAGGCTTTTAGGCTGTATTTATAGAGTTCTCTTAGCTATGCATTTAGAAATATATTATCAGTTAATCAAATGGCTTATAGATCTAGAGATTTCAATAAATTGAGAATACTAATAAGCTTGAATTCTTTAGAAATTTGTAAATGATAGTGTATAAGCCATTCTCACAGTGCTAAAAGCATTGAAAGATGCTTGCAAAAACAATTTGCTTTTAGAATGTAAACGTAGGAACTTGACGTGGTGAAGACCTACCTTAGCTAATTCTTGTTAAGTAATTTTGCAAAGCCGAGAGAAGACATTTTGTTGATTGTGATGCTCTGTAAGGTAAGGCTATTTTTGCTACTCTTTTTACTTCTTCATCAGCATCGCCTACAGCAACACCTATTTCAACGCTTTTAATCATATCTATATCAACAATGCTGTCACCTATTGCGATAGCTTTTTTCAAGTCTATATGTAGTCTTTCAGCGAGAATTTTTATTGCAATACCTTTGCTACAGTATTTAGGGTATATATGTAGAGCATAACCTGTGTAGTGTGCATTTATATGTGGGTATCTTTCCATAATCGCTCTTTCAAGTCTTCTTATACTTTTATGATCTGCCTTTAAATATTCAGGTATGTGTAAAGCTCTATCGCAAAGTCTATATAAATTACTTGGGGACTTCTTTAATGAGAAGAACTTTTCAATTTCATCAGCAACTTCGTCTAAAGTCTCTTTACACAATTTAATTAATTCATTATTTACATGAATAACGCACCCGTTTTCAGCTATGAATGACGGTGAAAAACCTAGATATCTTTGAAGAGCTAATACAGTTGGATATGCATTTCCAGAAACAAGGTGTACAGAAACTTTATAGTGCATCAATCTTCTAAGCATGTTTATAACCTCTAAGTCGAGATCACAAGAACCTCTTTCAATAGTTATTACACCATCTATATCAATGAAAAGAGCTGATGGTTTTAAGCCGCTCAGATACTTTGCTAGTATTACCTCAATTTCTGTAAAACTGCTCAATTCGGATCATCATAAGATTTAAAAATGCAAAGAGTTATGTGTTTTTCTAAGCCCTTAGACCTTTTAACACGATCCTAGACAAATATATGAAATCTCAATGTAGTATAGAACTGCAAAATGAAGTCAATTCACTAAGTATCTTAGTATCTTAAATTATCATACTCATAAGAGTATCCCACCTTCACAAAGTATGTAGATATGCATGATAATTTTAATTAGGAGCAATCATTTTTGGTTAACTTAGAATTGTTTCATTTAATAAAGTCAATATAAAACAATGAAAACGTGTAGAAAAGGCGTCACGTTTTAACTATGAAATTAAAAATTAAGTATAATTTAAAAAAACACTGTATCAGGGCCCGTAGCTCAGTCAGGATAGAGCGCCGGCCTCCGGAGCCGGCGGCCCCGGGTTCAAATCCCGGCGGGCCCGCTACTTTTCATCAATTCTTCTTGCGCATCTTTTTAGCACCTCAAATTTAATAGATGTAAACACGAATATATGAGGGGAATCGGTGAACCACCCAAAGGGGAGCACTAGTCCTTCAGGGCGGGGAGGAGGTCAGATTATCACTCAAGGGCGAGTTTGTGTATAGCCATTTAAAATATTGTGAAGATATTGAGTCTCAATATCAGAAAGCCGTAAAGGAGGCTAATAGGATGCCAAGAAAGTACTAAAAGCCTGTTAAAAGAATTATAGTGCTGCAATAAACATGGGAGAGGTTAAGGTTGAGAGGGAGGTTGACGAGAGGTAGTCGTAGCTTAATGGAGAGGTTGTAAGATGTATTGTATAAATGCACTCAAGGTCTCTTTTTCACCGGCGGTTAATGTAAATAGTGTTTCATGTTTATGAATTTGATAGTTTTGGAGTGGCGCCGGGGGCGGGATTTGAACCCGCGCGGGGTGTTCCCCCACCGGCTCTCAAGGCCGGCCCCTTAGACCGCTCGGGCACCCCGGCGCTCTCTAATCCTGACTAGTATTTTTATTCGCATTTTTATTTTTAGCTGTTCATAGGGTTGTTTCGGGATAGCAATACTTTGTATCCTTTTTTTGAAGTTCTTAGCTCTACATTGCCAAATACTTGTTGCATTAAGTTCTTAACGCTTTCAGCTCCTTTTCTAACAACAATTTGTAAAGATCCGCCTGGTTTTAGGTAATGCGGCGCTTCAGTTATTATTCTTTCTACTATATACATTCCTGCAGCAAATGGTGGATTGCTGTAAATGGCTTCAAAGGTCATGTTTTTAACAGGGTCGTAAACATCTCCCTGCAGTACTATAACTCTATCTTTTTCTAAACCATTTCTTTCAACATTTCTTTTTGCTAGCCTAACCGCCTCCTTATTTATGTCAACCATATAAACCTTTAGTTTTGGATTTAGCTTTGCTAGTGTAATTCCTATAACACCATAACCACAGCCTACATCAAGCACTGTTCCTTCAGATGGTATTTCTGCATATTCGAGTAGGAGTTTTGTTCCTTCATCTACATGCTCGTATGAAAAAAGACCTGGAGTAACTTCAAATTCTATTGTAATTCCCCTAATTATATCTGAGATAATCATGTATTGTGTAGTTCTTTTGCGGGAATACTTATAATAATGATTATTGCTCATATTTTTCTTCCTTCTTAGTCTTTTTCCATAACGGTGGGTAGACACTTCTGTCCATAACAACTCGCTCAATCTTTACTGCTACTCCTCTCTCAATATTAGCAATTTCCTCTGCTTCCATAGTACTCCTACCTATAGCTACAAGCTCTCCCTTTAATGTAAATATTGCTACTCTTTCACTTTTTTTAACATCATGTGAGAGCATTACTATGCCTGGCACTGCCAATTGGGCTCCATGTGCAACGGCATCAACAGCTGAATCCTTTATGATAATTTTTGGTAAATGTGCTACAACGTACTCTATCGGCAAAACAACTTTGCGAAGAAGAGTATCATCACCATACTTTCTCCACAGATATACAGCTTCACTAACATCATGCAGCGTTACAATAGGTAATTCCTCTCTTATGTGAGCTACAGCAACTCTTCTCAGCTCTCTCATGTGAGCTTCAACACCTAAAATAAGCCCTATATCATGGCACAGCTTCCTTACATAAGTTCCAGACTCACATCTAATTTTAAAAAGGACATGTCTATTCATGACTTCAAGTAATTCTATTGAATAAATTTCTCTTATTCTTAAAGACCTCTTGACCGAGGATCTTAAAGGGGGTTTTTGATAGACTTTTCCTGTAAACATTTTAAAAACTGTATGGAGTTTCTCTAAATCTACATCGTCATGAAGCTCCATGAGTGTAACATATTCTTTGCTTGAGTGCATTAACACTCCTATAACTCTCGTTGCCTTCCCCAATGCTATGGGTAGTACCCCAGTTACCTTGGGGTATCCCCACCCAAACCACTAATCTTGGTGGTTTGGGTTCTAGGGTCCCCCCATGACCAGCCTTTTCAATACTAAACATCTTTTTGATCCACGCAACAACTTCATGACTTGTAGGTCCAGGCGGCTTATCTAGGGGTATAAAACCATATTCTATGTACAGATTAATTGGTCTCTCAAAAGGATAATGACCATATCTTTCATCAGTTGCCTCTTCGGACTTAACTATATAACGGGAATCTCTATGAGCAAGTTTATCTAGCTCCCTTAAAAACTCCATACCTTTGCTTATTAAAACACTCAAGGAAAATCACCTTGGTGAGCAGGGCTAAGATTACCAATACACTATAATGCTAAGCAAATTTTTATTTAAAATGTTTTTAATTAATCTATTTTTTAAGTAATGTAGGTACTAATTTAACCTTTATTCTTTCCTTCATGAACTCTATAAATCCTGACTTTTCTAATGTTTTTAACACTTCTTCGTCTGAAGCCCCTTTCTGAATATCTATTTTTTTATCTAAAACTTCTATGTGATTAACATTGCATCTTCTTCTCTTTATGCCAGTTAGCTGCTTGGGTCCTGTTATTAGTACAAAGTTTTCATCAATTATGTCAACTATAACGCATTTCCTACCCGCCTCTCTACCAGCTATTTTTACACATATCCTACCTACTTCTATTGCAGGCATGGATGCAATACCCTCATGAATATTATTTACTAACTTTTATAAAGGGTTTTTAAACTATGTTAAACTAATCCAAGTTTTATCTGTAAGTACGGAAGATTTTTGTTATGTGACTAGAAAGGTGCAGATGTATTGAGGATTAAAGTAAAGCTATTTTCGATATATAGAGAAGTATTTAAATCACATGAAATAACGCTGGAATTCAATAAACGTGAAGAAACAGTTGAAAGCATTTTAAATACATTAATTGTAATTAATGAAAGATTTAGTAAAATTATTAGGGAATTTCCTCCAATAATATTAATTAATGGAGTTCCTTCACAGAAATCAGATAAGATATATGAGGATAGTGAGGTAGTGTTACTTCCACCTGCATCTGGAGGACTAGGTTAAAATAGTTACCAGCACATCCACAAATAATAAACCCTGTTTCTAATACAGCGCTACATGTTGCAATAAGTTGTGAAAGGTAATTATTGAAAACAACTTATAAATTTGAAGCACAGTCTCATGACATGAAGAATTTAGCTAGAAACTATATACATAATACCTTATTATCCTATGAAATTATTAATAGTTAGAATAAATACTCCGCATTTACGAGTGCTATGATGATATGTAGCAAAGCTGAAGTAGATGTTGAGGGGCTCTAATCTGATTTTTCCAAACAGCTTCTGATTTTACTCCATGTAACGTAAATGTCCTCTGGAATTACCTTTACGCCGGCGATTACCGGCATGAAATTTGTATCGCCATTCCATCTAGGTACGACATGTATATGAAGATGTCCCTCTATACCAGCTCCTGCTGCTCTCCCTATATTTGCACCTACATTAATTCCGTGTGGATTATAGCACAGTCTAAGAGCTTTAATTACCTTAATCAAAGTTTTCATAAGGTCATTTAACTCTTCTTCTGAAAGCATTTCAATGCTTGGTACATGTCGTATTGGCGCAACCATTACATGGCCACTGTTATAGGGATATTTATTAAGCATAGCTATACTGTGTTTAGATTTGTATATCACTAGACGTATTTTTTCATCTTGATTTGGGGCTGTACAAAAAATGCACTCATTATTATGATGTTGCGTAATGTAGGATTCTCTCCATGGAGCCCATAGTAGTCTTCTAAAATCTACTTCAAACATGCCCTTAGCACCCTACTTGCTGTAAGAAATCTTGTTAAATTGACCCTATTAAGTTTTGATCCAGCTTTTCACAGTATTATACAATGTTCTGTGGAAAATAATGTTTCAAATCACATTTAAAAACACATTGTTAGTAATACGATAATGTAGGCTGTAATGTATATTGATGTAGCTAGTGATAGAAATGTTATCATCGGAATACCCCATGATGCTATTATTATGGTGTCGTTAGGAACATTGCTTAACTTCTCCTTCCACTCTTCATCATTCTCATATATACTAAATGATATCCTGCTTACAAATTGCGGTATATAGACCGGATAATAAAACTTCTTTTTACGATACTCCTCTAAATACATAAATTTACAGAAAAATATGTAAAAAATTTTACTTAATGTCGGCATCTTTAATGTCTTTATCTCTTTACCGAATTTGACAATGTTGCTGAGAACATTAAAAGGTATTAAAAAAATCATGATTACTGAATAAATTATCAAGATACATAAAGTTGGCGGTAAGAAGAGGTAAATTCGGAGCATCAAGGCACTTTCTGTGCAATTTAATGTTAATAATCTATTAAATGGGTAAAGAGCAGTAAATGATGTAATTGCGAGGAAATCAGCACCACCAACAACCTTGATAACGAAGGTCAGGATGCCAACGGCTCCTAACACTATTGATGAGAGTACTAGTTGAAGCAATTGAAGTTGGAAAACGTTCTTGCATAGAATAGTAAAGCAGGCAGCATTATGGTGAAGATAGTACAAAACATTTACAGCAACTCCTATAGTCGTGGGTGCTATCCAAAAAATTGGCGAGATTTCTCTCCATTTCCAATCAGAGATGCCGGCAAGAGTAAAGGTTATCAACGTAGTTAAAGATATTACCACCTCGAGTAGTATCATGCCCATACCCAACTCATAATCTTAAACACTTCTTCTTATCATTCATTATAATAAAATTTACGAAGTTAAACATATAAGATACATAAGAAGGGCTTTCTAACCTTAATCCTTCTAAGCTCTTCAAATGTCGGCTCTGTAATAGTTTTTCTTGAAATTATAAAGTACGTATAGTATTATAATGAAGCTACTCCGGATCTCTTACTCCTACATCTGTAATTACAAATACTGCTTCACTCTCTGGTAGATGTGGTGCGTCAACAATTCTCGCAATTCTTCTATTACCTCTACTCTTCTTTAGTTGCACTCTTATGCCAGGTGCATGGTATAGTACATGCCCTCCGATAGCTGTTGTAGGGTCTCCATAGAATACATCAGGTCTTGCCATAACTTGATTTGTTATTACTACTGCAACATCATAAAGCTCAGCTAAAGACATTAATTGATGCAAGTGCCTATTGAGTTTTTGCTGCCTTATAGCTAGGTTTTCACGACCAGGATATTCAGCTCTGAAATGCCCAGTTACCGAATCTACTACTACAAGTCCTATATTCTCTTTGGGTATTAAGTCTTTAAGTTCTTCAATTACAGCCATTTGATGGTCGCTATTCACTGCTCTTACGTAAAGTATGTTCTCCATGACCTTATCAGGATCAAGTCCGACGCCTCTCGCCATTGCTTCTATTCTCTCCCATCTAAAAGTTCCCTCACTATCTATGTATATGGCTTTTTTACTAAGCCCTCCTCTCTCTATTGGCAACTGAACATTTACGGCAAGTTGATGGCAAAGCTGGGTTTTACCACTACCGAATTCGCCGAAGAACTCTGTTATTGTTTTGACCTCAACACCTCCACCCAGGAGGCTGTCAAGGTTTTTACTACCTGTTGTAATCTTTGGAAGGCTCATACGCTCCTTCTTGATCTCTAAGGCTGTTTTGAAGCTTAATCCTAGTGCCATTCTTGCTTGGGAAATAAGCTTCTGTATTGTTGGAAGAGGAATTGCAAGATTTTGGCTTAGCTCCTGCGGATTAGCTACGGCTAGGGCCTCTAATGTTGTTATACCCATTTCTTGTAACTTCTTGAGTATTGTTGTAGATATTCCGAGCTCTTCTAAACTCCGGATTTTTCTTTCGCTTTGAGTCACACCTTCTCACACTCGCACTTACTATACTCTCTCAAAGAGCTAATATATTGTTATACTGGAGCCCGAAAGTATTCAAAGCACATTACACAATTATATGCAATGCCAAAATATGAAATTGTAAAAGTATGGATAGGAGTGCTCATAACTTAATTTAAATTGGGAAGAGTATTAATCCATGAGGATTAGCCAACATTACTACACTCAAAGCCTTTTCAATTTTCAGCCTCCTTCCCTTATTATTGGCAATGTTAATTGCTTTCAAATAAACATATTGTAAAGTTGAAGTTGGTCTAATTTAGCTTCAAATATGGTTGTTTGCAAAATTAAGAAAAGGTACAGAGCACTCTTAGAGTGCTCAAAGTATGTTATGATTACAGCTTATTAAGTTATAGAAATAATGTTTACATGAGTTGCGTAATAACACCCTCTAGTGGTGTACATTATGCGCATGCTTTTAATTCATGCTAAAGATTTTTGGTATAAAGCTAAGGAGAAAGCAGTTGATGAAGCGGATGAGCTCACGGCAGACAATGCTGAAAAAGCAATTGAAAATGTATTAGTTGTATTTACTTCTATTGAAGAATCAGATGAAAATAATATTGATGTTGTTATAGAAAAAGCTGTGAACAATATTATTAGTGTGTTTAAAGACGTGAATGCGAGTTTTATTTTAATTTATCCATATGCTCATTTGTCGTCTTACTTAGCACGTCCTAGCATAGCTCGTGTAATTTTAAATAAATTTGCTCAAAGATTGGCAGAGGAAGTTGGTAGGGAGATTGTTTATAAAGCTCCCTTTGGCTGGTATAAAGAATTCAAACTACATTGTTATGGACATCCACTAAGCGAATTATCTAAGCAAATATCTGTTACTGAAGAGGAAAGGAAAAAAAGGATTATTGAAAAGAAGTATCTCATACTTACACCTGAAGGAGCCCTTCTAAATCCAGAGGAGTACAAGTTTGATGATCCTGAATTTAAGATTTTAGTTGAGAAAGAGGTATTTAGGAAGGAGGTAGAAGGTGGGCAGGGAAGGGTATACCAGTATCTTAAGAAATTTGGATTTGAGTGGGAAGAGCTGTCAGACAAAGGACACATGAGGTTAGAGCCGCATGCTACTATAATGTTAGAAGCTGTTACAGCGTATTCATGGCGCGTAGCTAACTCTCTTGGAATACCTGTTTTTAGAGTGAGAGGTACTAACATGTTTAACTTACAAGCAGAACCTGTAAAACAACATGCAGAATTGTTTGGAGAAAGAATGTATGAGATTAAAATGGATAGTGAGAGATTTGTACTAAGGTTTGCAGCATGCTATCAGCAGTTTTCCATACTAAAGGATTGGATCCTTAGTTATAAAGACTTGCCACTAGGCATGTTTGAAGTGGCTGATAGCTATAGGTATGAACAAAGTGGAGAGCTAGTACTAGGATTTAGATTAAGAAGATTTCACATGCCGGATTTACACATTCTTACAAAGGATTTAGAGGACGCAAAGGCTATAGCTTTAAAAGTTCGGGAGAAAATTGTTGAAGAAGCAAAAAAAGTGGGGCGGGAGTACTTAGCAATATATAATGTTGCTGAAGACTTCCTTAACACTAACTTTAACTATATAGTAGAGCTTGTGAGAAATGAAGGTAAACCAGTTCTTTTAGTCGTCTATCCTTCAGGGATATACTACTGGGTCATAAATGTAGAGTACGTGATAATAGACGAACTTAACAGGCCTAGGGAAATAGCAACATGGCAAATAGATGTAGGAAATGCTCAAAGATTTAATATAAAGTATGTAGATGAGAAAGGTAATGAAAAGTACCCAGTAATAGTGCACACTGCAATATTAGGGTCTATAGAGAGGTACATATACATGGTGTTTGATACACTAGCCAAAAATGAAAGGCATGGGGTCTCACCAACTTTACCATTATGGCTTTCACCAATTCAAGTTAGAATAATACCTGTAGCTCAAGAGCACTTAGACTACGCTATCAAAGTGGCGCAAGCTTTGCTAAGTAAAGGTTTTCGTGTAGATGTTGATGATAGGAACGAAGGGTTAGGTAAGAAGATTAGGGATGCTGGCATAGAATGGATACCATACGTTGTGGTGATTGGAACGCATGAAATTAAAACAAACACATTAAATGTTAGAATTAGAAGTAAGGGAATACAGAAGGTGATGCCATTAGATGAGCTTATATCACTACTTGAAACAGAAGTTGAGGGGTATCCCAAAGTGGAAATGGCTATGCCAATGCTATTAAGTAAAAGACCTGCATTGAGTTATATACAGCAACTAAAAAGCCCACACTAAAACCTTGGCAAATGATGAGCTGTCGCCTAGGCTGAACGATTTGAATTAGATGATGATATGAACCTCCACTGATGAATTTGGTGCTAACCTTTGTATTTAATTAAAGTGCCTTTGAAGGTTACTTTATTTGGTGAATATGCTGTTGTTTTTGGCAAGCCCGCAATAGCATCAACGTTACCTACACACATAATAATGAAGATAAACAAATACAAAGATAAAGACCTTATACATGTAAACCTTAGTAGTATTTCAATACCTCTTCTTAGTGTATCAATCGATAAAGAAAGTCTAAAGCCTGCAAGAGTGTTAGTTAGTGAGCCTGAAGTAGAGAGATTGCTACAATATATTGTAAAAGCAATACATCTATGTGAGAATGAATTAAAGCCTGGAACACTGTTAGGTTTCGATATAGAGATTCAGAGCCCAGTTCCGCCAGGTGTAGGCCTAGGTACATCAGCAGCTGTTTCAGTTGGTTCTGTTGCAGCATGTCTGGCTACCTATATTGGTGATAAGTATGTGGATAAGAATCTTATAGCAAAAATTGCATGGAAAACAGAACAGATTGTACAAGGTGCTGCAAGTCCCATGGATACATATACGATAACATTTGGCGGTCTAAGATACATTGAACCATCAATCCCCAAAGCAGAACCACTGTCAGTTCCCCAAAAGCTGCCATTATTGATAGGCTACACATTGAAGAGATTTACAACAGCAGAGCTAATAGGATATGTTAAGAAGAAACTGTCTATGTTACCTACAGTTGTTAACAAGGTTATAGATGCTATAGGCACTATAGTAGAAAAAGCAAGGCAATCAATTTTAAGTGGCGATATACAGTCACTTGGCATGTTAATGAATATAAATCATGGCCTCTTAGACTCGCTGGGCGTTGTTTCAAGTGATCATCACATCATAGTAAATGCTCTTAGAAGTATTGGAGCTTTAGGTGCAAAAACATCTGGTGCTGGCGGTGGCGGTGCATTTATAGCTTTAGCAAAAGATGAAGCTGAGCTAAGTGTACTTAGCAAGGTTTTAGAAGCTTTAGGTGCAAGAATTGTAGCCTTTGAACTGGGATCAAGCGGCATTGAGGTTTCACAGATTTGAATTGCTTCTGTGATTGCAGTGACTAGTTACATACTATTAGGAGATATGCTAGAGCATTTGTTTAAATATAAAAAGATGAGCAAAGATAACATAGCGTTTTTGAGATACCAAGACAGATTAACACTTGATAAAGTTATAGTAATTGGTGAAGAGAGAAGCTGCTTGAGGATAGAAGGAAATGAAGTAATTCTTTTAAAACCCATAGAATTCCTTTTGTTATTGGAGGAGCTTACAACTATCGATGCAGAGAGGCTTGCTAGGCATATAGAATGGAGCGACTTTGAAAGGTATGTAGCTGAAAAACTAAGGCTCATGGGATTTGACTACATATCCAGCTACAAACATAACAGAATAATGAGGTTTCAAATAGATGTTTTGGCACTTGATTTAGTAGGTAAAGTAGGTTACATTGTAGAGTGCAAACATTGGAGGAAAATAATTAGTTCTTCTCAAATTCGCCAAATTGTAAAGGATCATACAACTAGAGTTGAAAAATTTCTAAAAAGTTGCGAATGGGTTTCCATGGAAGTCTCCGCCATTCGTAAAGTTAAGTACTTTATACCATTAATCCTCACACTTTATGCGCAAAAAGTTTACATCTATAATGGAGTTCCAATAGTGGCGTTGAGATTTTTAGAAGAATTTCTTGCAAAGGCTGATACATATGCAGATGTATTAGAAGTGAGAAAGTATGTTAACAGATGTTATGTTTCATGACTACTTATAAAACAGTATTGAAGCATAGCCAACTGCAATATCTTCATCACCTGTAACCTCTGCAGAGTTATAGTACCTCAAGAGCTTTACCTTTCCTCCAAAGAGTTTTGCATACTCCATAGCAATAGCAATAGCCCCAGCACCACATACTGTAGCGTCATATTTTCTTACTAATGAGAGAAACTTTTTTGTGTCAAGCTCTAGTATAGCATTTATGAACTCCATATCAAGTTTCTTGACGTTACTTGAAATATTTGAAGTGAACAAGACATAGCCGTAAATTGAACCGTGGTGGGTGAAGTCTGAGGATGCTATAATAACGGTGTCCCTGCCCAATAAGGTTACGGCATTTTTTAAAGCTCTAGCAAATTCCTCAGCTTGTCTGTAATCAAGCGATTTAACAACTATTGGCACAATCTTAAATGTTTCATTATAGATAAACTGTAAGAATGGTAATTGCACTTCAAGTGAGTGTTCACGTATGTGTGCTAGGGCATCATCATCTAAATCTCTGTACTCTTTCTTTAGGTGGTCTATGAGCTCTAGATCAACTTCTACACGACCTAGAGGAGTTAACCATGTAGAAAAATATGTCGTTGTAGTTATTGTCCCTCCAAACCCTGTATGATTTGTGCCAATTAAAATGACTGTACCAACTTGAGGCTTATTTTCAGCTATTTCCTTATAAAGCCATGCTGCACAAGAGCCAGAGTAACTATAACCTGCATGGGGAGCTACACCTCCTATTATTTGAATTAAGGGAGGTCTCTTTTCAGGTAATGCGCCAGGTCCAAAGGTAGCGTTCTTAAACGCTTGTTCAAGCTCCTTTAACAGCTCATCACGTCTAAATGAGTAAAACCCCCATAAAGCGGCCTGGGGTTCCCTGATACCTGCTGAGTTCATGAATTACACCTACATATTTCACAACTTTAACACTCTATAACATATTTAGCTTTGTAGCATATTTAGCTTATCTAAATCCTCTTTGCTTAATCTCAAATCTATAGCTTTACTATTTTCAACTATATGCTCAACTTTCTCACTTTTTGTAAGTGCGATTACATTTGGTTTTGCAATTACAAAACTTAAAGCTACCTGTGCAGGTGTGCTATTGTATTTGCTGGCTATTTGAAGAATTGCTGGATTCCTTAAAACTACTCCTTTCTCTAGCGTTGTACAAGCTTGAATAGTGATTCCTGTTTTTATTGCAAAGGGTATCAAATCTTTTTCAATTTTTCTATTTAGCACACTATACCTGCTTTGAATCATAACGATATCGTACTTTTGTAGCATATGCAAGATATCATTGATTTGCTTTATGGTAAAACCACTTAACCCTATGTACCTAGCCAGGCCTTTACTAGCTATATTCTCAAGTGCTTTTACTTCAATATTTAGTGGTATAAGATCTGCAGATCCCGCAGGCATTATCACATCAACAAAGCTTGTACTCATTCTTTTTAACATTTGTTCAAATTTCGTAATAGCATTAATTGGATCAGATAATATTATGGGTGAAATTCTAAACACTATGAATACTTCATCTCTCTTAACCTTTGCTAGAACTTTCTTGATTAAATCCATGCTTAAACCAAGGGCATAGCTATCTGATACCTCAATAACGTTTAAACCCAGCTCTATAGCTTTAATCAAGGCTTTTTCAGCTGATGTAAAATCCTTAATGTTATGAGTGCCAAAACCTAAAACGGCTATACTTTCATTTGTTTTTCCAAGAGGCTTCTTATTAGCATAATTCAATGCAATACTAGACATAAGACCTCACAAACAATAATTCATTACTACATATACGTAAATTTGCTCAATAATTCAATTACCTTTATACCTAGTTTTATATGTCAATCGGAAGCAGTATTTTGTAATGAAATCTTTTAAGAATTGAAGTTGGATATATGGGAATTTTAATTTTAATATGTGACTTAGCACCTCCATGTGCAAGCGGATAGACCTCAATTTCGCTGCAACTTGGCGGCACCTCTTCATCAAGATAGAGTATCTTGTCATTACATACTACAAGTGTTTCACTTGCATCAACATTTATGTTCAATTGGCTGAATACTTCTTTGATTATGTAACTCACTTTTGCATTTTCATTATGTAATTGAATACTTATTGTTGTTAGTTGGGGCAACCCTCTAAAGCCTATAAGTTTAACTTTGATCAGCATCATATCATTACTCACCTTCCCTCATTACAATTTACTAAGATATGTGAGTATTGTCCACGCATATTCATAGATAGTTCTTTTATGTACTTTTATGGGCTTTGTTACAAGTGGTTTTGTATTCTTTAATACAATACCCAATCTTTTATCGTAAAAATTCTGCAACTTCTTCAGAACCTGCATTTCACTTTCATTAAGAGCTGTTTTATGTAATTCTACAGCTATTGCAAAATCTATGACATGTCTTCTTGACTTATGCAGTTCTAGAATTGAAATGGGAATACCGTGAATTGCCATTTCCGTTAAATCTACAGAAAGAATTAGGTTTGGGCACTCCAATAAAATCTTCTCAATGATTCTATTCACTCTTCCTACATTCTTAACATACAGTATTGCAGTTGAGTCGCAGTCTTCAGTAATATAACTGTAAGATTCTATTATAAACATGTCCTTATAGCCATAGAGAAGATTTCCGCCTGGCTCTACAAGTTTATGTAATGTAGTATCAGAAATCAATATTACCAAGGGTTTTAAGGCACTTAGATCTCGTACTATATTACGTGTAAGGAATACCAGTGCTGAGGTCATATTAGGTTCTGCAATCAAGGTCTTATCTCGGTAATATATACGTTCAGCTAATTCAAAAAAACTAGGTAAGGCAAACCCTTTATATGGCAATGGTTTGTTGTTATTGTTATATATATGAAAATCAAGTAGTCTTTCTATCATCTCAATTTGCAGAGCATGTGTAAGATCATTGTGAAGCGCTATAGCACCACTCTTAGTCATGATGATATCAATATAATGTTTTACCAAATCCTCTACAGGTGGCGCCAAGAAAAGCACTGGCAAGCTCTCACAACTATCAAGTCTATTTCCTGTAATTACACCCACATACATAATTTGATACATGATCCAAACCTCTGAAAAGCAATTATTAAACCATGTTTGATAGTATTATAAAATTATAAATAGATTAAAGTATTCATGTAATAGTTGATTAATGCTTTATGATGAGGCTCACCATGCTGAACACGTGATATGATATGATGAGTTTGAACCTCTCTGAAATTACACCTACATGAGGATAACCTTTGATTTGAATTGCATTATTATATTTTTGAGTATAGGTGAAAGCCAAATCCTTCTACTATTTATTGCACCTAGTTCTGCAATTAGATCTTGTGTAATTATTACCTTTACAATTTTAGGCTTCGAACTTCTTTGGCTCAGCATCTTTAGAGCTTCATTTATGTCTTTGTTTGTTGGATTGAAAAACCATATGTAGTCACATAAATCGTTGTCTAGGTACGCTATAGAACTCCAAAATTCAATGTAGAGTTTGTTTGTTTCTCTAAATATATTATGCGAGAACCTTTGAATAAATTCAATTTCATTGTCAAACGAGTAAGGAGAGGAGATGCCAGGATTTATACACGTTAAGGGATTACAAATTTCTTCATCGTTGTTGTTCTGAAGATTAGGGGTAATAATGTATATATTGACTTTTGAACTCGCTTCAATAACTTTTCTAAAGCTAGAATATCTTGTAAATTGCGTAACATAAACCTCTTTGCATTTAATTATGCTTAAAACATCGTTGAAGTTTACAGTTACAATAACTGGAATGTAGTATAAGAGGCTTCGCCACAAGGTTTCTTTATCATAGTAAATTGCAAAGTAAATATTGAATTCTTTGTTTATTTTCTCTAAAAAACCATATCTTAAGAACTTCTCAATCCAGACCATAGAATCTTGTATTAACATTTCGAAACTCGATGGTGAAGATA
>JAJHQM010000036.1 GCA_020833345.1 Ignisphaera sp.
AACACTCTCTACGAGGTTTTTATCAATGCAGCTAGACTCGGCATTTACTATGGCGATAACTGGTTGACGTAGAAGTCTGGTTGCTACCTTAATAGCCTTACCCCTGATAAGAGGTGGGTCTACATAGAACACCTTTGTTTTTGTAATTATTTTCTTTTGCGGAAATCCATAGTATAAAATGTAACTTTCTGCAAACATTTTGTCTGCTATTGCCTTCCACGCTTTTCCAACACCTCCGGTGGTTAGCCCAGCTAAGCCTATACTCCTTCCTTCAAATCTCGAAAGCTTCATCAATACCTCTCCACAATTTCTTATACTTAAAAACCTTTTGAACCTTTAATACCTATGCACAAAGTATTAATGTGAAATGTCAATTGCTGTAACACAGCACTGTAGCTTGGCATTACATTGGTGATTGGCTGTGAGCTACATAGCAATTACAGCTAAGGATGTTGAGGCTCTTGTTAAGGCTGTAAAGTTGGGTGAAGAAGTGAAGCCTAGTCAGCAGGCAAAGCGCGATGTCTTTGCTGAATATGGCATAGCTGGAACCTTTAAGGATAGAATGCTGACAGCAGTATACTATGATATTTGGAAAAGAGTAGGCTTATTGGATAGAATTGCTTCTGAGATTACGGGGGTTTCTAATGTGGCTATACTTGATCCCTGGCTTCGTGCTGCACTTAGAGTTGCTATAGAGCTTCTAATTTTTGAGAGGTTTATTAAAGAGACAAAGTATAGGGATGCAAAAAACCTCTTTGTAAGCTACTTTAAGAAGAGAGTAGCAAAGTTTCTCTCTGATACTACGCATCCTTACGTTGGGGCATATTTTTGGGAACTTGTAGACAAAATTGCTAACTACAAGTGGGAGCCTAAGAATATGGTGGAAAAGTGGGAGTATCGGTACATGGTGTCTCAAACCATAATCTCTAGACTACTAAAGTTGCTAGGGCCTGATGAATCTAAGGAGGTTTTGAGGGAGTTTAACAAGGTGTATCCGATAAGTGTTAGAGTAAATGTTCTTAAGAGTTCTGTAGAGGAGGTTGTGAGCATCCTTGAGAAAGAGGGGGTGAAGCCTGTTGTGAGCAAGTATGTTTCCACAGTCATAAAGTTTAAAGGCCCCTATGACTTTGATAAGTCACAGCTTTACAAAGAAGGCAAGATAATCATTCAGGAAGAGGCACCAGCTCTTGCAGCTATTCTACTAAATCCAAAACCTGGTGAAGTTGTTATAGATATGTGTGCAGCACCTGGCGGTAAGACAGAGCACATGGGCGAGCTTATGAAGAATCAGGGCACCATCTATGCATTTGATATAGATGAAATGAGAATAAAGCGTATGAAGGATTTGCTGAAGAGGACAGGTATTGAAATTGTGAAGATATTTAAGGAAGACGCTAGAAACGCTCCTAGGATACTCGGTGTTGAGGTAGCTGATAAGGTTCTTCTAGATGCTCCATGTACATCAAGTGGTACTATTATGAAGAACCAGGAGCTTAGATGGAGAATTACGGAAGAGAAAGTGTTAGAGTTGCAAACACTTCAACTAGAGCTTCTTGAAGCAGCTATAAAGTTGACTAAGAAGGGGGGCAGAATACTATACACAACCTGTTCACTATTCAGAGAAGAAAATGAGGATGTTGTAGAGCAGATTCTGAACAAGTATAGCGGTGTTATAAGGCTTGTGCCATTAAATGAGCCTTTCAGCCCCGGACTTATACCAGGGACAATGAGAGCGTGGCCACATAAGCACAAAACCTTCGGGTTTTTCTATGCCCTATTTGAGAAAATTAACAGTATCTCGTGAGGTTAAAGCTTTTATTCTAAGTAACCAGTTTTAGAATGACTTGATATGTTCTGGTTACCATAGGTGTTTATGTTGTCTAAGTTTAGCAGGTTGTCTATTCCTAAAAGCGAAGATGATGTTAGGAGAATTAGTGAGGAAATAATGCAGCAAGAGCAGAAAGAAGTTGTGGCAGGTGCTGAGGAAAGAGGTAGGTATGCATATGAAGGTGTTGACCTGAGTGCTATTGCCCATGAGCTTACTCACATACAAGAGCTGCTGCTTCATATAATTCAGGCTATAAGGGAGCTGAGGGATTCTGTTGATACTTTAAGTATCACGATTAAGAAAACCCTTAGGGCGTTAGCACTACTTCAGATGGTTAACCACGTGAGTGATCTTGAAGCTAAGCACAAGCTATTAGAGCAGGTATATAAGGATCTTGGTGTAGAGCTTAAGAAGTGAATTTTAATTTTTGAGCTATGAAGTAGACTTCATATTCCTTGCAATTCTTCTCAGATAATCTAAGAAGGAGTGTATTGTGTTTACCTGTGCCTTATTCTACTTGTGTTATGTTTTCCTTGTGATAACTTCCTCTATAAGCAAACATTGTTTCTCTATCTAGCCTTAAGAACACTAGTTGAGCTATTTGTGTGCCTTTTTCAATTTCTATTCCATGGGGGTTAAATACCGTTAAAAGCCCTTCACCTCTCCCCTCATAACCAGGATCCCATACCGCTGTGTATATTGTGGCTCCAGATCTAAGGAGAGTTGATCTTGGAATAGCCAGCGCTATTGTGTTTAGGGGCACCCTAACCACCTCTGCGTACCTGATCTTGTAAGCCCCGGGCTTAAGATGGTATACGCCGTCCTCATCCTCGACTTCCTCAACCTCAGCAACCTTCTTTGAGCCTACTCTTAGAGATCCCCAGCCGCGAAAAGCAAATACTTTATCGAGGTGAAGCTTCAATCCGCTGCAATCTACAGCATTTGCTGTAAGCTTGAATATCTCCATGAGTGTTTCTGGCGAGAGCACGACCATACCGTATTCACCTAGTAGTATTGCTTTAGTGAACTGTTTTTGATAAGTATCTAGGGCTATCAATGGGTCTTTGTAAGAGCACTCCGAGTTTATATGCTATGAATTGTAGTGGTACGCTTAGAATTATTGGTGCTAAGTGCCTGTCTACGTAGGGAACAAGAACCTTTAACAGGCTGCCATTTAGTTCGCCAAGTTTCTGCTCTACTTCAAATCCTACTGCTATAGTAGTAGTGCTTTTCTCAAGAGCCATTGAGATTAAGCTGTATGTGGCTTGCAAAGCCTGTTTTTCTACAGGTAGTATGAAGGTTGTGAACACCCCTTTCTCAAGCAGGGTCTGGGGTCCGTGTCTAAATTCACCTGCCTCAACCCCTTCTGCATGTACATAGGCAACTTCTTTAAGCTTAAGCGCCCCTTCTAGAGCTAGGGGGTATGTCAGCCCCCTTGAAACCACATAGCCACTTCTGCACTGCACCATGCCTCTCGCAGCTTCCTCTGCCTGCATCTCAATGCGCTTGAGATTGTTGCTTAGAATTGCGCTAAGATTCTTCACCTCCCCTATCCTCTTCTTAAACTCCTCACCATCAATTCTCTTAGCCTGTAGAGCAGCTTTCAGCGATACTAGGTAGAGTAGAAGTAGTGTTGATGTAAATGTTTTTGTAGCGGGAATAGCGAGCTCTGGCCCAGCTCCTATGGGTAAGTACAGGTTTGAGAGATTGGCAATTCTAGAACCTATGTAATTTGTTATACCTAAAATTGTTGCCCCTCTTAGCTTAGCTTCAAATACTGATGTAATTACATCGCTCGTCTCTCCCGATTGTGAAATAGCTATGACTACTGTTCCTGGCCCAACACTATCAACATGGTAAAGTGGAAACTCTGCAGCGCTAACCACAATGGGGGTTACCCCGGTTAGTTCAGTAAGGTAGTAAGAGCCTATGTAAGCTGCGTGAAGGCTGGAGCCGTTTGCCACCATGAATATTCTCTCTGCATCAATTACAAGTCTTGCAGCAAAGTTGAGGTACTTTTCTTGAACAGTGTAAAGAGTTCTCATAAGGGCCTCTGGCACTTCATATATCTCTCTCAACATGTGGTGAGGATACCCATCCTTATCCACATACCTGGGGTCCACATCTATAGGGCTCACCTCTTTTTCAATTCTAGCACCATCTAGAGCTTCTACGCGCACTCCTGAAGTGCTTACTAAAGCTATTTCGCCACACTCTAATCTGAAGTACTTATCCACAAGGTTTAGTAAAGCACTTTTACCAGATGAAATAGCTATGAAGTCTTTTGAGGTCCCTATGTAAAGCGGAGGGCCATGAGTATAGGCTAGTAAGCACCTGCAGTGAGAGTCCATGACTGCAAGGCTAAAGTATCCGTCAAGCCCTGCTACAGCTTTTCTAAAGGCACTCCCAAAGTCACTAGTAACAGTGTAGTACTTCTCAATGAGGTGGGCAATTAGCTCAGCATCACAACGAGACACTATCCTATGCCCCTCAACAATTAAGCTATCCTTCAACACTTCATAATTCGCTACGGCACCATCTTCAGCTACAGCCACACTATTACTGCAATCAGTATGGGGTTGAGTATTATCAGCATGGGGCTTGCCATGCGTTGCGTATCTCGTATGCCCTAGCGCTATCCAAGAGCTTAAGCTCTTCAAACCATACTTATCAGCAACAACATCAATAAGCTGCGCATCTTTATACACTACAACCTCATTACCTGATAAAATAGCTATACCACTTCCATTAAAACCCCTGTACTCAAGGCGCTTAAGACCCCCAATAACATACTCTACAACATTTCGTTGAGTAGGAGATAGCACTGCAAAAATTCCTCCCATTTACAGTTCCCTAAGACATGATATCTTATTACTCGGGTATTAAAAATTCAAAACCTTTATAATGGAGCCAAATAGCCACCGCTATATTTAATTAAATTGAGCTTAATTGCTAGTTCTATTGCTTTTAACGCTGACTCCCTGTTAAACCCCTTCACCTTTACAAGATACCTGAGGAAATCACTAGCTTTAATAGATGAACCAGAAACCTCAACAACTTCACACAGTATTGCATATACATCAACAACTTCGTGTGGCAATTGATAATCGAGTAGCGTGCATGCATTAACCTGTACGATGTAGTATTCTGCTAACTTCTTACAATTCCTTATAGTATAAACATTGTTATTTGCTTTTCTTACTGTATAGGCTTCCAAACCATCCTTACTCCAGCGACATGACGATTCCTTACCCATTACAATATGCACAACTCTTTCAGCTTTTACTTTATGAGCCTTAGCAAATCCCCTGCTAAGCACTATTGCCATACTGTAATAGTTATCATCACCACACCTATTGTTCAAGAGCTCGTTTTTACACATCCTTTGAGCAAAGTCCAGCACCTCGTAATCTCCAGCTACACAGACACTAAGCATTTCTTTAGAAAGTTCTTCAGTTAGCCAATTGACAAAAGCTATATTGAAATTCGTATACTGTGATTTAATTACGGCGAGCTTTTCCTTTATGATGTGAGTTAAAAACTCCTTTACTGAACTAGGAGCTATCAATTATTTAAGCCCCTGGGAACAGAAGTTAAGAATTTTGAAGAATTAAAAAATGTGTTGTTTTATATGTGAGGATAATGTGTCTTATGTTAGCTGCACTCTGGGTAGTCGTCTGGAACCTTGGCTCTAAAGTACTTACCAGTTGCAGGGTCCTGGAACAAACCTATCTTAACACCCTTCCTACCCTTAGGAGACAGAGCCCACACTTTCTTTGGTACTAGCTCTTTCTCTGTACCGTCAGGAGCTTTTACTTTGACTGGCTTTGTGCATGCCATACTCAATTCACCGTGAACAGCAGTATCACTTCAAGGTTAATAAGCATGAGGGTTGAGCTCTTGCGAATCTATGTGAAGATTCATTAACTTGTTAGTAATGTGTTGACGATGTACATTTGTATGTTTATTGGTTGCATTGTGATTTTTGTTTTGAGAACTTGTTCTAAGATTCACTTATTATTTTGTTGAAGAGCTTATATAGCCTCTCTAAAGCCTTTCTCCTTATCTTCTCCTCAATTCTTGATTCTTGTAGAGTCTCCTCCAAAAACTCTATTGTTCTCTTCATCAGCTCTACCTTAATTGGATAGGGCACTCCATCTTTTCCTCCATGTGCATAAGAGTATAGGAATGGGTCTATAGGGTGTGTTACAGGGTCTTTGAATGAGGGCTTTGCATTATAAATAACGGCAGCAACTAGTGCAAGTGCTCTAATGCTTTCAGGACCAACCCCCTTTAAGAGAAGAAGCTCTTCAAAACTCTCTGGCTTAATTTCGCTAAGCCTTTTCAACACCTTCTCTATCCAATTTAAGTTTGTTATTGGTTTGTAGAAAAACATGTTGCTGTTTTCCTTTACCTGAAGCCTTATTGACTGGGCTATAGCGCTTCTCACACTATTCTTACTGTCTAGCCAAGTTTCAAGCCCTTTATCGCCTCTCAGCATCCTATTGACCATAGCTATGTCCCTTATTAGGGTTTGCACATTTGAAGAGTTTACGAGGTCTACTATTGTTTTTCTACTTTTAGATGCCTCAACATCAACAAGGTTTAGGGCTGTGCCAACCCTATTACACGCTATACCACTGTGAGGATCCCCAGCAAGTTTTATTTCCTCTGCCCCATGAATGTGATATCTGCGTGCCAACAAGTTTTCTGTATTCATACCCTGCTGCACTATTGTCCACACACCACTCTCACTCACAATGATGCTGTGAATGTAGAGTTTGTAACCATCTTGCAAAGCAACTCCATCTATTTTTGCACCAAGCCTGCTCACTTTCTCAAGAACCTCGACATCTACACCACTCCTCTGGAGCGCTTCAAGTTCTTTAACCACAGCTCTGGAATCGCCACCTTTACCTCCCAGCGTAGCTATGCCTAGGTCTTTGAAGTTTGAGGCGTTTGCAAAGCTCTTCAGCATGTAAATAACCACAGTTGTAGAGCCACTGCTATCCCAATCCATTCCAATAACATTGTTAAATGCTTGAAACCAGAATGGATCTGCAACTCTTTTCACAATTTCATCAGGGCCGTAAACCTCGTGAATGTAACTAAGAATGGCTTTAGAAAGCCTCTTCATGTAGTAGAGAAGATGAGGAGGAACCTTTCCATCATGGAGAACCAGCTCAGAAAAGCTCACTTCCATTTTGAAAACACAAAACTATTCTTAATTTATAAAGTTAATATGTGTAGAGGTCATTAAAACTGTAGCAAAGGTTTTTGCAAATGATCGTAGCCCCTAGCGTTATTAGAAATGTGTGGTTATTGTCTTTTGAGTTTGGGGATTTGGCTACTCTTGGCGGACTTGGAAGGGCTGTTACCCTCTACGCTAAGGTGTTGAAAGAGCTTGGCTATAGCGTTAAGGTTTTCATGCCTTCTCATGGAAGGCACCTTTCTGAAGAGCATAGAAGGAGATATAACTTAAAGCCTGTTGAGTGGTTTAAGGTTTGTAGAAATAGAATTGGTGTTAATGGGAATGCATATAGATACTGTGTAGGTGCTGAAGAGGCTCAGGTTAATGGAGTTTCCATAGTGCTGTTCAAGGGGCTTGACGAGGCTACGGGTAGGTTTCTTGACAACTGGTACATCTATGCATATGCTGAGGAAAAGGCATGCCTCTATACAAGGGCCTTGATACACTGGATAGAGCTGTCGGGAGAGGTTCCAGACCTTATTCACGCAAATGACTGGACCTCGGCGCTAGCAGGTGTTGCAGCTAAGCTGTTTTTTGAGCTCAGGGGCTATGCAATACCACTAGTCTACTCAATTCACCTCCTATCTCACAGAGCCTTCCCATGGCACTACGCGTCCTGCATGTGGTGTGGGCTTCCTGACACTTGCCACAGAATTTGGATGCCAAATAAACACGAGTTTTTCTGTACTGAAAATCTCTGGAACATGGCAATGGGCAGTGTAGAGCATTTTACTGCTATAGAAGCTGACGTCCTTGCTACTAACAGTTGGGGGTACTTAAAGGAAATCTTAGATAGGTTTGGGCATTGGATGACTGAAAAGACTTTTGTTATTCATAACGTTACCGACTGGAGAGAAGATGAGGCTAGGAGGTATGCTGTAGAGCTCTTCGGGTCTAGTGAGAGGAGTGAAGCTAGAAAAGGCCTTATTAACTGGGTCAATACAGCCTCATTTAGTAGAGCTGGCTACTTAAACCACACCTGCAAGTACATAGTTGTTACTGCTGGAAGACTGACTTCGTCAAAGGGTTTTGATATTTTACTTAGAGCACTTAAACACACATCTCAAGAGGTATGCGCAGTTATTTTTGGAATTCCCGTTGGCGATACTGGGTATGAACACTACATTATGTCACTTGCTGGTGAAGTTCTCGGTAGAGCCATACTATTTTTAGATGCCGTTCCACAGAAAACCCTTAAAGCCTCTTGCTATGCAGCAAACGTCTTTGCAGTGCCATCACGTTACGAACCCTTTGGCATAGTGTCTATAGAAGCTCAAGCAGTTGGCACACCAGTGGTTGTTTCAAATCTTGGTGGCCTGCCTGAAACTGTAGTTGATTTAAAGTGGAACTACCTTAGTGGAACTGGCGTAGTGACACCGCCTGAAGATGTGTACTCTTTGGCTGAAGCTGTAGAGGACATATCGAGGCTTACACAATTTATTGATACAGGTGATGCTAGTGTGCTAAGTCAGTTAAGGAGTTTGTGGGCTCGGGAAATTGCAAGGCTCGGCATGAAGGTAAATATCAGGCTCAATGCGATTACGTGGGTGGATAAGAACTTTAGGGAACGCAATTTAGCAGACCTCTTAAAGTCATGCTATGAGAAGGCAAGGCTCTACGCTTACTACAGAGCTGTTACCCACTAATCATGTGGGTTTACGTGCTTTAAACCCCTTCGCTCTCTCAATCCACCTCACCTCCTCGAAGCCCGCCTCCTCCAGCCTCTTCTTAACGCCTTTAAGAAAGCTCACGTTGCTATGCTTACCTGGCTCACCAGTGTAGTGAAAAAGTACTCCACCTTTTTTCAGCACCCTATACACCTCCCTATAGAACTCCCTGCTGTAGAGCTCGCCAGCAAGGCTATACCTTGGTGGATCGTGAAAAACAGCATCAAATTCCTCACTTTCAAGCTCTTTCAAAACCTCAGCTGCGTCTCCAAGTACAATCTCAATCCTCTCATCACCTAAACCACGTGACCACGGATTTAGAGACGCAAAGTAGAGCACATTAGGATCCTTCTCTATAGTTACAACTCTTCTAGCCCCTTTAACAACTTCAGCAATTGCTGAATAGCCAAGACCCGTGCATATATCTAACACCTTCCTACCCCTGAGAACACCAAGTGCAGAAACCTTTACAAGCGTGTCCCTCCATGGATCCATATCAACAGTTCTATGCATTTGAACACCATTTATCTCTAGCGTTGGTGGTGCAGCTAAAGCAACAGGCTTCAACTTATAGTACTTACCATCACTATAGAGGTCAAGACGCTGAAGACGCCCATTGATGATTTTATACGCAAAGTTTTCAGGTAAAGAGCTTAAGTGGTCGAGGGGGATGACGAGCCCTTCCGGAAACACCGCTTCTCCACCTACAATTCTGACGCTTATTCTTGAAAGCCCGAAGTCCACAACTACATCAACTACCCCCTCCGTTTCCCTACTAGCATGCTGTAAAATACTCTCAATGCTCCACTTAGTTAAAACAGGGCCTTCAACGTAACTGTACACATAACGCTTCATTACAGCATCCTAAGATTAATAATGCTGAAAAGATAAATAAACTGAACTTAGAAGACTTTTAGTATGGTTCTAAATGATGAAGTCTATTGGAGCGGAAGTGGTGAAGATACGGCGGAGAGCTGATACCATCTTCGCTACATTGCTGCAATTAAATACCTTAAACCATATTGTCGTAACCATGCACTGATAACTGTAGGTAACAAGCTTCTTGGCGCTGACTTTAAGCCTTTTTTAGAGTAGAGAGGAGGTTATTCTTTTACCTTAACCTCTGTTATCCAGTCTCTATACCTATCAATCTTCCCTAATACAACTTTGCTGTAGAGTTCCATTATTTGAGATGTTACTCCACCTATTTGTCCACTTCCTATGGCCCTGCCGTCGATTTCAGTAACTGGGGTTACTTCTGCTGCTGTTCCTGTGAAGAAGACTTCATCTGCTGTGTAAAGCTCTTCTCTTCTAATTCTTCTCTCTACAACTCTTAGCCCCAGCACCTCTGTAGCTAACTTTATTACAGTGTCTCGTGTAATCCCCTCCAATATGGCGTCGTACACAGGTGGTGTTATCAATACTCTGTTTTTCACTATGAATATGTTTTCTCCAGA
>JAJHQM010000038.1 GCA_020833345.1 Ignisphaera sp.
GCAAAACAATTTCTTGCTTTCTGCACTTAAAAGCTCTATGCATAATACTTTTATCACAAACTGTGAAGAACCTTAAGACCTTTTTAACAAGGTTTTCCAAAACTCTTTTGGCGGTGCAATGCTTGAGTCTAGAGGAGGGGAGCATTAGGCAAAGAATAATGAAGCTCTTAATGGAGTCTTCAGAGCCTCTCACAGCAGAGGATATTGCAAGGATGTTTGAAATTGAGGTTAGTGATGTTTATGAGCATTTAGAGCACATAGCAAAAAGCATTAGAAGAATGTACGGAGGCTCAAAAGCTCTACTCATGATTCCACCAAGGTGTAGAAAATGTGGCTATGTGTTTAAAGACCTAGAGAAGCCAAAGAAGCCCTCTAGATGCCCTAAATGCAAAAGTGAATGGATAGAGCCTCCAAGATTTACAATAAAAAGCATTTGAGAACGTAATTAAAGTATTAAGAGAAAAAGACTTTAAGCCTAGCAATTAATTGAAGCAATCTAAAGATAACTTTCAATGCCTCTACCATATTAAAAATTTACATGTGAAACATAGGGAATTTCATTTGTTAAAACAGCAAAATTCCTTTTATTATCATATTGATAAAATTAATAAAAGTTAGAAATTTTACTAGATATATTGGAGGTGTGAGAGTTGGAAAAAGCCAAAAAATTATATGAATTACCTCCACTTCCATACAGCTATGAAGCTCTAGAACCATATATCTCGCGAGAGCAACTCAGAATTCATTATGAAATTCATCACAAGGGCTATGTTGATGGTGCTAACAGGATTATTCAAATGATGGATAGTGCGAGAAAAGAGGGTAAGCCATTTGATGTAAAAGCAGCTTTAAAGTTGTTATCGTTTAACATTGGCGGGCACGTTTTGCACACGCTCTATTGGTATAACATGGCTCCTCCAGGCAGAGGTGGAGGTGCACCAGGTGGTAGAATAGGAGATAAAATTGTTGATGATTTTGGTAGTTTTGAGAGGTTTAAGAGTGAGTTTGTGGAGGCGGCGTTAACTGTTGAAGGTTCTGGATGGGCAGCACTAACATACTGCAATGCAACTAATAGACTGTTAATAATGCAGATTGAAAAACACAATACAAATATTCACCCAACTCTTCCAATAATACTTGTTGTTGACGTATTTGAACACGCATATTACATAGACTACAAAAATGATAGAAGAAAGTACTTGGAGAACTGGTGGAATATAGTCAACTGGGAAGAAGTTGAAAAGAGGTTCTCTAAATTAATCTAAGACCAGAATTTAACACATTAATTACTTTTTAATCCTCCAATGCTTTAACCACTCTATAGAGCAAGAGCCCCTGCTTTCACAGTACACCATGTAGATTCTAAGCGTGTTGCACATAACGTCATGTGCTGCAATACTTCTATATCACTGTAACTGTTTTGGCGAGATTCCTAGGTTTGTCAGGGTCTAACCCCTTTATAACGGAGGTGTAGTATGCTATTAGCTGTAGTGGTATGACGTAAGTAATCAGCCTGACTTCTAGAGGAGCCTTTGGCATTTTTACTACAGCATTGCTGTACTTCGCTATACTGCCCAGCACCGTGTCTCCTTGAGCCACTGCTATCACGTATGCCCCCCTAGCCTTCATTTCCTCTACATTGCTTTCAAGCATCTCGTCAAGAAAGCCTAGGTATATGAATACAACTGGAAAACCCTCTTCAACAAGTGCTATTGGGCCATGTTTTGACTCTCCAGCTGGATAGGCCTCAGCATGTATGTATGCAATTTCCTTAAGCTTTAGCGCTCCCTCCATAGCTATGGGCACTCCAAATACTCTACCAAGGTAGTAAGCAGACTGCTTTTCAGCAAGCCTTGTTGCAATAGCTTTGCACACCTCTGTACATGCCTCAAGAACTCTTTGAGCAACCTCGTGACTCATCTTAAGGCCTTGGATTAGCGCTTTGTAATCAACATCTATAGCACCTGTAAACTCTGCTAGCCTAGCAACTATGTAGAGAAGGCTGAGAACCTGTGTAGTGAAGGTCTTTGTTGCCGCTACGGCTATCTCAGGCCCAGCCCTCATTGAGATAACATAATCAGACTCCCTGGCTATGGTAGAGAATTGGTTGTTCACTAGAGCTACTGTTTTAGCACCGCGCTCGCGAGCTTCTCTAAGGGCTAGGAGGGTATCTATAGTCTCCCCGGACTGGCTAACCCCAATAACGACATCACCCCACTTAACAGCTCTTGAAATCACCCTAAACTCTGATGATATCAAGGCCTCTGCATCAAGACCTAGAAACCTCTTAAACGCTATTGCGCCAAGCAGTGAAGCGTGGTAGGAGGTGCCTGCACCAACTATGTATATCTTTCTCGCTTCCTCCAAGACCCTTAAAACATCTGATATGTTTTGAGTTTGTAAAGCTGAAAATGTTTGTGCAAGTGCGTATGGCTGTTCAAAAATTTCCTTAGTCATGTAGTGAGGAAAGCCCCCCTTTTCAATGCTTTGCGCATCTAGTTCCACTAATCTTATCCTTGAAGACACGTCAACAGGCCTTCCATTGAACTCCACATAGACTTCTGATGATGATACATAGCCCACTTCACCATCTTGCAAAACAACAACTCTATTTGTGTACTTAACAAATGCTGTTATATCACTTGAAACAAAGTTTATGTTATTTCCAAGCCCTATGACAAGAGGGGAGACACTTCTAGCGAAAAATATCCTGTCAGGCTCATCAAGATCTACAACAGCAAGAGCGTAAGAACCTCTAAGCATTGCTACAGCCTTTTTAAATGCCTCAAAAGGTTTTGCTCCTAACTTCTTAAAGTGCTCTATAAGGTGAGCAACAACCTCTGTATCAGTCTCGCTCATAAATACATGTCCCTCCCCCAATACGACATTCTTCAGCTCCAGGTAATTCTCTATAATACCGTTGTGCACAACAGCAACTCTCTTACTGCAATCAGTATGGGGATGAGCATTTTCTTTAGAAGGCTTTCCATGAGTAGCCCACCTAGTATGCCCTATAGCAACACTACCATCAAGCACTTCAAACTCAGGAGCTTTAACAACTCTGTCCACAGACCCAACATCCTTAATTATTACAAATCCACCGTTTTTAGAAACCACAGCCACACCTACAGAATCATAGCCTCTGTACTCTAGCTTCCTAAGCCCCTCCACTAAGACATCTGAACAGCGCAAAGGAGCATTACCGCTCTTAGCAAACCCTATGATTCCGCACAAGCCCTAACTCCCAACAAGCTAAGTTGTTATTGACTAGTTAAAGGGGTATAAAATCTTTTCAAAGCCTCTGCCAAGTTCTGCAAACCTTTTTAACTTACACAGTCAATATGTTACGTAAGGCTAGTTACAAAATTACAAAGTTACAGGTGGTGTAAATGAGTGAGGAGTTTAGAAAGGAGTTTGAGAAGATTTTAAAGGAGTTTGAAGATAGAGTTAAGAAGCTTATAAGTGATGTTGAAGGGCTTCTGGACAGGGGTGAAGTAAGGGAAGCGTATAGGCTTTGGAGAGAGAGGTCTAGGGATATACTAAGGGAGTTAAGAAAATCGCTAAAGGAGTTAGAGAAGGTTGCTGAAGAAGCTGGTGAAAAAGCTCTTAGTGTTGATGAGCTGAGAAACATTGTGAAAGAAGTGCTTAGAGGCATATCTGATCATGTTGAAAGGCTTTATAAAAAGTTTGGAGGTGTTGGAACAGGTATTGTAATATCACTACCAGACTTTGAGAGCATGCCAAGGGTTTTCATAAGGTCTTTTAGGGGGTTGGCAGACTTCATAGATGATATGCTCAGGGAAGTTGGGGACGCTATTGAGGAAGCGTTTAGAGGCGCCTCTAAGAGGGTTAGTGAAGTAGTTTCGACAAGAATTGGGGTAAAGGAGTTGGAGGTTATAGATCAGCTTATAGATATAGGTATCTTTAGGAGTAGGAGTGAGGCAGTAGCTTACTTTGTTAAGAAGGGTATTGAGGCAAGTAAGGAGCTTATTGAAAAGGCTTTAGAACAGGCAAAGAGGATTAGAGAGTTGCGAGAGTCTATAAAGAAGGAGTTTATTGAGGGTGAAGGAGAGGAAAAGAGCTAGATTACCCTCTTTAGCTGGTTATAGATACCCACAGTAGCCACTACTACTATCACTATAAGTGAAAGAGTGGGGGCGAGGCCTAGTGCTACAAGGCTTTTGAAGAGAAGTGCCGAGCCTGATGCTACGAAAAGCAGTATGAGAATGTACTTGCTCAGTACGTAGATTAGAGCTGTGAAAATTATTGTTAGGACAAGTAATAAAGCAGTTTCTCTAAACCCTATAACAGACTTTGTAAGTATTGAGGCGAGTGTATAGCCAAATACTATTGAAAGCCCCAGCCTGAATAGTGTAAAGCCGAGAGCAAACCCTATGCCAATAGCTATAAACATAAACAGTATTGCTAGTGCTATACTGCCAAAAGCTTTGTGTACATAGATGTATGTTAAGTAGCCTAAAACACTAGCAAGAGTGATTGAAGCTATAACTCTAGATAACTGGACTCCCCATAGGCATAGCACAATGCCAAGTACAGCAGCTATGATATACGCAGGCACATCAACAGGTGGTGCGGACGGCAACTACAAGCACCTTTTTAATGAGGAAAAGCAGGATTTTTAAAGCTTATAAGCATCCTCAAGACATAGAGTTTTTGGTGCGGTGCCCAGCAATTGATTTGAAGAGCCCTGCCATAGCCTTTCTATCCAATGTTGCAGTGTTTATCCTAAAGCTATTCGCAGCGCTATTCACAACTTCTAAAGCTGTATTTGTAGAAGCTTTGAGGAGCTTTGGAGACCTTCTAAATAGCGCACTGGTCTACACAGGCAGTAGAATAGCCCTTAAGCACGAAGAGGGGTTTGACCCATTTGGAAAAGCCATGTACTTGTACGTATTCAGCTTTGCCATAGGGCTTCTAGTCCTAGGCTCTCTTGTAGCGCTAGGTATATTTCAAACTATTTCAGCATTAAAAAGCAGTTCAACAATTCTTAATACGAGTTTAGGAATAGGGCTGGTTTCAGTTGCTTTAGCTCTTGACATCTTATCAATGGTGATTGCGTATAGAGATGAAAAGAGGTTTTTTAGGGAAAGAGGCTATGGAAATCCGTTAATTAAGTACATAGTTTTTGAAAATATTTATGACATTGTTGGAGGGTTGACAGCTCTTGCAACATTACCACTTTCACATGTATACCCAGTTGTAGATGTAATAGCGTCTCTAGCTCTCAATGCAATGCTTGTAGTGTGCATGGTGAGAATAGTTTTGGAAAGCGTAGAGATTCTTGTTTACAGGGCAGCTCCTGCATATGATATTGCTAGAGCTGTAAAAATAGCGTTATCAAATCCAGCGGTAAGAGATGTAAATACTGTAAAAACGTTTGCAATAGAGCCTAAGAAATACGCTATGTTTATGGATGTAGAGCTTGCCCCAGAGCTCAGCATGGATGAAGTTGACCAAGTAATTGAGGAGATCAAGAGCGAAATAGCAAGGCATGTGAAAAGCTTTACATATATTCATATAGAGCCAAGAAAACCTGATAGAGATGTACACACACATAAAAAGATCTTAGAGTTACTAGCTAGGAGAAGAGCTTTGAGAAGAGCTTTCTAAGCATTTTGCAGTACCACCATATTTTTTCAAAAAGGCTTTTTCAACATCCACTCCAACAAGATTGGCAACACTTATAGTCCAGGCAAGGACATCCGCAATCTCCTCCTCAATACTCTCTTTATTCCCGCTCAACAGTGCCTCTGCAAGCTCCCCCACCTCTTCAACAAGCCATGTAAAAGTCGCGTAAAGTCCTCTTCTGCTATCTCTATCAAAATACTCACTCCTAATGAACTCCTGTACACATTTAAGCTTCAAAGACTAAACACCTTACAACACCTATAAACAGTTATTTAACTCATAATAAAAAAGGCTAATAAACTTCAAAACAAAAGGCTTTGAAAGCAGGTGATGCAAAGTTGGCTTTGAGAGGTAAATTACTTTACGTCTTGAGCCTCATAGCAGTAATACTGCTTGTCATATCTCTACTAGGAATGATACTAGCATTTGTCATGCCGGGGGCGCCTTTTATTTACGGCTTACCACCATTTTACTGGAGCTGGCTATTCATAGACTTACTTGCATATATTGTTGCTATAGCTACATTACTTATCGCCGGCGCCTCTCTTGAGAGGGTAGTTAGAGGCAGGGTTCCAGCTGGTTTGAGTCACTTAAAGAGCTCTATGATGGCCACAGGTGTTAGTGTTATTGGTGCAACAATATTTGTCTTTGCATTGCTATTTCACTTAATTGGCTTTAACATTACACTAGCCTTGATGGGCTTTGCACTACCCTTTGCAGCCGTTCCCTCGCTTATAGCATGGCTCGTATCTCCCGCCTTGATAAACATTTCATATGGATGTAGGCATGATCCAGAGCTTCAGAAAATTGTAGATAGGGTTGCTACTAAAGCTGGTATCAAGCCTCCAAAGGCTATGGTTGCAGACATCCCCATACCAAATGCGTTTGCGTACTCCTCACCAGCCATGGGTAGGTATGTGGCTGTCACCAAGGGCTTATTAAACACTATGAGTGTGCATGAGCTTGAGGCTGTAATAGGGCATGAGCTAGGGCATCACAAGCATAGAGACAATTCAATAATGCTGGCCTTCGGCATGTTTCCTTCACTAGTGTACTACCTTGGCAGGTACCTCATGTTCATAGGTATGTACACAGGCCTGTACAGGGATGGCGGTAGTAGTAGGAGGAGGAATGAGGGTGGTGCTGGCCTTATGTTTCTACTAGTTGGAGTTATTCTAATTGTGGTAAGCATATTAATGCAGCTCGCAGTACTAGCCCTGTCCAGAATGAGGGAGTACTACGCAGATGCGCATGGAGCTAAAGTTACTTCGCCAAGTGCTATGATATCAGCTCTACAAGCCCTTGAGAGATTCTATGGCAGGTATAGGAGTGCTAAAGACATTGTAGAGAACAGTAAGATAAGAGCCCTCTTTATATATGCATTTGCAGAGCCCTTCATAGGGCTAGAAGAGCTCTTATCAACACATCCACCAACATTCAAGAGAATAGAGTTCCTAAAAACCCTTACATTTACAGATCTACTTGAGGCGTGAAGCAGGGTCTAGATGATGAAATGGGTGAGCTGGGGGGATAAGTGACCGAAGGATGGCTAGCTGAGGTAAGGCTTAAGCCAATAGGCTTTGTAAAGCACAGGTATAGCGATGAGGAAGTGAAGAACTCGCTAAGCGGTGTTGATGCTGTTATAGAGCTTTTACCTGAGTACAGCGAGGGCTTGAAGGGGTTAGAGGGGTTCTCGCACATAATAATCATAGCGTATCTACACAAAGTTTCAGAAGAACAGAGAAAAGTGTTGCAGGTAAAGCCCAGGGGGTTAGCGAGGAGGCTAGGAGCACCTCTAGACACTTTTCCAACAGTAGGAGTATTTGCAACCTGCTCTCCCCACAGGCCAAACCCAATAGCAGTTACCATAGCCAAGCTAGTCAAAACAGAGAAGAATAAGCTTTATGTAGAAAACATAGACTTATACAACCAAACACCAGTTCTAGACATAAAACCCTACACACCAAACAGATGTATAGAAGGAGCTACAGTGCCAAAGTGGATTCAAAACCTAAGCTCAGCAGAGAGTCAAAAACTACCTAATCATAGAATAGATATGTGTTGAGCATTTCACACAAGCTTAAAAGGATTTGCATTAACAATTGACATTACGTATTGCAAAACATTTTGTTATCCTTGCTGCATACCTTACCTAATCCCCTTCCTCGCCTAACATAACGAATTTTTCTCTAGGAGCTCCACACCTAGGGCATTTCGCCGGCGGCTCATCACCTTCAAACACATATCCGCAGACAATACACTTCCACTTTGTCAAAGCTTTTCACCTAATTCAATTTAAATGGCCTAAATTATAAACCTTCTGTACGTAAAAAATAGCTAAGAGAATGCATTGAGATTTTGCAAGCATTGCGTTAATTACTCAGATTTATAGCGATACATATATGTCTGTAAGTAAAATCCAAGGTCATGCCGAGTTACTATATAGAAGAATGGATGTTTAGTGACTTATTGAGATCAGAACTAGCTAAGGCATTGCTCCACAGCATCTCTAATCTTTATAGCTGTTTCCTCTATGGAAATACCTTTTTCTAAATAAACTTTGCATTCATGTCCAAACACAAGCTTTGCTTTGCCTTTACGAATGTTGTGCCTATAAGTAAGCCCGTACCTCCTGTGCAGTTCTACACCTCTCATAATGAGCGAGTTAAATACTGTGCCGCAAAACTCGTCATACATCAAGTGGTTAAACAGGTTTCGAGAGCTCTTTTTGCAAAATGGGCAAACACCATTTCTAATTTCATTTATATAGTCAAGAAGCTGGGCTAAGATAAATGCAGTTAAAACCCAGCAACGCTTAACAGCAGGGCTCTCCTCTCCAAGCACTATATACCTTACACACTTTTCAACAACACCATCACTAGTTGAAAAGCCCATTTCTATCACCAGGCGGTTTCAAATTATAAGCTACGCTCTACATATACAGGTGCATGTGTCTTACTAAAAATTTGCATGAGCCTTGAAAAGCTAGAGCAAGGCCTCTTCACAATATTTTTGAAAATACTTAATTTTAAGAAGTGAAATGGTTTAAAGAATGTGGTGAGAGATTAGAGGCAAAAAATAATTTCACGTTTAATTGAAGAGTTCAATACTTTATGCTAAAGCTTTCTTCAGCTCCTCTACGACAGCCTTGGCTTCTTCAGCAGTCTTAGCTTCTACAACATGTGTTCTGTCAGGTAGTACTACTACTGTGTAGTTTTTGAATCTAACTATGTATACAGGGCCTTTGTCTAAAACTTCTGAAAGCTCTGCACCAAGCTTCTCATTCTTAAATACTCTAAGCATTTTTGCAACAGTAGAGTACCTTAGAGCTTTAATTCCCTTGCTTAGGAAGGCTGTCTCATCCTTTACAGATATTACAACATCTACCTTAACCATGTACCCACACCACAGCATCTACACAGCTCTGGAGGATTATAAGTTTTTCGGAGGCAAAGGAAACGTTCAAGTTTGGATGCAAGCAAATAAGTGCTTTCCTAATTAAACACATTTAACAGGTATTAATACACCTCAACCATATTCTCCTAAATATGATAACTTGTTAGCCCAAGAGCTACAAATATTAGTGCAATGGACTTAATGACGTGTCTCCTCGGTTACTGAATTATTATGGCTATTGTCACTCTCAGTAATGAGTAACATATACCTACAGCCTGCATTCAACGACGTTTCTTCTCTTATTCAGCATAGCAATACCTTCAGCAACACTATTCAATGAAATGCTTTGATTTTTACTTACAAGCACTATGAAAACAGTGTTGTAAGGATGAAAAAGGTGCTTTCATTTCACAATTTCAAAGACGTTGTTTATTATCGTTGTGTTAGTGAATTCTATTCTTTAAGATGTGAGTCGAGGTCTTAACATTTACTCTATAACGACTCTGCACCCACTTTCATTGCATAGCTCTCTAAGGCTCCTGCCTTCAAATACTAGTTTTTTTAATTGCTCTACAATTTCCCTCCAGTTTCTTTTTGAAAAATCTATGAATATACCTTCACCCTCCTCTTCCGATTCGCCGCTTTCTTCAGCCAGTTTTCTGCGTTCATGAACTTTGTACACAAAATCCTCTAATGCCTTGAGGGTTTCAAAATGCCATTCTCTCTCTATGTAAACAGGCATTCCATTCTCTACAATCACAAGCACTACTTGAGGCGTTGCCAACACCAGGTAAAAGATGAAGGTGTCTGCAGCTTCTTGAGATTCGCAGTCATAGAAAAAGTTTCTGCATTGAACAAGAGCCAGTGCACCAAAATCTCTATTAAAATTCTCAACAAAGG
>JAJHQM010000041.1 GCA_020833345.1 Ignisphaera sp.
GGCGTTGCCAACACCAGGTAAAAGATGAAGGTGTCTGCAGCTTCTTGAGATTCGCAGTCATAGAAAAAGTTTCTGCATTGAACAAGAGCCAGTGCACCAAAATCTCTATTAAAATTCTCAACAAAGGAACTCCACAGCTTGTCAAAACCCTTGCAACCAGGGCATTCCCTATTCCTGAAGTAAATTACGTACACCCCATCTTCTTGAGGCACAAAAGGGCCTTCTACATCTATCTTTTTGCACTGCTTATTAATATAGATGTACACCCCGTCTTCCACAGGCACTCTTAGCGACATACCTTAAACACTCACACTAACTCCTCAGACAAGCACACCACTTTAAGTATTAATTAGGTACATAAATGCAATCAGGCGCGACCTCTAACATCATGTGCTCAGCACGCTGAAGCTTCATTACACGCTCTACACACTTTTTCACTCTGTTTAATATGCTTTGCTACATAGATTAATTGATTGTGATAACGCTTATTAGCGTAACTAAGAGAAAACTTTAATCGACATGATGTAGCGGCTCCGTTCAAAGCATCTGAAGAGTGATGAAGGTCTTCTCTCCTGATACTAGAAACATACGGTTACTCCCTAAATGCCCTGCAGATATAAATTCAATAGATGTGAGAAGCCAATGAACTCTCTAAAGGGAACACCCGCCTTTATGGCGGGGAGGAGGTCAGAGCATGAGGACTCTGGAACAGCTCTTTAACACTTAAGCTGTGCTTATTAACTGGTAAGCCGATGTATACTTGAGGTGGTGGTCTGAATGTCCCTTAGAGTTGTTGTTCTTGGTGGAGCTGGCCACATAGGGTCACGAATTGTTAAAGAGTTGCACGAGCTCGATCCCACAATTGAAATAGTTATTGCTGATAAAAACCTTGCTAAAGCCGATGAAGTAGCAAAAAGTGTTGGTGGAAACATTAAGACAGTTTATGTTGATGCAACTGTAGAAGAATCCCTTGCCGATGTAATTAAGCGTGCTGATTGTGTGGTTAATGCCATAGGGCCATTTTACAGATTTGGAGTTCCTATTTTGAAAACAGCTATACGTGTTGGTGTGAATTTTGTGGATATAAATGATGATTATGATGCTACTTTTGAAGCCTTAAAGCTGCATGACGAGGCTACGAATAAAGGTGTTACAGCAGTTATTGGTATGGGAGCCACTCCCGGAATTACAAATATTCTTGCTAGGCACGGAGCTGGCAAACTTGATGAAGTTTTTGAAATAGGGACATACTGGATTTGGTCAGCTCTAGACCCAACCATGGGCCCTGCAATCATAGATCACTACTTCCACGCCATAACAGGCTCTGTCAAAACTTATAGAAATGGAGAGTGGATTGAAGTAAAAGCCCTCTCTGAACCTGAACTCTACGAATTTCCCAAACCAATAGGCGCATGGGAGGTGGCACACGTTGGCCATCCAGAGCCTATTACAATACCGCGTTACATAAAGGCTAGGAATGTCTATAACAAAGGCGGTGTTTGGCCTGCTGAGTTAAATGAGATAGCTAAAGCGTTTTCAGCATTAGGAATCACGAGTCTGAAGGAGATAGACATCAAGGGGCAGAGGTATAGAGCACGCGATATTGCAATATCGATAGTGTTAGCACTGCCTGAAATCATTTCACCAGAGTTAAGAGACAAAGCTCTTTCACTATTTGAAAAACTTGGCGAGTACACGTTAACAGGCGTAGGCCTAGGGGTTATGGTAAAGGGTGTTAAGAGTGGAGATGAGTATACCATTAGATATGGCCTTGCATGCAAAGATGCAGCTCAAGCTACAGCACTACCAGCAGCACTAACAGCACTAGAGCTTGCAGCCTCAAAAGATTTCAAAAAAGGTGTTTATCCTCCTGAAGCAGGAGTTGTTAGTATTGAGAAAATAATTAATGGAGTGAAAAAGATTTGCAAAATTGAATACACCGAAATCAGGACTAGTGCTTTATAATTAGTATTCGAGATTTAATAACAAAGAAACTTTCCTCACATCTTTTTCTCTCCTTAGTAAACAGACCTGCTTGCGTAATTCAGTTAGTGGCAGTATATTAACCATATACCATTAAGAGTTTGAAGAGCATGTTGTAAGTATTGTATAGTCAGTGGGAGGAATAATCAATCACCGCTCAGAGCGACCGAAAGCTCATCATCAAAAACTGTTTTACACGTGGTGCTTATAAGCTCTGTAACAATTTTATGCCTTTCTAGGCATAAAAAGGTGTTTTTATGTCTTCAAGCAGCAAAGATCCTGAAGCAGCTACTCAAGTAGAGCATGCCAGTGCTAGTGAAAGTCAAAGAAGTGTTGAAGAGAAAAAGCTAGCTGTGTGGGAAGAGGCACTACTACAAGAGTTTCTCTATGCAATTGGGCATTTGAATCACGTTGAGCAGCACCTAATAGAGGAGGATGCACTTACGGGGCTTCCCCTCTTTGGAGACTTAGTGGACATGTTTAGAGAACAGAGAAAGCTCGTGGGGCAGGTAATGTTTATGGTTGAGAGGTTGGAAGCTACGAAGAGCGGTACTTTACTGAGATCCTCTTGGGAAAGCATATGGTGTGCTCTAAAGCACATCACAACAGCGTTGATACATGTTGATGAGTGTATAGAGAAGCTTTTAAAGAAGTTCAAGAGTGTAGGGGATCCAGCACTTGTTGAGAATGTCAAGGTCTTGCTCGGGGTGAGGAAGAGCCTTATTGATGGAGCCCTAAAGATAATTGAGCGTGGAAAGCAAGTAGCAAACATATTATCAGAGGCTGGCACGAGGTGTAGAGAGGATCTCTGTCTTGAAGAGGTTGAGCACAGGTGAGTATTCAAGGCTATGTACTAGTGAAGGTCTCTGAAACAGCTCCAAGAGATGTTAAGACGAGGATAAGAAAGCTAATGAAGGGAACAACAGTAACAATAAGAGGTAAGGGTTACAGGTCTAGGGGGCTTATAGAGGAGGTTAATGGAGTTGCCTTAACAGGAAATCTCTACATAATTCCACTAACTGCTGTAGAAAGAGTTATTGAGAGGCTTAGCGAGAAGAAGTTGATAGACTATGTAGAAGTGTTTAACATCTGTACATGCCCCTGTAGGTAGTAGGTACATAGGATACGCTTATTTCTCAAAAACAGCAACTCTTTTACTAAGCTCATTAGCAAGGGTATTTAATGTTGTAATTGTTACTGCTATTACTGTTATAGGCGCTACTGCTAGCCATGGAGCAACAAATATGTATTCCTTGTACTCAGAAATCATATTTCCTAAGCTTGGTGTTGGCGGGCTAACGCTAAGACCGATAATGCCGAAGGTCGCCTCAAGGGCTATGGCTGTTGAAAGCATGTACACTGCTGTTGGAGTTAGCGTTGCTAACAGCTGTCTTCCAACATAGTTAAATGCTATCCAAATTGGTGAGGCTCCTATAGCCTTAGCCGCTTCAACATATGGTTTGGTAAGAGTTTCTCTAGCAATGGATTTGCCAAGCCTAAAGAACATTGGTGCTAGGGATATGGAAATAGCAATAATTATACCAGTAACGCTAGAGCCCATAGCGAGTAGCACTGCTATTGCTATGAAGAAGCTCGGTATAGCGTACATAACATCAAAAATTCTTGAAAGCACAAAATCTGTAAAACCCTTAGCAGCTGCTGCAAGAGCCCCTACGGCTGCGCCCATGAGTGCCGCTATGAGAACAGATGGTATGGCAATTATAAACGTTATTCTCATGGCGTAAATAAGCCTTGAGAAAACATCTCTCCCCAGGGGGTCAGTTCCCAGAGGGTGTCTTGGTGAAGGGGGGCTAAGCCTATTGCCAAGGTCTATTGCCTCGTATGAGTAGGGCGCAATGAGGTCTGCTAGTAAGGCTAAGAGGAGTTCAGCAAGAATTATGAGTATTGAGGCACCTAGCGCCAGGTTCTTCACATCAGCTCCCTAACCCTGGGATCGAGAATATCTTGCATAACATCTCCTGTGATATTGAGGGCGGCAAGTGTCAGTGAAATAATAACTGCCCAGCCTAGAAGAACTGGGTAGTCTCTGGACGCAAAAGCATCTATAAGTAGCTTACCCATTCCAGGGTAATTAAAAATAGTTTCAGTAGCTACTGCACCCGCAATAATGAGACCCATTCTGTAGAGAACAGCTGTTATATACATTGGCAATGCGTAGCGCAATGCCTTGAGGAATAGCCTTGACTTTGTTAAGCCCATAGCTCTGTAGAACGCCATGAAGGGCTCTGACAGCGCCTCATCTATAAGACTCTTTAAAATTGTGTAAAAAACTCCAACACCAGCTATTGTCAGTGTGATGAGGGGCATGATAATAGAGCCGAAGGGTATAGATACTTTAGCTAAAACAAGGGCAACCATTAGCATCACTCCCCAAAGCGCTGCTGGTATTGATGTTGATATAGAGGCTACTAGTGTTGTAAGTCTTCGGCACCTTCTTGTAAATGAGAGGTATGCTAGGAGTATGCATACAGCTGTAGTAGTTAAGGTTGCTGTAAAGGATAGCATAAGGGAGTTTACATATCTTTGAAACACAAGATCAAAAACAGGTTTTCCAGCAAATATTGAGATACCCCAGTCACCTACAAGAATTTTCTGCCAGAAGGAGATTAATTGAATGTAGAGAGGTATGTCAAGACCCAGCTTAGCCTCTAAAATCCTTCTACCATCTTGCAATGAATTAACTTCGCCATATAGAACTGTGATTGTGTCTCCAGGGAAAAGCCTAGCTAAGAAGTATATAACTGCTGTGGTGATGAGAAAAACTAAAAGTAAATTTAAAAAACCTTTTACTATGTTTATCCACAACCTCCTCATGCTCTCCCCTACACATAAACGTTGTCAACAATGAGCATTTGGAATGGGAGTACCTGAAGACCCTTAATACCGGGTCTCGCAGCTATGAGTATGTCCTCAAAGTAAAGCCATATGGCGGGCGCATCTCTCCATAGAATCTCTTGAGCTTTTCTGTAGAGCTCAACTCTTTTAACTTCACTAGGTTCAGTAGCAATTTCATCAAGAAGCTTATCGTACTCCGGATTGCTATACTCAGGACCATTTAGAGATGCGCCTGTTCTCCAATAGGTTAAAGCGTAGTATAGTGATGATGGTGATGGCCCGTAGATTGCTAAGTCAAAGTCGTGATCTGTAAAGACCCTCTTTAAGAATGCAGTATGCTCCATTTGGACAATTTCAACCTCTATCCCCACGTTCTTCAAGTATTGCTGAATGACTTGGGCAAGCTGAATATCCTTAGGGCTTCTCGTAGAGGTAAGTAATGTTAGCTTCTTGCCTACAAACCCTGCTTCCTCAAGGAGTTGTCGAGCTTTAGTAACATTGTATGTGTATGGCTTTAGAGAAACTACATTGGGGAAGGTTGGAGAAGCAACACTAGTAGCAATCTCTGCATACCCTCTCATAAACTCTTTAACAACATCTTCTTTATTAACAGCGTAGTTTAGAGCTTGCCTAATTCTAACATCAAGAACTCTCTTACAGTTGATAGCAACAAGCACAAGCCTTACTCCAGGAGCCCTATACACCTCTATCCCCTGGCTCCTCAAAGCCTCCACCATATCTGGTGAAATACCAACAGCAACATCAACAACACCACTAATAACAGCTGACATCCTGGCACTTGCATCAGGCATTATCAAATACTCAAGGGTTTTAACATTTGGTCTATTACCCCAGTACCCATCGAACCTTTGCAAAACAACTTTAGCACCCTTCTCATAGCTTACAAGCCTGAAGGGGCCCGTGCCAATAACGTCTTCAATAGAGGTTATTGGCCCATCCCAGTATTTTAAAGCTATTTCCTTAGGCATTATCGCTGTTGATAAGTGTGCCAAGTTTTCGAATAGAGGTGTGAAGGGGGCACTGAGCTTAAGTATGAATGCTGTTTCGTTAGCTATAACTATGTCTGTTATGATTGGGTTTCCAGCGGCATCAGTTAATAGCTGTTTACCTATACCTGAAAGCCTTATTGACCTAAGCAAGCTGTACTTAACATCTTCTGCTGTAAGCTTTTTGCCATTGTGAAACACTACATTGTTTCTCAGTATAAAGAGCCACGCAGTTTCATTAAGCTGGCTATAACTCTTTACAAGCCCCGGGACATAGGCAAGCTTACTACCATCCCAAGCAATTTTGAATAGCGCTTCGTATACTTTTCCAAGAACCTCGAAATCAGCAACGCCCATAGCAAAGTGTATATCCAGTGCTCTAATGTCTGTAGACATAGCAACTTTCAAGGTAATGTTTTGTAAAAGTTGTGCCTGCGTAGCTGTTGTTGGAGCTGTGGGCTGGGGTGAGGTATATTGCTGCAGTATTGGAGGAGTAAACGTTACTGTTCGCTCAACAGTGTGTGTTACTGTTGTTGGCACAGTTACAGTTGTAACACCTCCTCTTCCAAAGAGGAAGCCTGCGCCAAGCCCAAGCAAAAAGGCTATCACAATGCCTACCGCTACGTAAGCTCCAGTTCGGGGCACTTTCTCACCACAGCCAAGAGCGAAGAAGAACATTTAAACTATTTATACCTTATGTTATAACATATTTAAACTGTTTAAACTATGAAAGTCTTTTACTCTTCAAATAACTGGTAGTGATGTTGAAGTGTAACAAAAAGTGCTTTATGGTGTGATAAGCTTTAATCACTGTTACGTGTATAGCTTGTAGGGGGCGTAATATGCTTCGTGTTTGGGATGCTTATGTTGATGGTAGGGAGGCTAGGATTCCTGTGAGGATATACTATCCTGTTGAGAATAGGGTTAGGGGGATTGCTGTTTACTACCATGGGGGCGGGTTTGTTTCTGGAAGTATTGAGTCTGCTGATGAGAGGTGTAGGTATATTGCAGGTAACTGTGGGTGTACTGTTGTATCTGTTGGCTATAGACTTGCACCTGAACACAGGTTTCCAGCGGCAGTAGTGGATGCTTTTGATGCCTTGAAGTGGGTTTATGAGCGTGCAGAAGAACTTGGAGGTGATAAGGACTCTGTATGTGTTGTTGGTGTTAGTGCTGGTGGGAACCTAGCAGCTGTTGCCAGCATCTTGGCTAGGGATAGTGGAATTAAGTTGCGATGCCAGGTGCTTGCAATACCTGTTATAGGGCTTGACCTCTACTCAGAATCTGTTAGAATGTACAGTGGTAAGGATAGCGGCTTAGACCCTGAGTTGCTACTCAACATTTTATTGCAGTACCTGGGCGATCTTAGGGAGGCTCTCAACCCACTTTTCACACCAATGCTAGCAAACCTATCCAACCTCCCACAGACACTCATAATAACAGCTGAAAAAGATGTGCTTAGGGATCAGGGGGAAACATACGCAAAAAGGCTTATGGATTCAGGAGTGCCTGTGATATCCATTAGGATAAATAATGCCGCTCACGTAATGAATGACTATCACAAGAAGTTTATGAACATGGTGATAGCCGCGTACCTGAGAAGCGTCTTTACAAATCAAATCTAAAACCTTCTCATAGCGTCACGCAGTTTTTGAACCTCCTAATTCTAAAGCTTATCTGGTGCACTAAGCAATGCCCTGGCAACCCGCAAAGCTTCACTTCGGCACCGCTGGTATTCCAAATTCAACACCTAAGAAAACAACACCAAATGGTGTTAAGAGAGTTGCTGAGCTCGGTCTTGACGCTATGGAGATAGAGTTTGTTAGAGGAGTTAGAATGAGTGATGAGGCTGCCGCAGAAGTCAAGTCCCTTGCACAGCAGCTTGGGGTTTTACTTACTGTTCACGCACCTTACTACATAAATTTGAACTCTGCTGAAGAAGTAAAAGTTGAGGCAAGTATAAACAGGATTTTGGAAAGCGCTAGAGTGGGGTTTAGGGCTGGTGCTTGGAGCGTTGTTTTTCACAGTGGCTACTATGGCGAGTCCACAGCTGGGGAAGCTTATGAGAGGGTTAAGCAGGCTATAAAGAAAGTCGTCAGGGCTCTTAAGGATGAGGGAATTGACGTGTGGATTAGGCCGGAGCTCATGGGTGGGGTGAAGGAGGTCGGCTCGCTAGAGGAGGTGATCAGGCTTGCTGAAGAGATAGGGGAAAGCGTTTTGCCATGCATAGACTTTGCGCACCTTCACGCAAGAACGGTGGGCAAATACAACACATATGATGAGTTTAGAGAAGTGCTTACACTCATAGAGAAGAGGCTTGGAAAAACAGCTCTGGACAATATGCACATACACATAAGCGGAATAGAGTATGGAGACAAGGGGGAGGTAAAGCACCTAAACCTAAGAGAATCAGACTTCAACTACCAGGACTTGGCGAAAACACTAAAAGAGTTCAAGGTGAAGGGAGTAGTAATAAGCGAATCACCAAACCTAGAAGAAGACGCACTCCTATTCAAGCAAACCTATGAAAACATAAAAACCTAACACAACACAAAACCTTTTTGAAAGGGCCCGTAGCTCAGCCAGGATAGAGCGCCGGCCTCCTAAGCCGGTGGTCGGGGGTTCGAATCCCCCCGGGCCCGCCACACAATAGAAAGGCGAGGACCTTTAACTTTCATCTCTTTTCCCTACGCCGATGCTACATTGTACTCGATGAATAACAGCAACGCAATGAAGAAGCCCATTGAAGCCATTCATTGATTTAAAGTACGTTACTTGTGAGTCTTCTGTATGTGAGAAACAGGAATACCTACCTATATAGCTCTATAACTGCTTGAGAAGCTGTTGTACTCTCATCACTGTAAACCCTAGGATCAGCCATAGCAAGATTGCTAGCTCTAGTACCTTTTCCTCAAAAATTGTGCTCAGAAAGAGCTTGTATGCATTACCCTGCTCCAAAAATCTTAATTAGGCCTGTAATACGTGCCATAATATTTGATGTAACACGTTGAGTGTTGTCTGCATTAGGATACCTAGAGAGCTAAAGGAGAGAATGGATAGGCTCAGGGATGTTATTAGCTGGAGTGAAGAGATTAGGAAGTTTATTGAGAGAAAGGTTGAGGAGATTGAGCAAGAGCACGTGCTAAGAGAGTTTGAGGAGATT
>JAJHQM010000018.1 GCA_020833345.1 Ignisphaera sp.
AGAGCTAAAGGAGAGAATGGATAGGCTCAGGGATGTTATTAGCTGGAGTGAAGAGATTAGGAAGTTTATTGAGAGAAAGGTTGAGGAGATTGAGCAAGAGCACGTGCTAAGAGAGTTTGAGGAGATTGTTAGGACCATACCTAAGCTTCCTCCTGAAGAAGCTATCAAGCTTGTGAGGGAAGATCGCAATAGTTATTGATGTGCCAGCAATTGTTGCCCTGATACTCATGGAGGGAGGGTATGAGAAGGTCTCAGAAATTATTAAGGTTAAGAAACCTGTGTACACGGTTGATCATGCATTAAAAGAGGTCGCTAACGCTATTTGGAAAGTTGCATACCTTAAGAAGGTTACTAGTAATGACACCGCCTTAATGGTGTACAAAGGTTTTATCAAGCTTGTCAAGTCCCACATTATTAGGGTTGAGGGCGAATCTCAATACATTGATAAGGCTATGGAGATAGCCCTAAGGTATGGTGTACCAGTGTATGATGCCCTCTACATAGCACAAGCACTTGTCTATGGAGAGCTTCTTACATGTGATCAAATCCAAGCAAGAATTGCTAGGGAGTTAGGGTTAGCGTACATCTCGTAACCTAAACCTTCATAGCTCTACCTAAATGTGTCTACCACCTGTGGCCTCAAGTGGTTTAGCAGGTCCTGTACCTCGACCTTGTACAGCCTTAGCAACTCTGAACAGCTCTTCAACAACATTTAAAGCTTTCTCAGCCCCAGCCCTATCATAGCTCTTTGGTAGGTACCTATCTCTGTAAGCATCCTAAAGAACTCTTAGGCCATCTCTTCATATAGCAATAAATTCCGAAACCCTCTGCACCAACTCACCTCTACCTAGAGACTCTAGAGCACTAAACGAGTTTGTATACAAAGTGCTAAGAGGCGGAAAACTCCTCTACACTGAAGCACGTACAGAAGAATGGTTCTGTGGAAGTATATCATAGGTCTAGACGAAGAAGGGAGATTCACAGAAACATACTTCAGAAGTTTAAAGAAGAAGCTATTAAAAGTGTAGTTATGGGTGTGGAAAGAGTGCTTCCTTGCTAGCGGTACCTGGTGGTATTTGTAGGTGCCTGTAATCTTGTTAATGGGCATTAGTGGGTCTATGGCTGTTTGCTAGCTCCTTAGAATTGTCCTAGCTTTATTTAAGAGCTGTTCCATGAGTTTAGACATTAATAATGAAGAGGCTTTTTTGCGAGCATTAATAGACATCTGCTCTCTTTTGTTTGGATTTTTAATCAGTTCTTCAATTGCTTTAGCTGCACCTTCAATATCATTAGGCCCGTTTACAATAATTCCGTTAACATTGTTTGTTATTAGCCATTTCTGACCATAGGTACCACTACTTATTACTGGAACACCTCCATACATGAATTCTATTTGCGTCAATCCTAGGGCCTCCATTTTGGACATGATTATGTTTAGATATGAGGCTTTAATTAAGGAGGCCTTCATTTCCTCACTTAACTCACCTGTAATTACTACATTTCCTAGGTCTTTAGCCTCCCTAAGAACTTCATGCCATTGATCTCCAGGTTTACCAGCAATAACAAATACCACATTTTTTAGCTTCCTCAGCTTCTTAGCCACCTTGACAACTGCTAATGGATTTTTTCTCTCCTCTACGGTCCCCAAGTAGGAAATCACAATACTGTCTCTGCTTATATTATACCTCTCTAAAAACTCCTCTGGTTTAGCAGTTTCTATGAGCATGGCTAAGTCATCGTCTAGCCCACCTGGAAAGATGTGAATTTGTTCGGGCCTTGCACCATGATTTATCATATCCTCAGCTTCAACACCTGTGACGCACAGTATTATATCTGCGGATTTGAAGATCATAGGAAACGATGTTGCATTCCAAGCCATTCTATAAGCTCTTTCAACAAGCTCATATCTCGTGGGATCTGGCGGTTGATAGTGTGACATATGGCCATATACAGTGGTGTGAACAGCCTCACCTAAACTCCTCATAAGCTTTTTCCACATAACCCACCTAGAAACCTCTTCAGGACCATTCCAAAGAGTTGAGTGACTCACTATAAAGTCTACGCCTAGCTTTTCATCAAGTCTTCTAAGTATTGTAATGAAGTCTCTAAACATTATTCGCCTAGGAGGCCAAAAGGTTTTAAAACTATCAACCCTAACCACCGGAAGACTTACCTTAGGATCCTTTTCAAACATCACATAACCTTCTTCACTTTTTAAAACTATGTCAGGAGGCACCACAGCCTCGCCATCATGATATATGCTAGTAATAAGCCACGCCTCATAACCTAATTTCCTAGCCCATTTAACCATTCTCTGTGCAACTAGTTCCTGCCCTTTACTATTGGATGTCTGGTACATTACTGAAAAGAACTTCATTTCTTAATGACCTGTTGCACTAAATTAGCCAATATTATTACAATCATAGCTATTGTTAAGCCCCATATAATGGGCGTTAATAAAATGTATAGTGTACTGACGTTTAATCCGCCCTGCTCTAAAGCAAACACTAGTATTGCTATGTAAAGTAGTATTCTTAAGTATTCTGCAACAGGTGTTAAAAATGATGCTTCACTTCTCAATTCTGTGCTCTTATACACATATCCTATGAATGTATCTACAAGTATAAAGCCTACAATCATTATTGCAAAAGCTTTGGCAAAGCCTGTGACGTATACCGAGACTATGTAGTATAAAGGCTCAGAAATCGCGGTGATACCCAAGTCTGCGGCAGCTATAGCCACAGCTAACAGCGTAGCTGTTACATATATAATCCATGAAATGACGAGCCCAAAGAACTCGCTAGCTACATACCCACTCCGTAATATAGCTTTGCCTACGGCAAACTTCTTAAACCATTCATCAAAACCCACTTTTGTAAGTACATAGCGAATAAATCGTTTAACTAGAGCTCCTGCTACATAACCTATTAGGATTGTGAGAGCTGCAAAACCTATTGCACGTAGTAAGCTAAGGTAATCTACCTGAAAGAACATAGTCAACTAGCCACCTACCCAGCTCTTCAAACTTAACCTCGTAATCTACATCTAACTTAAGTTCCTGATTAAAATCATGTCGTATGAAAACAGCAATGTCAGCTACTTTAAATGCAGGTATATCATTTTCCCCATCCCCCGCGTATATGAGCTTCTCTAAGTTAAGTACAGCTTTTAGCATCTTAACAGCCTCACCTTTATTCTTTCTAGACACATAGATATCTACAAAAGGGCTGTGCTTATAGCTAACAATGTGTAACCCCTTAGAAACAGCAATCTTAATCACATTACCTAGATTCTCAGGAGGTTTTCCATATTCCCTCCAATCAATACTAATACCCAACAGAAAACCCAATAAAGACCTCTTCTCCTCAATAATCACATTTTGCAATTCCTTAGCTTCAAAATACACATCTTCAATAGCCTTAAGCAAGTTTTTTCCAATAACTACGGAGTCAAGCAACATGTATTCGTTAGTTAGAATTTCTAAGCCATTAACACAAACATAGCTATGGAAGAACGGAGCTTTACTTAAAAGAAAGTTACAATCCTTACTACTAACCACACCAAGCACATACCCTTTAGCCAGCTCCTTAAGCACTGCGACAACATCATCACGAATCTTTGCAACATCTCGACTCACATTCAAAGGACTTAAGGTACCATCAAAATCAAATAAAATGCCTATGCGCTTCACATCCTAACACCTCAAAGCACAATATATTGCATAGATGCTAATCTTTATTAATTTATGCTACTGCACCTTAAAATAATTATTGTAGTTCAGGTGAGATGCATAATGGCATTGCCGTATGATGTCCCTGAGTTTCTGAGAACCGCTGGGTTATAAAGCTTCTGGCGTAAGGGGAGCTACCGCAGTGAAGGGTTTGGGGAAGCGTGAGGGAATGTTCATCATGCATTCATAAGTATTTACAATTAGTCACAAAGCTTAACACATGGTGAATGCTCTACAAGCACTGTAAAATCAGCTAGTGCTATTGTATATCATAATAGAGGCGAAGCCTCATTTGAGGTCATATAAGATGTTGTGTGGAATAGAGCATTAACTTAGCAACTGAAAGCCTTGCCTTTTAAGGCTGGGATGAGAGGGAAAGCTTATCTCGGGGCTGGTGTAGACATGAACTGATACGCTCTTTATTTGTTTTTAAGTACCTGTACTTAGCAACAGCTATAGGAATTAGAATGTCATGTGTAGTAGAAGGAGTGTAGTTGTTGATGATAGTGCTATTAGTATGTTGTCATCAATAGGCCCAAATTCTAGCCTTTCTATAGCAGAGGCAATGGCTCCTGCAATGGCGCCTACAATTCCTGTTAGCATGTAGCCTATGGGTATGACAGTGCACGCCATTGCCATGTTTCCCAGCCAGTGCTTTGTTCTCTTGCCAAATACAGCGTTTCTAACAATACCTGTAACAGCGTCTCCAAAGGATATGAAAAGGGCTGGGACTATGGCTTTCCACGGGTCTCCTAAGGCAAGCCACAGAATGAATATTGATGCGCCCCAGGCAATGCAAAAGTTAACTTCATAAGCATTGTCTTTTGTTTGAAACCACTCTAGCTCTTTTTTACTAATGTGGGGGTAGAGGGTTACTAGTGCTAGTATCAATGCAAATGCAAATGGTGTGTAGGGCTCTTTGAATAAAAAGGGTAGCAGAAGTGCTATAAGTCCTCCAGTAGTAATGTGTATAAACTTCCTATTGTAGTAAATTGCAACATTCTTTGGAAAGCCCTTACCAATCATAACATTATACAAATGCTTTGACACTACAGAAACAATGATAAGCACATACACAAAGAGAGGTAGCGCCACTATGATATCGTGTAGGAATGCATTTAAGTTCATAAAATTGATGTTGCTATGTAGAGCTATATAAGACTTAAGCAGCTTTTCACTAATTGCGTTACTCCTTCAGAACCTCTTTACACATATCTTCAAACTTTTCAATGCTTAGTATTAGCTGGTGCCCAGACCCCCCTCCATCAACAATTGCGCCTTCAAGTGCCTGAAAACCGAATCTAAACCTGCGCACTGAAGAGCATAGCTATAGGCGTCCATAAACCTTGGAAAATTCTCTGTACCCTCATAATAATTGAAAAGCCCATAAAACTCTATCCTCACTTTCCTTTGCCCCGTAAGCCTCACCATGGGGAGCGAGCGCCTACAAGAAGCTTTCAAGTACTCTACTAAGGCACTTCTTATAGACTCTAAAGCCTCTTTAACTAAATCATTTCTACAACCAGTTGTCATAAAAGGTTGTGTTCTTTAGCAAAAAATAAATGCTTTTGTGAAGCAAACAGCAGTTACGGGCGGTAAGTATGTAAAGTAAAGTTATGTGTAGGAGGTGCCTAGCTATGGGTGTGGTTGACGTAGCTCGGAACAATGCTATAAAGTTTATGACTCTATTTGTTATTCTTCCACCTGCAATACTCATTCTATCCCTACTAACTGTGGGCATGCTGCTTGCTGAGGACATTTACACGTATTTTCTCAAGTTCATGCCTATAGTAATACCACCAGTAATTGTGTTTACGAGCATTAAGATATGGCTGTGGTGGACCACGTATATTGCTCCATTAAAAAAGCTTTCAAGAATTATTAACATGCTTAAGAAAGCTGGTTTAGCCATAAATGATAGCGAGCTTAGTGTTATAAGCAATGAAATGGTTATTGTAAATATTAGAAGTTGTCATGAAATTCCCAGGGATGGTGTATATACTGTTGCTGCTATTTCAAGGGGGAAGTGGTTAGAGTTGATAGGTATTGTGGATGAGCGGGGAAGAGCCTATAACTTGTTGACAATACCTGGAGAGCTGTGTAAAAATTAGTGAAAATTGTGTTAGCTACACTAATGCAAGCCCTACGGCCACACCCTCTTTCCGCCGATGTAGGTCTCCAAAACCCTTATATTTTTCAACTCTTTGGGTTCTACCGCAAGAGGGTCTCTATTTACCACAATGAAGTCAGCAAGCTTGCCTACTTCAAGAGTCCCCAGGTTTGCCTCTTCATGCAATATGTATGCTGAGCCATAGGTATGAATGTGCAGGGCTTCTAACACGGAAATACATTCACTTTCTGTCTCCTTTGCGTGAGGAACTCCATCAAGCACTCCTCTAGTCACTGCAGAGTATATTGAGAACCAGGGGTTCGGAGCCTCCACGGGGCTGTCAGAACCAAAACCAATTGCAACACCACTTTTCACAAGGGTCTTTATCGGGTAGAGCCACTTCAACCTTTCACTTCCAAGCCTCTCCTTAGCCCACCAGTCAGATGTTATGAACTGTGGGTGTATAGAAACTGCAACTCCCAGCTTAGCGAGTTCACTAACCTGGTCTTCTCTAAGTACAGAAGCGTGTTCAATTCTATGCCTAGCCTCCTTAACATTTCCAGCATCTCTATATACACTAAGTATCATATCTATAGCTCTATCACCAATTCCGTGTACAGCCATTTGAAGCCCACTTTCATGCACCTTTCTCACCAAAGCCTTAAGATCCCTAAAATCTATGTCAGGTCTACCGCTTGTTGTCGGATCATCGGCATACGGTTTTGAAAGCCACGCCGTTCTAGCACCTAAAGAGCCGTCAGCATGAACCCTTACTCCCATTATCTTTAAGAACTCATCTCCAAAACCAGTTCTCACACCAATTTTCTCTAAAGCCTCTATAGCGTCCCACGAAGCTGCCCCATCTAGGTATACCCTCACCCTTATTGGAAGCTTCTTCTCAGACCAAAGCTTAGCCAATGCTTTTAATGCATTAACACTACAGCCCACAAAACCTACTGTAGTTACACCCTGTGATACCATATGCTTAGCGGCATCCATAATGTACTTCTCGTAGTCTTCTACAGATAGAGACTCAGCAATCTTCTTCCTCACATACTCTAAGACCTCCTCCCTAACTACGCCAGTAGCAACTCCCCTAGCATCCCTTAGCACATTTGGGGAATTCAGGCTCTCCACACCTGTTATCTCAATGGCTCTAGAGTTTAGCACTGCTACATGCATACACACTCTAACAAGCATAGCAGGCCTCTTACTCACAACCTCATCCAAATCCCACCTAGTTGGAAACCTCTTTTCCTTGAAAAGCTCCTGATCCCAGCCAAACCCCATTATCCACAGCGTTTCAGCCCCCTTGCTGTACTCCAAAAGCCTCTGCTTAAGCTCTTCAATACTTTTCACACCATGGAAATCCAGCATGTTAAGCTCCATACCCAGCTGATCCAAGTGGGCATGGGAATCTACAAAACCTGGTAACACAGTCTTTCCACTGAGATCAATAACCTCGCCGCCCAAAGTCTCTACAACTCTTCTAGCACCTTCAGAGCTTCCCATGTAGATAATCCTGCCACTTTTATCATCTACAACAAGGGCCTCTACATTCTTCAAGGGCTTGAAAGATGCATAGATATTGCCATTTATAAAGGCGAAAGGCATTAGAGCACCAAATATACATGTACTGAGTTGCATTAAAATGCTCTTCTGAGCATCTCTTTCCTAAGTAACACACTTGTGTTACTGTAGTGTAGCGCTAAGCATTGTGAGACTTACAGAATTGTGAAATTTTAGCTCTAAGCACTAAACCCTCCTTATTACTGGACAAGGCTATGTCTATAGAAATTGAAAGCAGAAAGCCAGGGATACTAGCCCATGTACTAAAAAGAGAGCTTAACGAGTTACTAGCCCGCAATCCTTACTTAAGGAAAAGCATAAGAGTGTTAATAACATCTCACGACAAGCTCTTCATACTCATAGACGAGACTCTTGACACTGCAAGGGCTGTAGACGAGATTCTGCACATTGTAGACAGGTTGCTAAAGGACTTTACTGTTAGAAAGATACCGAAAAGGTAGAAACGGGTTTGTCCTCCTCCTCGCTCTGAGGAGCAAGGCCTTCACATGTGTGACTCACAGCTTTTAGTGCACATGGCTTGGAGCAGTAAGTAGGAGGTATACGGCTATAGCTATCATCATGACTGATGCGGCAATTTTTACAATTCTCTGTTTAGATAGTGCATAGCTGTAAACAATGCTCACTTTCATTAACTTGACTACAGCTAGAGATATGAGGATCAGGGGTAGGACGAAGAATGCTGTGTAAAGACATGCTAGGGGGATCCACGTGGCAAAGCCTAAGTTTTTTGTCACAATGTTGAATAGCACATAGAGTTGAGCACTGCAGGGAAACAGTGTGAAGGAGGCTACCAGCCCTAAGAGAGCTACTCCTGTAGCACCATGCTTGTTTGGATCAATAGCATCGAGCTTAAACCTCTTCACCAACTTGCACACGACTCTATCCTCTCTGCATAGAGTTGGATTGAGAACCTCTTCACCGCTCTCTAAAAGGCTGTAAATAAGCATGGCAATGGCGTAAACAAGTAGAGCTACAGAGAAGACCCACCATGGGGCACTCGCAAGGTTTAAAACAGTTTTCAGCAGGGCTCCAAAGAGTAAATACCCCACATAGACACTTGAAATAAATGCTGTAGCGGTTTTACGAACATTCTCCAATCCTCCTAACGAAGCCGAGAGCAGTAGAGATATATACAAAGCAAATATGCAGGGGTCTACAGAGTCCATGAGACCCCCCACTACAATGAGAAAAAGTAATTGCCACACACTCTCAAAGACCAAGGCGTTACACCAAGAGGCTTTAGCAAGTGCTTTGCACTACAACCTTAGAATACACACCTTTTAACCTTTTGCTATACGAAACACCATACAATACTTTTTGAATCAAAATCAGCAATTCTGACCTTCGACATAAAGCCCTTCCGTCGAGGGTCCCACTCATCATCTAAATACAATTACGTTTAGTGGTTTTAAGAGCTCTACATAGCTTCAGTTAACTAATGTGTTTCCTGGAGCGAGAACTGGGTATTTTAAGGCTATGCTACAGGTAATTAGAAATTAGTGCTGTGTTCGCCGCGCTTTTCGGAATACTGTAGTATACATTGTACTGTATATCTGGCGTATGTTATTGTATGTCGTCAGCAGCAATATATTTATAAACTGGACTACAAGATTTAGAGTTGGAACAATGAAACAAGCGTAAAATGTATTTACATGAATAGTGTGTAGAGAAATGGTTAAGTGTATAGATGTTGAGATGCTGTCACGTGTGTATGCTTTGAGGAATGTTAACAAGAAGCTTGGAGTAGCTTTAATTGGTTTAAATCCGCCAACTCTTGTAGTTCTTGGTAAAGGATTTTACATGTGTAGAGAGGTTGACGATCTTAAAAAACTTATAGAAAGTATACATGATGATGTATGTCTTAATGTGGTGTACATAGCTAGGGGAATTGATGAAGAGTGGCTTAAGAAAAACCTCCCATTGGCTAGGCATGGTGATGATATTGTAGGGGATGGCGTTATAACAACCTTTAGAGTGGAGCCAAAGAGGTTTAGTATTAAAAAGACGTGTATAGGAAAAGAGGTTTTACTGTATGCTTTAGATGAAGTCCTACGTAAATTGAGAGCAGAACCTTTGATACAGGTTATAAAAACTCGTGAAGTTCAAGAGCCTAGCACTTTCTCGTACTCTTCGTAAGCATCTTTAAGTGCTTTTAAAAGCCTTTGCTTAACTCCATAGGTGTAGAGCTTTTCAATAATCCTTATTGTGACTCCGCGAGGCGTTATCACACTATCCCTCACATTGCTCACATCTTTGACCTCCACCAGCGCACCCACACCTCTAAAAACTGCTGCTAGGGCTTTTTTAGCTATGTGGTAGGGCAAGCCAGCTCTAAGTGCTGAAAGTAGAAATGCATCGTAAAGCTCTGCTACTGCTGCTGGTGTTGAGGCTGAAAAGAATGTGAGCATATCTAAAGCCTTTTCATCAACCCACACAACCTCTCCCAAGGCTCCGAACACTTTTTCGACAATCTCATTCCTTCTCTCTGCAGGCGCCAAGGCTGTAAAGCCTTTGTTAACCTCTACAGCTATATTCGGCATAGCCCTATAAACACTTGCCTTAGGTATAAGCTTTTCAAGGGTTTCTAGCTTTACAAGTGCTGCAACAGATACTACCACCTTTCCACTCAAATCTTCAGCAAAGCTCTTCACAGCCTTTTCAACATCTCCAGGCTTAACAGCAATTATAACTACATTAGCATGTCTCGTTGCTAAAGAAGCGCTTTCACATACCTTAAAGCCTAGCTTCAAAGCCTCTTCTAGAGCCTCTGGAAGTGCATCGTAAACAGCTATAGACCTTCTATCAATTCCTGCCTTAGAAAGACCTAGCGCTATAGATTTTCCCATTCTGCCAAAACCCACTATGGCTATCTCCATAGTGTTGCACCAAATAGGTGCTTTTACATTTTTATAGCTTAGCCTTACTAATTTAATATTTTTGGTGTGGTTATTGCCTCAACCACCAGTTATGTTAATTAGGGAGGTAATTGAGGTGCTTAGGGGGGAGACAGGCTTTATATACACAGCTCGCGCTAGAGAGCTTGCTAAAAAAGGGTTTAAGGTTATTAACTTTGGAGTTGGGCAACCAGATTTACCTACGCCAAGACACATAGTTGAAGAGGCTAAGAAGGCTCTTGATGCGGGGTTCACAGGGTATACAGAGGTTGCAGGGATACCGGAGCTTAGGCAAGCCATAGCAGATTACCTAAATGAGAGGTACGGTTCTGATGTGAAGCCGGAGGAGGTCATAGTTACTCCAGGTACAAAAGCAGCTCTCTTTCTAGCATTTGCAGCCTATGTGAAGCCAGGTGATGAAGTTGTTATTCCCGAGCCCTCATACTACATGTACCCCGAGGTAACAAAGTTTCTTGGCGGAAAACCTGTGTATGTGCCACTTAAGTGGGGTGGTGGGGAGCGCGGTTTTGAGCTAGATATTGAGTTGATAGAAAAGGCTATTTCTGATAAAACTAGGGCCATAGTTATAAACAACCCACACAACCCCACAGGCGCTGTTTTCTCTTCAAGGGAAGTTGAGAAAGTGCTTGAGCTGGCTAGGGAGAAAAGCATTTTGGTAATTGTTGATGAGATTTACGATAACTTTATCTATGAGGGGGAGTTCAAGTCATTCATAAGCTTTTCTGACTGGAGAGACTACGTGGTTTATGCAAATGGCCTTTCCAAAACATTTTCAATGACAGGCTGGAGGCTAGGATACCTAGTGGCTAGAAAAGAAGTAACTTCAAGATTAACAAGGTTAGCTGTAAACATATGGACATGTGCCCCCTCTTTTGCTCAAAAAGCAGGCATTGTGGCGCTAAAGGGCTCGTGGGAGCCTGTTAAGGAAATGATAAGCTTGTTCAAGAAGAGAAGGGATGTTATGTTTGAAGAGCTTAGAAAGATTAGAGGTGTTGATGTGTGGAAGAGCAGAGGAGCATTTTACATGTACCCCAATGTGAAAAAGCTTCTTGTAGAGCTGGGTATGGATGTAGAAATGCTTACAGAGGTATTACTAAGTGAAAAGCATGTGGCACTGCTGCCCGGCACAGTCTTTTCAGAAGGTGATATGGGGAGAAACTTCATTAGACTTAGCTTTGCACTAGATGAGAAGCTCATAGCGGAGGGTGTGAATAGAATAAAGAGTTTTGTTGAAGAAAAGCTAGCAGAAAAATAGTTTCAATTTATCTGATCACTGTCTTTATATTTACTGTGCTCTATAGTAAACATTTTAAATACGTTAATTACACTCTGAGTAACTACTTACTTTAAATTAAAAGTACCGTGTTGTGTGATTGCTATGGATGTAGGTAAGATTGTTAGGGAGATGTGTAGAGACGAATACTTTTCTCACTATTTATACAAGTCCCTTGCTAAGAAACTGTTTATTAGCAGTAGCATGAGGAGTGCTCTTGAGAAAGCAGCTGAAGATGAGTATAGGCACTACCTCTTCTGGAAGGGTGTTGCTGGTGAGTGTTCTTCTACATTACTCAAGCTCAAGGCGCTTTTCTACACAGCGCTTTTTTACCTCTTTGGCTTAACAGTTTTGCTAAAGTATCTCGAGTCTAAGGAGAAAGTTGCGACAGAAGTTTACAGAGAGCTTGCAAAGAAGAGACCTGATATCGAGGATGTTATTGAGAGAATTGCTGTTGATGAGGAAAGACATGAGAGTGTATTTCTATCCGGCCTTGATGAGGGCAGGGTTAGGTATATAGGATCCATAACCCTTGGCATATCAGATGCCTTAGTAGAGCTCACAGGAATTTACACGGGTTCTCTAGGTGCATTTGAAAGTACATTAAGTGCAGGTTTAGCAGGCTTTCTAGCAGGTATTGCAGCGTCAATATCCATGGGCATAGCATCATATGCTCAAGCAAAGAATGAGGGTAGAGCTCGCCCAGGGTTGGCAGCACTCTACACATTTTTAGCATATATAGCAGTGGCACTACTTCTTGCATTACCTTACTTCATCATAAGCTCTCTTCTAGCTGCATTCATAGTAATGCTTATTCTTGCAGTAACTGTTGTGGCCTACATGGCGTTTTACGTAGCGGTACTGCAAAATAGAAGCTACTTAAGGGAGTTCATAGAAGCTACACTCCTAATATTTGGCGTATCAATACTGCTTTACACAATAGGCTTAGTGCTGGGAAATGTACTAGGTGTAAAAGTCTACTAAGGCTTTGATCTTACTAAAATCGTCATGACACAAAACTTTTTAATTGAGAGGTAGTATAGTGCTTTGCGGTGCAGGTCTTGAGAAGGATTGTTATGGAGAGGCCCATTGTTGAGATAGATGGGGATGAGATGGCCAGGGTTATGTGGCACTGGGTTAAGGAAAGGCTTATAGAGCCGTATGTAGAGCTAAAGGTTGAGTACTACGATCTTCACGTGAAGGTTAGGGACGAAACTGAGGATAGGGTAACAGTAGCTGCTGCTGAAGCGCTTAAGAGGGTGGGGGTGGGTGTTAAGTGCGCTACTATTACTCCAAATGCTGAAAGAGTTAAAGAGTACAATCTTAAGAAGGAGTGGAGATCTCCAAATGCAACAATAAGGGAGAGACTCGATGGCACCATATTTAGAGCACCAATAATTGTGTCAAATATTCAGCCTGCTGTAAGATTTTGGAGAAAGCCTATTGTTATTGCGAGGCACGCTGTTGGCGATATTTACTCTGGTGCAGGGCTTAGAGTTGGGGAACCTGGGGAGATATACATAGTCTTTAAGAGTGCTAGTGGGAGAGTTAGTGAAGTAAAGATAGGGTCTCTTAGTGAAGCAAGTGTTGTACAAGCTTACTACGTCTCTGAAAAATCCATATACTCCTTCGCAAGGTCAGTATTTCGCTACGCACTCATGTTCAATATGAATGTGTGGTTTGGCGCAAAGGACACTATATCTAAGGTCTATGATGCTAGGTTTAAGGACATTTTCCAGGAGGTTTATGAGAAGGAGTTTAGAGAGGAGTTTACTAGGAGAGGGCTAACATACGAGTACTACTTAATAGACGATGCATACTCCCGAGCAATCAGATCGGAAGGAGGCTTTATTTGGGCTACCAAGAACTATGATGGAGATGTGCTTTCAGACCTCATAGCCTCTGCATACTCAGGTAGCCTAGCCATGATGACCTCAGAATTGCTATCGCCAGAGGGTGTGTACATGGCTGAAGCCGCTCACGGCACGGTGCAAAAGCATTACTACAGGTATTTGAGAGGTGAAAAGACTTCTACAAATCCAACAGCAATAATCTTTGCTTGGAGTAAAGGGCTTAGGCGAAGGGGTGAACTAGATGGAAATAGGGAGTTGATAGTATTTGCCGAGCGTCTTGAGAAAGCTGTGAAAAAGACTATTGAAGTGGATAGGCTAATGACACAAGATATTGCAAGAGCTAGTGAACCTCCTGTAAATGCTGTAGTAACTACAGAGGAGTTTATAGATGCTGTAAAGAAAAACCTAGAACACATACTTACACACCAAGCGCAAGCATAGGTAAAACTGTTATCTTAGCAACAAACTGAAAAGCAAATTAAAAGCAAACTTCTCACTATAGCCACACCACAAATACCGATAAGGCCCCCCTTCCATTACCAACCTTCTCAAGGTACATTCTGGCATATGTGAATAGTCTTCTTTTATTGTTTAGCTCTATGGATTGCATAGAGCCTGGCTCAACAATGCTAGAGCTGTAGAGCTGCCACGCAATGTTCTGCTCTAGCTCCACTAATGCAGGCTGTCTTGTTACATAAAGACTCCACTTTACCTTAGCCTCACCGTGATTCACAATATCTATAGCTATAGACTCTCTGTCAAGTATCTCAAGTGGAGGGTCTAGCCACATGCCGTTTCCAGGATCAACACCTAGTGCTAATATCCATGCGAGAGGCGCTTTAGGAACTTCAACAATTTCTATGACTGCAGAGCCTGCATAACCCATAAAGTCAACAGCTCCTATGGTACCCCATAGTGTTGGGAATACATGTGTAGTTTCAAAAAGTCCGTATGCTGAGGGTTTGTAGTAAGGTGCTGGTATATGTGAATACGCTGATGTTACTCCCCACACAGGTCTGCAGTTGCGATCTACAGCTATAATACCTCCGCCAGCCTCCAAGCCAACCACAGTAAGATTTCCACCAAGTTCTGCAAGCCCTAACCTGAATGCACTATGGGGCTTGAAAAGCCAAGTTGAATTAGTTTCACCATAGCCTCTAGGGCACCTCCACACAATTCTCCCATCATCACTAACCTCATATACTCTCCCAACAACAGAATTTTGCACAACTATATAATCACCTCCAAAAGAACTGCCATGAATACCGCTAGCCGTAAAGCTAAAGATTTTTGAAATCTTTGCAGCATTACTCATGGGCAAGCTCCATAGAGTAGCTCCACTAAAACTAACCTTACGCACAAAACCCCCGCTACCACCAGCACCATAGTCTGTTACAACAAAGCCCCCCTCTACAGGTATAATGTCGTGAGGCCACTCCGCGTCACTTAAACTAAGGCTCCACTTCACCTTCTTCTCATCTCTATCAATCAATACCCACCTACCATCCCTATCAGCACACAGAATGTCGCCAGCCTTGCCATTAACAACAGGCACATCTTCTAATAGTAAGTGTGCTGTATGGGGATTTGGAAGAGTTTTGCCAGGAACAGGTATTTCTTCCTCAACAACACCCTTAACAACATCATATACTATAACACTAAACCTATTATGAGGGTCAGCCATAACCAGCTTCTCTCTACCGTCCCTCGGATCCACTACGTGTTCAGTATAGTGAACCGCATAGCCGTGTTTATAGAAGAGGATTCTGAACTTGAAGCCTCTGAAATCAAAAACTGTGCGCTTCATAGCTACACACGTTCTGACAATCCTCACAAACATTTTTGAAGAAAAGTAAAAATTTATAAGTAGTACAAAACTAGAAACTCCCAAAAGGAAGTAGAAAAGATAGTGTGATTAAGATATATAAATCTCAATGTAGGTATGTAAATGTCTGGTGTAGGTTAGTGGATATATTGTCTACTGTGTTGTCAAATCCTCAAAGCTATGCTGTAATGGCGCTACAGTTTCTACTGGGACTAGCATTAGGATACATAGCTGTAAAAGCATTGAAGTACATACTTGCCTTCATAGCTATACTTGCGCTTGGCACATTCCTATCTGTGTGGTCTCTTGGAACCAGTCCTCAAGACGTTCTAAAAAACATTGGCACAACAGTTGAGGCTATTAAGAGTCTTGCAGTAGCACTAGGCTTAATGACTATAGGGCCTGTAGCCATAGGGTTTATAGTAGGAGCCTTAGTAGCCTTGCTTAGGAAGTAAACCTTTTTCCATAACTAAAAATATTTTTCTCTTTGCTAAAACATTTATGTACGAATTCAATTTTCCTAAACCATTATCATGTCAATGTGTATAGCTTTTTCTAAATAGAGTTCTTTTACTCTGTGCTATTAGCATTGTAGACTGGCGGTAAAGGTGATTGCTTGGTTAGGGTGAACAGCATTTCAGCAAGAACACTTATAGATTTGTTATGGCACATTATAGACTGTGTGATATAATGGCTGTGAGTAAGACAGGAGTTAAGAGGTTGTTTCTCTTAGATTACGGAACAGTGGCATGCGATTTAGGTTGGATTATACCTAACCCCTCTAGAGTCTCTGAGAGAGGAACATCTAAGCCTGTTCAATGGGTTGAGGGACCTGTTTCAGGAGCTTTAATAGAGCATAGGGATGGCGTTATTCTTGTGGATACGGGAAGCCATCCTGAAGCCGAGAAGGTGTGGCCTAAGGATGCTTGGGAGTACTTTCCAATGACAAGGTTCACCGCTGAGAATCTTCTTGAAAATCAGCTTAAGTTAGCAGGGTATAAACCTGAAGACATTCATTTCGTAGTCTTTACACATCTACACCTTGACCATGCTGGACAAGCTTACAAACTTAGAGACTACAAGCCGCTATTCATTATGCACGAAGATGAGCTTAAACACGCTCTATACATGATTTGGCTTGGAAAAATAGGTGCCTACCTCCCTCAAGACCTTGAAGCCTTAAAGGGTGCCAACATCTTCACATTTGCAGACAGCTATTTGGAGTTGCTTCCAGGAATTGAACTATACAGATTTGGAGGACACACTCCAGGAAGCATTGTGATGAAAGTTACTACCGATACTGGCAATACCTACATACTTGCAGGAGACTTCATACACTCACCCCTAGAGCTTGAACTAGAGACTAAGGGGTGGTTGCTGGGTAACTATGAGGAGTTTCTAAGAGGAATAAAAATCCTTAAATTATGGCTAAAGAGGCTCAACACAAGGCTCATCACATGTCACGATCCTGATATTTGGAATAAGTATCCTAAAGCACCAAAGCATTTAGAATAAGTAAACATAAAATCAAAATACTTTTTTCCACAACCTTAATACAACTATTCTCCAATGTGAAACGTAATGCGCTTGAAACTGCCTTACGGCGCTTTCGCACTGCTGTAACGGCGTGTTGAAAGAAGCATGTAGTTTGCTTTCTCATTGCTAAACTTTAGCATTTCAATATGTTACCACAAAATGCTTGTACAGAATTTCAGCGTTTGCACCGCTCATCATGTATTCAGACCCGGACATCACTCATCATAACATCTAAGCCTACTGAACGTGTATTATGAAGACCTAGGCATTGGATTGGCGCAGAAAGTTAAAAACTTTAAAGATTGTTATCACAAGTAGAATTCTTCCACGCTTATTGCGTTTAAAACTTTTGGTGGAGAGCCCTCGAGCTTACATTGAGTATACATTGATGTGATAGTTGTTTTAGAATTGACTGTCTTGGAGTAGAGGTGCACACATGGTATTAATGTTACTTATAGCTGTATTTAGAGGTTATTGAGAGGTACAAGGCTAGAATAATTAATGAAAACCCCGCAACTTGTATAGCCTCTATCTTTTCATTGATTAAAAGCATGGCGAAGATGGGGGCTGAAGCAGGCTCTACTAGGTATATTGTTGAAGCAGTTGCTGGCATTACATATCTCTGTCCGTATAGCTGTAAAGCAAATGCAACAATTGTTGCTGCAATTGCTAGGTAAAGCATGTGGGGTAAAAGGGTCAGCATCTCCTTGCTAGAGAAAGGTTCGAAGTGCATTGTATCAGGTATGACTAGTGCTAGCGCAGGGAGAAGCATAAAGAATGTTGTGTCAAATGGGTTTGTATTAGAGTACTTATCAACTAAGAGTATTTGGAGAGCCCAGAGGAACGAGCCTAAGAGGATTAAAAGCTCTCCAAATCCAAAGCCTGTGGGCCTTGTCATCATGTAAAGACCTAGTGATGCTGTGAAAACCGCTGCTGCGAGGCGGTAATCATACTTCTTACTCTTTAAAGCTTCATAAGCATGCAGATAAATGAAGTAGAGGTTTGTTATAAAAGCAGAGTTAGAGGCTGTAGTGTAGAATGTGCCTAGACCTTGAAGCCAAAGAGCAAGAGCGTATGCTAATCCTATTAGCAGTCCCCCAATGGCACAGCGCTTTGTAAGGGATTTTCTCAAGGCTCTGTAGGTAATGTACGGCACCATGGCTAAGACTGCTAAGAGGTTTCTAATCCATACATACCTAAAGCTATTCGCACAACTCACAACAATCTTTATGAAGGGAAAGGTGGAACCATTCACCCGAGAGCGGTTATTTATGGTGTTTTAAGGTCTTTTGGCACCACCCTCGGGCTCCTCACGGTCTCCCCAGGCCCCCTCACCGCCCTTCTGGAGCGGTTCTCGGAAACCTGGGGTCACTGATAAGTATATAAGCTTCCGAAGTTTATAAATCTTCTTGGGGATTCCCCACGACTTACATAACAATTGTACTGCCATTTAATGTTTGTTGTGATGTCGCGAAGAGGTTTTTGTCTACTGCATGGCTATTCAAAATTGCTGCACATAGGCTACTCAGTATTGCTAAGCAATCTCCTGTTCTCCCAGGTACTGATATTGGTTGGAAGAACACTTTTAGAGGAGTCATCTACGATGTCATTCCTAATAGAAGGTATGTTGATGGTGTTATAGCGCTTGTTAGAAGTGTTTATGAGTCTTGTAGGCAGTTGAACATTGATTTTAGAAGTGTTGAGCTATCCAACTGGCTAATGTTTCAGCAAAGTGAGCTTGAGTACCCAGCTAGAAATATTACCCTTAAGCCAGGCTACGAGTTTCACATAACAACAGTAGACTACAGCAAGAACAGCTATAGGGATGTTGTGAAGCCCACTATACCAAAGAGTTGCGAGCCTCTTCTTGACAAGGTGTTGGAGGAGAGGCAGAGGTACACAGGAAGGGTAGTTTTAAAGAGCTATGGCACTAGAAGAGGTAATCTATGGGTTCGCGGAGATGTGCAGATAACAATACCAATAGACTTCTACTACAAACACACGGCTAAAGTTAGAGTAAACAGGGGTAAGCTTTATGGTGGAGTAGACGTAAATGTTGATAGAATTAACCTGGCAATAATTGATAGTAATGGAGGCCTTAGGGATGTCTATACCTTCTGGTTTAAAGAAGTTGCAGCTAGGGGTTTTCCAAGGAAGAGTACTAGGAGCATTATAGGTATGAGGGTTCACGAAATGCTTAAGTACGCTTATTATCACGGTGTTAAGGTTTTATTTCTTGAGAATCCAGAGGTTTTAGGAAAGCTAAAGCTCCTCTGGATTAGGAGTGATGATAGAGAGGATAAGAACTACAACTACAAGGTCTCTGTGTTTAGAAGTTCTATTATTATTGAGATGATAGTCTTGAAGGCCCCTCTTTACAGCATAGAGGTTAAGTATGTAGATCCAAAGGGAACAACAAACTCTAGAGAGCATGGCGAGGTGATGAAGAGAGGTAGACTAGATAGACACATGGCATCAGCCTATCTCATAGCACTAAGAGGACTCAAACAACTTTAGATCACATTGCTAACAAAAGCAATTCGTATCACGGAGACTGTAATGAGAGCTATCACACTCTGTACTTTCTTCTTGCTATAGATACTCAGGTTTCACACCTTATTAAGCTGGTTAAAAGCTATGTGTGTGGATTTAAGCTGTTGGGATGAAGAGACGTGTCCTTGAATGATTGGTGATTTGCACGAATCCCGCGGACCGCAAGTAGCTTTATCTTGCCGGCTTTTTGGTTAATTCTAAAGTGGTGTAAGCTATGGAGATGTTTGGTGTTGAGTTAGGGTGGTGCCTTAAACTACTTTTAGACATGGTCTCCATACCTACTGTGAATCCTCCTGGTGAAGATTTTGAAAAGTTTTCAAAGTATGTAGCTGAGGTGTTGAAAGGTCTTGGTATGGAGGTAGAGGTTGTTGAGGTTCCTAGCGAGATTACCGAAAAGGTGTGTAGGGAGTGTGTTAAGTACCCAAGGTACATAGTCTTGGGTAGGGCTGGCGCTGGCAAACCTGTTGTTCAGTTTAATGGGCATTACGATGTCGTGCCCCCTGGTAGTGGCTGGTCTTTTAATCCCTTTGCTCCGCAGATTGTGGGGGATAGGCTGTATGGAAGGGGCTCTGTGGATATGAAGGGAGGCATAGCAGCAGTTATGCTTGCCATAAAATCCTTTCTCTCTAGGCACAGGGACTTTAGAGGAACTCTTGAAGTAGCTCTTGTACCGGATGAGGAAATAGGGGGAGAGAGTGGCACGGGCTATCTTGTAAAGCACATATCAAAACCTGACTACGCAATAATAGCAGAGCCGAGTAGTTCCAAGGCTGTGTGGATCGGGCATAAGGGGGCTGTTTGGGGGCTTGTAGAAGTTTTTGGAAAACAGGCGCACGGCTCTACACCATGGAGAGGTGTAAATGCTTTTGAATACATGGCAAAGATAGCCCTGAGGCTTGTTGACGAGTACAGAAAGGTTTTGAGTAATAGGAAGAGCAGGTATGACTATGGGGATCCTGAGGGAGCCAAACCAACTATAAACATAGGGGGTGAGGTGAGGGGGAGCACAAAGGTTAACATAGTTCCAGGATACTACGCATTTTCATTTGACAGAAGGGTTATACCTGAGGAAAGGCTTAGTGATGTTGAAAAGGAGATTGTAGAGCTCATAAACAGAATTTCTTCTGAATATCCAGAGGTCAGAGTTTCAGTATCGATAACCAATAGGCTAGCACCTGCTCTCACTAATCCTGGTTCGTCACTTGTTAAGACTATTAGTAATGCTGTGAAAAACGCTTTAGGCTTTGAGCCAAGGCTTACAGTTTGCCTAGGGGGTCTAGACCTACACTACTACACAGAACAGAACGTGGAAGCAGTTGCTTATGGCCCTGGACCAGAGGAAAACGCTCATATAGTCGATGAGTTTGTCTCTATTAGTGAAATAAAGGCAGTAGCTAAGGTATATTTAGCATTTTTAAAGACTATGCTTTTATAACTGAAAGTCTCACCTTTTAAGGCGGGGATGGAGTAGAAAAGCTTATTTTCTAATTGCTGTGGTCGCCCCTAAGCATGTGGATGCGGAGTCGGCAACCACTTAAACAAGTTGAGATGGGGGATCTCTGGCCACCCCAACTGCCCCTCAGATGACAAATGCAAACACGAATAGACGGGGGAACCGGTGAGTCGCCCAAAGGGAGTCCTCGCCCTTCAGGGCGGGGAGGAGGTCAGCCACGTAAAGACCTCTTTTCCCAGCAATTCCCTTACAGCTTTTCTAACAGCTTCATAAGAACTAAGCCTAGGCCTCCACCCCACAGTACTCATTATTTTAGATATGTCAAGCAACATGAACTTTACATCCCCGGGCCATCCACGCCCATCAGGTGTTGACATGATGAACCTGTACTGTACACCTTTCAAATTCATTTCCTCTACAACAATATCTGCGATCTCTTTTACTGTAATCCAATCCATATTACCAATGTTAAATACATGAAAACCTCCTACACTTATAACATGGAATATTGTAGCTATAGTTGCTTCTACAGCATCTGAGATGTGCAAGTAGCTCTTCTTTTGTGTTCCATCACCCAGGATCTCAAGCATGTGCGGGTTAAGCCTGAGCTTGTTTATGAAGTCCACTATGACTCCATGGCTAGACCTGTACCCAATTACATTAGCATACCTGCCGACAACAGTATTAAATCCGTAGAGCCTTGAGTAAGCATAGTACAAGAGCTCACAAGAAGCTTTAGAAGCGCCATAGACTGATATAGGCTTTAAGGGGCTGTCTTCAGGTGTAGGGATTTTATCAGCATCACCATAGACTGTGGAAGAGCTTGCAAAGAAATGATTCTTCACATCACCTTTTCTAGAGGCTTCAAGCACATTAAATGTGGTAACAACATTTTCATCAAAATGTATTCTAGGCTCTACAGCTGATATTCTAACCTCTGGATTTGCCGCAAAGTGAAGCACTGTATCAGCCTCTTTAAATACTTCAACCCATGACAAGTCAAAGAACTTTAGATCAGCCTTAACCAGCTTGAAGTAGTTTTTGCTAATATGATGCTCAATGTTCTTAAGAGAGCCACTACTAAAATTATCTATAACGATAATCTCATCAGCAAGAGAGTGAGCAGCTATGTAGTCAACTACATGACTTCCAATAAACCCTGCACCCCCTGTAATGACTACCCTTCCTAGCACACAGTGCTTATTTCTAAGCGTATTACTTCACCAGATTTCAATGCTAGTAGCACTCTACTTATAAATAGTTAAACAATTAGTTCGCATTAAATAACAAGGACTTAAGGATATGAAAATGTGCTTCAGCATCATAATGAGTAAGCGTCTAACTGACCTCCTCCCCATAAAGGACAAGGTTTTTAGTTGTAAAATAAAAAATGTTGTTACTTAGTTGTGGAGAGCATTGCTTTACCTATTTCATATGCAGCTCTAAAGTCGAATATCCCTTTAGGCTCCTGCAAAGCCTTCTTAATTAGCTCAGCCTCTATTCTATTCTTAAGCGTGCCTATAGCTAGCGCACC
>JAJHQM010000037.1 GCA_020833345.1 Ignisphaera sp.
GTGGTGATGCAGTGACCTATACAGGTAGTCATGTACCTCTCTTCACTGGTGAGCACATATGTGAAGATGTTGTTTGCATTGGAAACACACTTAAGGACTCCTCAATACCAAAGGAAATGTGCAACTACATGACCTCGCAAATCACCAGCGTTAGTAATGCTAAGAGCTTTGTAAAAGCACTTATCAACTCCCTCATTCTAGGGCACAGCCTAGGAGGCTCTAAAAGAGGTGATAAAAGCATAGCAATACTAATTGTTGGCGAAACTCAGTATGGAGAAACGTATGACAGGGTTGTTGATGTTAGAGTAGACTACAGCTCAAAACCATTCAATGCCATAATAAAAACACTAAAACTCTTAAACTTATGGTAAGCCCTTTATGCTAATAGCTCTGCAGGAGAATTCAACTACAACTTACGAAATGCACTCAACACCTTCTTTATTCAATAAGTTGAATAAAGTCCTTTACAATTTTCCTAAAAGCCTTTCTCAAATGTATACTAATTGTAACTTTAGAAAGCCCTAAATTAGATCCTATTTCATATTGCCCAGCAGTCTTTGGATACTCAAAATAGCCTGTTCTAAATGCCTCCTTCAAGACCTTTCGTTCTGCAGGAGTAAGTTTATCTAGAACAATACTCAGAAGAGACTCTTTTAAGAATGTTAACGAGAACTCTTCTATTGCATCAATGAGTGTATACTCAACATTATTATAACCATAGTACTGCTTTACATGCTCAATGTAAGTCTTCACGTTTTCTCTATTTCCAAGAACCATGTAATCCCTACTCCCTCTATCAAATATGTATGGTAAAAGAATGTGAACGTTATTATCTTGAGCTAATTTGTAAAACTCACAAGTTCTCTTTAAGCCATATATTATATGAAGATCATTTAATTTTTGAACACGAATTTTAATGATTTTGCTCTTCCTTAAATAGTAATCATTAATCATAAGCTGTTTAATGAACTTATCCACATCTCTTCCATAAGTTAGGGCCACTACGAAATAGTAATCATAACCCGGCACTTTATAAACGTTGACTAAGATTCTTGAAGAACTTAATTCACTTAACTTTCCTAGAAAACTATTTTTTACATTCCTAATTTTAATGTGATAGAAAGTTATATCCTGATCGGGAAGCAGTGTTGAAAGCACTAGTTTCACCATTAACAATATGTATAAGCACTTTTTTAACTAAATAACTTTAGTGTGTTTAGCTGTTTATATCTTTATAATGCGCTAAACAGTTTTCATACAATTTCACCAATACTTGTAACTGATTTAGGCAATTTTGCTCCTTTAATTTAGCCACAGTATAAACAATAGCATAACACTATTATTATAATTAAGGTCAACACAGCATTAAGATCTGGTTTGCAAACTCCTTACTTTTCTGCATTTATAGTGCTTTAAGTATGAAGTAATGGCTTGTGTAGTGTAGGTATTTACACGACATAGTTGGTTAAGACACCAATATTTTCTATTTCAACTTCTATGATGTCCCCCGGTTGCAGTCCCCCGGGCGGGCCTGCAGGGGGGCTTCCTAAGGATATTATGTCCCCTGGTTCTAGTGTCATTATTTCGCTTAAGAATTCCAATATTTCTTCAATTTTGAAGATCATGTTTTTAGTGTTTGATTCTCCTTCAACAACTCCGTTTCTTCTTCTCGCAATCTTAAGGTTGTACACATCTATGCCCTTGCTAATAAGCTCATCTTTAGTCACTATCCATGGACCCATGGGTGAGAAGGTGTCAAAGGCTTTTGCTCGCTGCTGATAGAGTACATAGCCTGGCTGTATCATTTCTATATCGTGAGCAGTTATATCACTGAATATTGTAAATCCATAGACATGATCTAGAGCTTTGCTTCTATCTATAAATCTTGCTTTTTTACCAATTACTACTGCCAACTCGTACTCGTGAAAAACTATTTTAGAGGAAGTGCCGGGCCACTTACCACCTCTAGGTATTACAACTTTTTCTCTATGGCCTATTAATGTGTTGACGGGTTTAAAGAAGAATAGTGGAACCTCGGGCTTTGGATACTTTAGCATTATGCGATACTCTTCATAGTTCAAACCTATTCCTATTATTTTTGATGGATCATAAATCGGGGGGAGGAAGTGTATTTCGCTAACATCTCTAACAATTTTTGAATTAAGGCAAATATTTTTAGGGCACAGCTTAGAAAGAGCTTTTTCTATGATATCCCTGAATGCCAGGATTCTCTGTAGCACATTGCGGCTTCCAGTTGAAAATATGGATTCTGTAAGTGCACAGGCATTTTCCAAAGTCATATCATACTCTTCAACAAGAAATGACTGCAGTAGCTCTTGAAGATCCGCCACCTTGCCATTTGAGAGAACAATGCCATAGCGAGGAGGAAATGGTTTTTCATACAAGAAGGTGACTATGCGCAAGTCTGTTCCCTCACTCTAAGAGCTTTTTCGTATTAGCATCGTATAGCCTTAGATTTTCAATACTCGGTATTATAGAAACAGTGCTTCCAATTTTTAGCTTAACATCCTTACCAACTACCGCTCTAATGATTGTATCATCAGTTTCTAAAGACACTAACTGATTTCGACCTGTATAGTTTATGTTGATGATGCGCCCCTTAAACACACCAACACCTTCTCCAGTATCAATTTTCACATCGTGAGGTCGAAATGCTACAAATACTTCTTGACCCCGTTCACATTTCAATAGCTTTTTAGGTATCTTCAGCATTGCATTTTTAAAAGACAGTTTAACTCCGCTTTCACTGCACTCATCAATGTACCCCTTTAAAATGTTCAAAGCAGGAATTGATATGAATTCATCGACATCTAAATCGGTAGGCCTTGCAAGTAGCTCAGAAGCTGAACCAAACTGTTTTTGTATTCCTTTTAATAAAACCAAAATCTTGTCCCCCATAGTCATACCTTCAAGCGGATCATGTGTTGAATAAATTATGGTAACACCTATTTTCTTGTGAAGATCCTTAAACCAAGAAACCATAGCTTCCCTAATCTTCGCATCAAGATTTCTAAAGGGTTCGTCAAGTAGGAGAAGTCTTGGTTCAGTAACAAGAGCTCTTGCAAGTGCAACTCTCTGATACTCTCCTCCACTATATGTACTGGGCTTCCTATCTAGAATATGTCTTATTCCAAGCAAATCAGCTACTGCTAAAACTCTTTTTCTAATTTCATCTTCATTTAGTTTCTTAAGCCTTAGTGGAAAGGCTATGTTCTCATAACCAGTTCTATCAGGGTATACAGGTGGTATTTCAAAAACCATTGAAAAGCCTCTTTCATGAGGAGGTGTGTTAGTGATGTCCTTGCCCTCTAAGTAAATTCTTCCACTTGTTGGTGCTAAGAGACCGCTAATAATCTTTAGAAGTGTTGTTTTGCCAGACCCGGGAGGACCTATTATGGCTACTATCTCCCCTTTTCCAACTTTAAAGTCTATCTCATGTAGTATTACTTTATTACCAATTGTTTTACTAATCTTTTGCAATTCTAAAAAAGTCACCCGGAAACCACCCCTTTAAGGAGCTTTCTTCCAGTTTTCTTTTCAAAAATGTGTAGCTTCAATGGATTTATCCTTATTTTCACTTTTTGCCCTTCGGTAAAGGGGGCAAGCAAGTCAACAAATACCCTCACTTCATCTTCATTAATTTTGATGTGTAGTATCTTTCTATCCTCTACAATTTCTATGAGCTTAACTGTTCCCTCCAGCACACCATCATTCCTTACCTCAGCATCTTCTGGTCTAAATCCTACTACAACCTCTGAGCCAAGAAGGCTTTGAATAATATTGCTCTCAACTTCCTTACTCAATATGTACTTATAGGAAGGGGTTTTCAGTACAAGTTTGTTTTCTTCTAACTCAAGCACACCCTCTACGAGATTCATTGTAGGGCTGCCTACAAAGGTAGCAACAAATAGATCTTTGGGATTGTCATATATTTCTTCAGGAGTTCCCATTTGGACTATTCTTCCACTTCTCATTACAGCTACTCTATCAGATAGCATTAACGCCTCCAGCTGATCGTGAGTAACATATATCATTGTAGTTTCAAGTTCTCTTTGTATTCTCTTCAACTCTCTTCTCATTCTCTCTCTAACTTTAGCATCTACTAGTGTTAAGGGTTCGTCTAATAAGAGTAGTTTCGGTTCAACAACTAAACATCTCGCTATTGCAACTCTTTGCTGTTCACTTAAACCAAGTCTCCCTCCTTTATAGTTCAGATAGCTACTTAATTCAAGTATTTCAGCAGCTTCCTTAACTTTCTTATCTATTTCAGCTTTTGGCAGCTTCTTAACTTTTAATCCAAAGGCAATATTTTCATAAACACTCATATGTGGAAAAACTGCGTATTCCTGAAAGACTAGGCATACCTTACGTTCTCTAGCCGGCATTTTTGTTACATCTACACCCTCTATGTACACTCTTCCCTCATCAGGCTGCTCTAAACCAGCTATAATTCTGAGGGTAGTGGTTTTACCGCATCCGCTTGGTCCTAGCAAAGAGAAGAGCTCTCCCCTGTAAACTTCAAATGAAATATTGTTTACAGCTACAACATCTCCAAATCTTTTTGTGACATTTTCAAGTTTAACTACTACTCGGCTACTCATCCTCTCACCAGCCCAAAGGTAAATCCAGTAATTAAGTGTCTCTGAATAAGATAACCAATTACCAGTGGAATTATAGAGCTAAGTAAAGCAGCTGCTGCTTGCACACCCCACAGTGCACCTACAGCAGTAACATACTTGCTTACCTGAACAGAAAGAGGCACATTTAAATTCGTAAGTACTAACGCAAACAGTAGCTCAGTCCATGCCATTAGGAAAATGAAAAGCCCTGCAACAACTAAGCCAGGTCTCGCTATAGGAATAATAACTTTAAAGAGTACTTGAAGTGGTGAAGCCCCTTCTAATAACGCTGCCTCTTCCCATTCAACAGGTATAGCATCTATGAAACCCTTTAAGATCCAAATAGCATACGTTACCGTGGTAGCAGCATACAAGAGTATTAGCCCAATGATGTTGTCAATGAGGTATAGCGTTGTAAAGTAAATCACTATGGGGGTTACAAATGTTGCGGGTGGAAGCATTCTTGTTAATAAGGTGAAGAATAGTGTGAAGGGGCCTGGAGAGTTATAGCGGCTTGCACCATAAGCTGTGAAGAAGCCAATCATTACAGCAATTACCGTGGCTGTAGCTGATATTATCAAGGTTCTCGATAGAGGGCCTACTATTGGTTCCAATATAGCGGTATATGCAATGAATATTCCAAGTGCTTGTGGCGAGAACAGCATGATGTAGTTATCCAATGTTGGGTTCCTAGGGAGTAGTGATGGGGTTCTCCATTCACCATAGGTTTTGAAAGATAGTGATATCATCCACATAACAGGTATTACAGTCCATACTACAGCAATTATTAAAACAAGCCACATTAATGCATTAGTTAGGATTCTCCTAAGCATGAGCCTCACCTCCTCCCAACAAGGATCTTCACAGCAAAATAAGATACAATGAATATTATAGCCAACACTATTAAGGATACTGCAGCGGCATATGATATGTCTGAATAGAGAATTGCTAGCCTATATATGTATAGTGATATGGATTCTGTACTTGTTCCAGGGCCTCCTCCCGTCATTACATACACGTAGTCAAACACTTTAAATGCCTCTAGCGATCTCAGTATTACAGCTACTGAAATTAGCGGCTTAATCAATGGCAACCTTACTTTCCAAAATATGGTCCACTCACTAGCTCCAAGAACTTCTGCTGCCTCAATTAATCTCTTGGGTACTGCTGATAAACCTGAGTACATGATGAGGAACATGAAGGGGGTCCACTGCCATGTATCAGCAACTATTATTGTTATGAAAGCAAGTGTGGGGTCTAGGAACCAGTATATGTTTAGAGCCCTGGGGCCGATAACGTATTGAAGAAATATGTTGTTTACAGGTCCATAGGGCTGGAAGAATAGGTAAAATACTGTTGCCACTACTACTGGAGGGAGCATTAGGGGATAGATAAGCAATGAAATTACAAATCTTTTACCTCTAAACGGCTTTTGCAATATGTACGCCAGTAGAAGCCCTATGAGAAGCTCTAGAGGAACCACTATTGCAACAAATAAAGCTGTTCTTCCAAGAGCCTCAATAAAGCGGCTATCCGAAAGAGCTCTTTGAAAGTTTACAACGCCACCAAAGGGCGCATTCCACCAATTAACACCTACAAGTGGAGACCATTTAACTAAAGCAAGGTAAATCATTATTATGAATGGTATTATGAGAACGCCATTTAGTAAGAGGTTTAGTGGTAAAGATGATAAAATCTTTATTGGTCTTGGAGGCTTCTCAGGCACAAAGCCCCACCAGTATCATCATCAACAATTAGAATATTGAAGAAAGATAAAAAAAGTATAATAAAACAGGTTTTAAAAATTACGTGTTGTTACTTCATATATCCCTTAGCTTTCCACGCCATCTTTATGGGCTCTGGGAATAGCTGTGCAAGTGCTCTCCAAGCCTCAAGCTGCGCATCGCGACCATACTTTTTGGTTATAGAATCCCACTCAGCAGCAACAGTGCTTAGCGCTGTCTTTGGATCCATAGTGCCAGCCATTACAGCGTTTACTGCTGTAGTTAGTTTTGATGCGTATTCAGGACCTCCCCTTATGATGAAGTCAGGATACGATATCTTTATAGACTCTAAGTAGGCGTCTAAGAACTCTGCTCCATAACCCGCGGCCGCCTTAGGCCTGTACTTGGGATCCTTAAACCAGCTCTCTCTAAATAGGTCAAGAATAACGCCAGATAGTATTACCTCAAGGCCTATGTCAGGAGCTGTCATGAACTGTAGGAAGAGGTATGATGCTTCTGGGTACTTGCTGTAATTGCTAACTATTCCAACCCAGTTAACAGGGTTGGGAGAAGCTCTTATTATTGTTGGTTTTCCACCAATCTCAAGCTTAACGCCGGGCATTAAAGCAGTGCCAGTAACTTCTTTTACTACAGAGTCTGGTGATGATATGGCCATCTTGGTTAAGGAAGGCCATGCGGCTGTGAGCACGGACTCTCCATGAATGTACTTATCGTAGAGGTCTGCCCATGCTGCAGAAATTGCTTCTGGTGGCATGAAGGGCTTTAGCTTTAACAGAATGTCAAATGCATAGCGCCCTTCTGGAGAGTCAACCTTTGGATCCATAGTCTCTAAGTCAAATAGTATGCCCCCGGCCTCAAGGAATATGTTAGTCCAGGATATGTATGCTGCAAATGCTGGTTCAACATAGAAGTACGCACCCCAGACTCTCCCACCTCTCGGAGATGTCAGCTTCTTATTTGTGAAGAACTCAGCAATATTTATAACCTCTTCCCATGTGTCAGGAACCTTTAAGTCATAGCCATATGTTGCCTTAAACTCTTCCTTATACTTAGGATCGTTCAGCAGATCCTTTCTATATGTCAAGGTAAAGACATCAGAGTCTAATGTCAAAGCATACCTCTTACCCTTGTAGAGCGTAGTGTATGAGCCTAGCGGTTCTATCGGAGCATTGGGTCCAACGTACTCAGGGTCATACTTGCTGAAGTACACCGTTATATCTTTTGCTAATCCTGCTTCAACAAGATCTCCTAGCCAGGTGCTAAAGATTGTTACAATGTCATATGCTCCTGTCTTAGTAACTGCTTCGCTCATGGCCTTGGTGTACACGTCAGGCTCTGTACCCATTGTTATAAGCTCTACCTTAATCTCTGGAACATACTTACTCCACAGCTCTATTGCTTTTTCAAGTTGTGCCTTAGAACCTGCTACGTGTAGAATTCTGAGAGTCGCTCCCTTTGGAACAACACCATCAGCTATAAGCTTCTTAACACCTAGCACAGCTCTTCTAGCAACATCACTTAGTTCTGGATACTCCAGAACAGGGGTTGGAGTAGGCGATGGTGGGGCAGCAGTTACAGTTTGGGTAACGGTCTGAGTCACGGTCTTAGTTACCGTTGTTGTTATTCTTTCTACGGGTTTAGTTAAGTAACCAAGAGCGTAACCAATACCCAGTGCAACTATTGCAGAACCTATTGTTATTACAAATTGCCTTCTATCAGGGTCAAACTTTTTAGGCTTTTCACTACTTGCCTTCTCGCCACCCAATACAAATCCCCACTTCCGTACTTGAGTACTATGTAATATGCTTTATAAAGGTATGTTATAACAAGTTTTATAATGAATGTAAGGCTCTTCACTATTTGCGCAGTTCTTTGCCTTTCTTCCTTTTTCCTAACTGCAAGACTAATTCAAATAAGCATATTATGGGTGTTGCTAGAATAGCACTACCAAAGCACCCACCATCAGGTGTTATTATTGCTGCAACAACGTATATCCCTATGTATAGCGGAATTCTGTACTTCAGCAACGAGTCAACAGGTAGTACGCCTATTAAAATTAATCCATATACTATAATAGGTGTTGTCATGAAGGCGCCAGAAAATATTATTGTAGATACTATGAAGTGTATGAAGTCAGCATAAGTTATTATTGGTTGCACATTAAACCATAGATTGATTGCTATGAATGTCCTTAGGATTATTGGCACTAGGATAAAGAATCCAAAGAGGCATCCAAATACGAAACTCCCTAATACGGGAAGAAATATTCTTCTTAAAGTACGCTTTTCATGCTCATACAGACCAGGCTCTACAAACTTCCACAACTCGTGTATTAAAACAGGAATTGTAATTAATAAAGAGAAGAATAGTGAAGCTGAAAACCATATCTCAAACCCCATGCTAAGATGCCCCGCTATGAAGATAATACTGCTATTTTTCATAAAAGGCGATGACAGTACGCTTGAAGCTATCATATTTACAAGGTACACTGATAAGGGGGTGTATAAACCACTCATAAAAGTTTCAGGATTAAGTGCTGATGCTGGTAAGGAGAGCATTAGCAATAAAGAAATGAACAATACAATAGCAACTCTTCTTAACCTATATGCAAGCTCCTTAAAGTGCTTTTCATAGCTTTTCACAAAATCCGAAAGTGACAATTTTTAGAACCTTTAAAAATACTGAACTAGCTTGCGGATTTGGCTCTCTTTTTAATTTCACTCAAAATTTCTTCTGTAGTTTTTCCTTCAGTAGGTATGCCTAGTTCTTTTGCTAGAGCTCGTATCTTTTCCTCCTCACGTTCTTCTCGCTCTTCTTCTCCTCGTGCAGCTTTCTCATATTCTCGCCTAGCTCTACCAATGGCTTTTGCTAGCTCAGGTATTTTGCTAGGGCCAAATATTAGAAGGGCTAAGATAAGTATTATTATGACAATCCACTCAGTACCTGTAATCATTTCATCAACACCCAATCAACTTAAGTTGCCTAACCTACTTTATATGCCTTTTGCTTTATTGTGCTAGACCGCTAAATTGAAAATCTTCTTAGCATTGAGGTATAGGAACTTCTCTTTTATGTCTTCAGAAACCTTTAACGCATTGATCTTTGCATACTCAACAGGGATATTCTCTATGAGGTCTGTTCCAAAAACAACTTTATCAGGTACGCTACTTAGAAATACCTGTAAGTCGTAGATGTAGCTCCAAGAAGTCTCTAAATAGATGTTGTCATACTTCTTTGCCAACCATAGTGCTGTATTTGCATATACCCCGAACCCTGCGTGTGCAAGCACAATCTTTACATCAGGATACTCCTCAGCTCGCGAAACCACAAGAGCAGGGTCTGAGAAGGGGCCAGGGCCTGTGTGTATCATTAGGGGAACTCTATACTTTTTAGCAGCTTCAAATAGCAGTTGGGCCCTGGGGTTTGGAGGTGATATAGAGTGTCCAGCTGTATGCAATTTAATACCTACAAACTTCAGCAAGCCAAGGGCTCTATCCAATTCCTTAGTGACGTAATCCTCACTATAGAACGGGTTGATGCTTGCAAGTCCAAATACCCTCCCCTTGTGCTTAGTGCTCAGCTCATAAATCTTATCATGAATTTTTACAG
>JAJHQM010000039.1 GCA_020833345.1 Ignisphaera sp.
TGCTGGCTTCACAAGCTCAAGGACAGCAAACATTTGGCTATGGTGATATAATGTACTTCTACCTCAAGCTAAACATAGTAGCAGATAAGGTGGGTGTTTTCAAAGCTAATGCAACTCTAAGCTTTATTGATCACTGGAATAACGTTAGGAGGGTGCCAGTGGAATTCAATATAACTATACTTGGCTCAGTAAAGATCATAGATGTTATTGCACCAACAAGCATTACTGTTAAGAGGGGAGTAGCAAATGTATCTATAGGGCTTGTGAACATAGGCTCGGCACCACTATACAACGTCTATATCTACCTCGTGCCCTATGTAGCCATGCTAATACCGCAACAAGCTGTTAGGTATATTAACGTCGTGAAGCCCCATGAGGTCATAAATGTTAGTTACATACTGGTTTACAATCCATTTGCAGTTTCAATGGGAGCAACGCAAACCTTCTTGAGGTACATGTCCGCACCATTCTCATTATCAGTAGTGTATAGAGATGTCAATGGTAATCTGCAGGTGTTTAATACATCACTTGCATTCCTTCTTGAGCCATTTATAGAGCTTGTGCTAGTTGATAGTAAAGCTGTTATTGAAGGCTCTACTGCAACTGTTTCAGGAACTGTAGCAAACTACGGTATAGCTACAGCTAGAAGCGTTGTTGTAAGAGCCATTTACGGTAATGCCTGCGGAGAAACGCTTATTGGTGATTTGGACCCCGCTTCTCAATCATCATTTAGAATAGAATTCCGCATTAGCAATAAAACAGGTGATACAATGATACTGCAATTGATTTACAGGGATGAGTATGGCCGTGCTGATACTGTTAACCTTACAATAGCTGTAGTTACACGTCAAATAGAGACAACGACTACTCCACAGCAAGCTGCTGGAATTCATTATAATCATGCTGCTGTTATAGCCCTTGTATCAATATTTTTAATAGCTATTGCAGTATTGCTGTATAGATATATTAAAGCTCACGCTAAGGCTGTTGAAAAGGCTATTGCTGAGGCTGCTCAGAGGTAGGTACTGAAGCATGGTATCAATAACCTTTGTATTTGATATTTTTAGGCTTGCAATAAAGGCGCTAACCGAGAGAAAGACAAGAGCGGTTCTCACAATAGTGGGCATTGCGATAGGTCCATTTGCCCTGGTTATGATAACAAGTGTTATAGATGGTTATGGAGATTACGTCATTTCTCAAATTGAGGGTTTGGGGCAGAACGCTATTGTTCTTTTTCCTGAGAGCGGTTCCAAATTAACTCAAAAGGACTTGGATATAATAAGAGCATTGCCACATGTAAAGAGGGCTGAGCCGTTTTACTCAATTCAAGCACAGGTTAGGGTTGGCACACAAACAAAGATAGTATTTGTTTATGCAATACCTATAAGCATAGTCTTTGAAGCTATAAGCGGTCTTGAAGTTTACAAAGGTTCAATACCTTCTGATACAGACTACTTAAAGGCTCTTGTAGGTTACAAAATAGCATATGATGATAATGGTAATCAAGTCTATGACTTAGGTGATGTAATAACAATTACGTACCTCAGAACCTCCGGCGGCAAGTCTGAGGTGAAAAGGGCGGCAATATCGATAGCAGGGGTTTTGAAGGAGTTTGGAGGGGCATTTATTCTGAGCCCTGATACAACAATATTTCTACCGCTTTCAGCTGGGCAAAGAGTTCTTGGGTTAAGTGAATGGAGTGGAGTATTTGTACTTGTAGAGAGTAGTACTTATGTGCCAGAGGTTATGAATGAGTTGCGAAATCTTTTTGGAAATTCAGCAAGCATAATCTCGTTTCAAAGTATAGCCAATATAGCTAATTCAATAATTGGAGCCATGAACTTCATATCCTTCTCAGCCTCGCTTTCAGCATTTGCAGTTGCCATAGCAGGTGTTGCTGCAACTATGATAACATCTGTTATTGAAAGAACCAGGGAGATAGGAGTTCTGAAGGCTCTTGGCTTTACAGACTTTCAAGTGCTAATAATGATTCTCATGGAGAGTATTGTAATGAGCCTAATTGGGGGCGCTATAGGGATATCCCTTGGGGTTCTAGGAGCTCACATGCTGGCATCCCAGGGATTTGAAATTAGAGCCGCTGCAACAGCCATCATGGTCATTAGAGCTCCGCCAAAGATAACAGCAATAAGCATTGGTAGAACTGTAGCACTTACAATTTCAATAGGTGTTGTAGGTGGTATTTTTCCTGCCTATAGGGCCTCTAAAATACCGCCAGCAGTTGCGCTTAGGTACGAGTGACTAGCAATGTACATAGATCTCAGGGAGGCTCTGAATATAGCTAGTGCTATAGCAAGGTTTGGAGAGGTTGTAGCGGGGACAAAAAGCGAAGTATCTTTACTAAAGTATGTTAGAGGTGTTATAGAGGAGGTTTCTGACGAGGTAAAGATAGAACCTGTACCTGTTACAGCATGGCTTGAAGAGTATTGTTATGTAGAGTACAGAGGAGCTTCACATAGATGTGCTATCCAACCCCCGTATAGTGGTTACATAGACCTCGAGTTTAAAAGAAATGATGTGGTCTTATTTACCTATGATAAGGTGTTGAGTAAAGAGTTGCCAGAATGGGAGATATATGACAGGGTTGTTGTAGTGGAAACACCTAGGGATCCTGATGATATTGCAACAATCGCTACATTCCTATCTACAAAGAAACCCAAGTTACTAATTTTTTCAGATCCTCATGAAACTATTAGGAGAATTGTTGTTTTGAATAAGCTTATTGCTTTATATGAAAAAGCAGAGGCTCTAAGCACACCTGTCGTGGTTTTGCCGAGTAGCATTGTTAAAAAGTTACTTGAAGAGCCAAAGGCTCGTGTGTTAAGCTCTTCCCAAGCATTCAAGTCATACGGATTTAACCTCGTTGCCCGAAAACATGGGACCGAAGGCAGCATCTATATAACTGCTCATCACGATCACTGGCTTTCAGGAGCTTCTGACAATATCTTAGGCGTTGCGCTAGCTATAGCCTTATACAAGGGGATTGGTAAAGAGGTTGCAAAAGGCATTAGCACTTCCTTAGTTCTTTTCACAGCTGAAGAGGGGTTTCCGGAAACTATCAATTCATTTTACTGGCTTGTGGGCTCTAGGCATTTTGTTGCTGAGCATTTTGATGAGCTTTTCGGAGAAATGATAGCAGCTATAAACATGGATGCTGTGTATGGTGAAAAACCTAGAATTGCTACGTCCAGCCCCATTCTTATAGGGGTACTGAAAGGATTAGAACCTATTGATGATGATAGCATAGTCTTTGACTCTTTTTCATATACTCAAGCAGGTTTACCAGCACTAACTCTGCATGCTTTTCAAGAAGTTCTCACTAGCGGTACTTATCATAGCGAGCTAGATGTTATTAAAGCTACAAGTGTTGATACTGTTAATGTATTTGCTAAAAGGGCTATGCAAGTTGTTAAGAGGTTAATTGAGTATAGCAATAGAAATGAGCTAGGAGAGATTGAAGCAACCTTAAGCAGTGAAATTGTGAAGCAAGGGGGTGTAAATCTCGATGTTGCAGAAGCGCTCTATAAGTTCTTTAAAGCTGTAGAAAAATGCTCTGTAAATATCATTAAGAATGTTTTTAATACCTTTATAAGGATTTCTACAAAGACTTTTGTTGATGTTGATATAGGTAATAGGCTTGGTGTGAGGGAGGTCACTGTTTTGCTAAAGTGTCTTGATCGCGCCTTTAGCATTCCTGTTTCCGGAATGTGGAATGTTAATGAGTGTTACAGAAGCTATAAATTTAATATAAGTTTACTAGAGTATATAATATGTGAGGTCTGCAGTTGTGAGTACCGCAAAGCGATTAGATAATCAGCATGGCAATAGCGACCTAGGTATTCTTCAAAAGCTTTTAATGGAATTAACAAAACCTTTTGTTGGGAGAGAGGAGGAGGCTAAGGTAATTCTACTTGCCCTTCTAACAAGAGAACACGCTGCACTAATAGGAGAGCCTGGTACAGCAAAGAGTGCCTTGATTAGAAGGGCTGCTCAACTTCTTGACATGAAGTGCTTCATATATCTATTAACTAAGTACACAGAACCAGCAGAGCTCTTTGGACCTCTTGATATAAATGCTTTGAAGGAGGGTAAATATGTAAGAATAACGTCAAACAAGCTTCCAGAAGCTGAAATAGTATTTCTTGACGAAATCTTTAAAGCAAACTCGGCTATACTAAACACCTTGCTTACAATAATGAATGAGAGGCTTTTTTACGATGGCTATACAGAAATTAGAGTATCCCTGTGGAGCTTATTTGGAGCTAGTAACGAGGTTCCTCAGGAGCCTGAGCTAGAGGCTCTATATGATAGATTTTTGCTGAGGCACTACGTAAAGCCTGTATCAGATGAGCTTTGGAAGTCCTTGCTTAAAAAGGCTTGGGAGATAGAGAAGAACGGCTACCCAAAGCCTGAAATAGTTATTGATAAAAGCGTTTTGCAGAAACTGCAAAGTGCTGTATTTGAAGTGGATTTGAGTGGTGTAGAGGCTAAGCTTCTTAAGCTATTTTCAATACTAGAATCAAAAAATATACACTTAACTGATAGAAGAAAAGGTAAGGCACTTAAGGTAATAGCTGCAAATGCTTTACTCAATGGAAGGCTTAAGGCTGTAGAGGAAGACCTTATTATACTAAAATTCGTGGCTCCGCATGATATAGACGACTTTGAGAAAGTTAATATAATATTAGCAGAGGAGCTGAAGACACCCTATAAGTACCTCAGAGAGCTTGAGGAAATACAAATGAGTGTTAGGGAGGTAGGAAACTACATAGCATCTTTTCCTGTAGTTAACTCAAGATTTGTTGAGTATAGGCTTCTTGAGATATACAGAGATCTTGAATCTACAAGAGATAGGGTTTTATCTATGGTTAAGGAAACTGAGGATGAGAGCGTACATAAAAAAGCTATGGAGGTAGTAGAGCAAATAAATGAGCTTCTTGAAAAAATAAGAAGGAAGATAGAGGGTAGGTAAGTGCCTGGAGTACTGAAAAACATAGATTATCTAGACCCCTTTACCAGGTATAAGGGGCAGAAGATACTAGATAACTTAAGGAAGCTTAGAGGGGAGTCGGGCACATCATTGGAGCTTGCAATAGATATTTATTACTCTCTCTACTTACCTTTTCCATGCTTAGTTGAAGTTTCTGAAGTCCCTTTAGGAAGAAGCGAGCAGTATAGGATAGTGAAAACAATACTAACAGATGAAGAGGCAAAAAAGCTAAGGCTCTATACTGTTGCAGATAGCTTTTCATCAGTTGCTATTGGTACGCTATTTTTACTCAACCTCCTATCAGAACTCGATGAGAAAAGCGAAAAAGATTATATGCAGGGCAGCGGGAGAGGGGAGAGCGGTGCGAAGAGGCAGCAGAGAGAGCACGAGGATATGGAGGAGGGCGGCAAGAGCTTAGAGGAAGCGGTAAAGAATGCTGCTAAGAAGAGTGTAGAAGTAGCAGAAGATGTAAAGGAGATACAGAACTTTGTCTATGGATGCAAGGCTGGTGTGGGACACACCCTGAGTCTTGATGACGATGTGACAACAGTACTGAGGCTTGCCAAAAATACTGATGTGAGGAACCTTCTCAAGGTATTGAGTAGAATACCTGATATAACAAAGACTGTGAAGAAAAGGAGAGTTGGCTATCAGAGAGGAGAGATAGAGGGATACACGAGGGGCACTGATATTGAGAGGCTTGTATATACAGAGCTTGCTTACCCAGAAATCTACTTCTATATGAAGGTCGCTGAAGGTGATTTATTACTATTTGAAAAAGTAATGTATTTAACTATGGGGCCTGTGTATGTATTGCTAGATAAGTCTGGGAGTATGGATGGAAGCAAGATTCTATGGGCAAAAGCAACAACACTAGCTCTCTTCATTAGAAGCAGACTTGAAAAAAGAGCTTTTTACATGAGGTTCTTTGATTCTGAACCCTACGAGTTCATAGCTGTTAAGCCTAATGCTAAACCCAGTCAAGTTGTAAAGCTTTTGGAATATATAGCAATGGTGAGAAATGGTGGGGGTACTGATATATCAAAGGCTCTACTTACTGCATGCAATGATATAATGAAGCTCGGTTTCAAGGAGGCTAGCGATGTAATTCTAATTACGGATGGAGAGGACAGAATAGCGAAAAACCTTGTGAAAAAAGCTTTGCAGCATGCCAAGGCCAGGCTTCTCTCGGTCATGATTATGGGAGACAATGAGGACCTCAAAGCAATAAGTGATGAGTATATGAGGGTTATAAAGCTTTCAGACAAGGAGATGTTGCAAGTGATACAGAGCTAGTGTAAAATTCTTTGTATTTCTATCCTTTGCCTAGGCTCCTTAAGACCGTAAGTTGCTACCACAAGGTCTCCGTAACTCACATAGTTTAACTCCATGGCTCTTTGCAAGGTTTTTTGCAGGCCATCCTCATATTCTTGGGCTTCAACGTATAGTGGTTGAAGACCCCATAAAATGGCGAGTTTTCTCAACACGTTTGCATTAGGTGAGCCAACGTAAACAGGTATGGTTGGCCTCAATGACGAAATTCTCTTAGCAGTGTTTCCATGCATGCTAAAAACAAGAAGCTTAGCATTTAAATCTTCTGCAAGTTCTAAAACACCTTTTGCGAACATTACTGGCAAGTTACTTATACTACTCCTAGCCTTCTCCGCAATTACCTTCACATGCTTCTTCAGCGTCTCCTTTTCAATAAAGTTCGCTATTCTAATGACCCATGAGACAGCTTCTACAGGATACTTCCCTACCGAGGTCTCGCCAGTTAACATGAGGGCATCTACACCCATTTCTATGGCTGTACTAATGTCAACTACTTCTGCTCTTGTAGGCACAGGCTTCTCCACCATAGATTCTAGAAGTTGAGTTGCTACAATGACAGGTTTCCTATGTTCAAGAGCCTTGGTTACAATACTGCTTTGCAATGCGTGGATTTCTTCGAGGCCAAAGTTCATACCTAAATCTCCTCTAGCAACTAAAACAATATCACACTTCTCTATAATCTCATCTAGATTCTTTATAGCGCTCCTGGTCTCTATCTTAGCTATTATTTCAACGTCCTCTCTCCCAACTCTCCTAAGGTAGTCTCTAAGGATATCTACATCACTTCCACTCCTTACATAGCTAAGCCCTATGTAATCAAAGTTATGCTCAAGAGCAAATTTTATGTCGGCAAAATCCTTCTCACTAAGAGGGGGCAAGTCTATTTCCTTGCCATGGACAGTTACAGCTTTTCTAGATGTTATTGTGGAGTCTGTAAGTGCTGTAACCTCTACGTAATCTGGCTGTACCTCAGATACCCTCAGCCTAGCCCTCCCATCATCCATAACGAGAATGTCTCCTTCATCAATAACCTCAAAAAACCTTCGAAGAGGCACTGGAATAACCTTTTCATCACCACCCTTAGCCTCGGCGCTTAGCACAACCTTAGCCTGATCCCCCTTCTTCAAGATAACTGGTTGTTCAACTTTTCCAATTCTAATTGATGGTCCCTGCAGATCGCCTATAAGAGCAAGAGCTTTACCAAACCTCTTTTCTGCAGATCTAACAGCATCTACATACCTTAGCCACTCTTCTAGAGTGCCATGTGAAAAGTTTATCCTGAACCCAGCCACTCCCTGTTTAACCATGTTAAAAATTGTAGCAACATCATTACTCGCAGGGCCTAATGATGCAATGACTTTTACAAAAGTTGGCATAGGCATCACCTCAGCTTATCTCAAGGAGAATAGCAAAGCTAGTATAAATGCTTAGCCCTGTCTACACTCTTTAAACAAAAGTTATGAAGCCAGAAATAATCTTTTTAAAGAAGCTATACCTGCACTTCAACAATAATTTTCTTGGCAATACCTCTTGAAAGAGCCACAACCCTGCCGAGACCGCCTTCTAAGGCAACTATTATCTGTCCATTGCTATTTTTTAAAACCTTTACCTTAGCTCCACTTACAAACCCCATGTTAAGAAGCCTTGATTTCAGCCCAGGACCCGCATCTACTTGAACTATTGTTGCTATGGTATTTGAAGGCACTTTACAAAGAGGAATGGGCATGCATCTCCCCCTGGGCTAGGGCTTAAAACTTTGCGAAGCTTGTGTCATTGGGAAGAACAGAGCTATTCTGTAAATGGCTAGGGATAAAGCTAGTGCTACGCAAATTACATAGGCTACTATTAATAGCGTTAGCTTTAAGCTTCTTGTTTCACTATATATCGTTGCAACAGTAGCTAAGCAGGGTATGTAATACATAAAGAAGACTAGTAGTGCTAGCCCCTGAGGCAAGGTTATACCAAGCAGTTCTAAAGCTGAGCCACTTTCCTCTGCAACACCAGTTAAAATAGCTAGTGTTGCTATGAGGTTCTCCTTAGCTATAAAACCGCTAAGTAGTGCAAACCCTATTTTCCAGCTAGCTTCAGAGGATAGGTTATACAGTGGAGCTATAGCATTGCCTATAACAGTGCCAATCATAGCAGCAAAGCTTTGAGCAGGGTCTGCCACAAATCCCCTGGGCCCAAGCTTAGTTAAGCTCCACACAATAGCAACAAGAGCTACTAGTACCGTTCCTGCCCTAATTATGAAGTGCTTTGTGAGAGCCCAGCTATCCCACCACACAACTCTTATGCTAGGCGCCTTAAGTCTTGGTATCTCTAGTAATAGCTCTGGAGGGCTCTTCACCCTAAACACAGCTCTTCTAAATAGCTTTGCAGTTATGAGATACAGCAATATGCCTCCAAGGTAAAGCCCAATTACAGCCACAGCCTGGAGAAGTGGATGACCTGCTAGGAGATAGCCAATAAAAACAAGCATTACTATGAGCCTAGCTTGACACGGTATAAACGAGCTTGAAGCTATTATGCCAAACCTCTCAACATCATCGAGAGCAGCTCTAGAAGCCATAACCCCTGGTACGTTACAGCCTAGCGATATAAACATTGGGTATGCAGCCCTACCACTCAGACCAAATTTTGCAAAGAAGCTGTGAAGAGATACAGCCATGAGAGGGCCGAGCCCAGAGTCCTCTATAGCTGACATTATTGCTAGTGTTATTAGGATTAGCGGTATGAATGAGGTTACTACACCAACACCCTCAACAACGCCATCCGCTAAGAAACTTGCTAGTATAGGGTTTGAATAACCTAAAACACTATGAATTAAGCTCTTCAAGTTGTCAAAGGCTATTCCTATGAGGCCTGATATTGTGTAACTCTCTAATGCTGAAGCTACTTCTCCTTGCCCAAGAAGCTCTAAAAGTGCTGTAAATGGAAAGCCCGTGTTTATAGCAAAAGCTGTGAAAACTGCTACAAAGAGTATAGCAAATGACAATAGAAATCCTGTAACGGGGTTTTGAAATACCTTGGGTATTGCAATAGCCTTGCCAGGCTTTTCCCTAAATCTTACTGCATCTCCAATGTTCTTCTCTAAAAACAGCCTTATACTATTCGCAATATAATCCTCTAAATCACTTCCTATAATCTCTTTAACTCTCATAAACTCTGTGCTGTATACCTGCT
>JAJHQM010000040.1 GCA_020833345.1 Ignisphaera sp.
GCTATGAATTTTGCTCCAAAGCCATAGCTTGTAACCATACCCCAGCTCTTAGCAGCTAGTATTGTTTCTTTGTGCTCCTTTGGAATATCCAGCTTCTCTAGAATAGCTGCGTGAATTCCAGGCATTCCGCCAACAGCATAAGCGAAGTCAACTACACAAGTAGGTCCATAGAAGCCTGAATATTTTCTAACAAGTTCTCTACCTATGAACCCTTTATGGTCTTCTAAAGCTTTTACAAATTTTTCAACAGATTCTCTAAACTTGGGGATAAGCTCGTAGAGAATTTCGAGAACCACGGGTGTCTGGTAGTGCTCTACATAGGGATCGTCTTCAGGAACAATAGTTTTATCAACAGCAATCTCATTTAGAATATCATAGTGAGCAACTACACTTGCAACAAATAGATCTATAACCTCTTTCTTCATAGGGCCAACAGCAGCCATTTTCTTAGTGGCCTCTACATACGGTGCGGCATCAGGTATTACAAACTTGCCTCCACGCCTCTCCCTAATAACAGCAATGTCAGTCTTTTGAGCAGCAATTGCATCTTCAGCTATCTTAGCAATTACCTCAGGTGGAAGACTCATACACACACCCCGCTGTCAAACTAGTTAAGTAGATATTTAAAGCTTTCGCGTAAATATTTAATTGATTAGGCAACTCTTAAATTCATTATTTATATAAATAATCATTCAACTAAAACTTGTTTAATACTGTGATATTGTGGCTATAGTTTGTGTATATGAGGATGGAGTTGAATGTTTGTTTATGTAGAAATTGGTTAAAACATTGCTTGCTTTGACACATTATCAATATGTTAAGCCTTGGACTTAGAATTTCAACAGGCGTTTACCTATACATAAATTTAGTAAAAGCAGGTATCTGAACTCGTGCTGTTTTGCTGGGAAGAGTTTAAAAGTTTTTTGTTAGGAAAATAGTGTGGGGTGAAGCATGTCTGTGAAAGAGGAATTGCTTAGTAGGTTGAAAGAGGCTGTTGTTAATGGTGATCCTGATGAGGTTTCTAAGCTATGTAGGAAGGTTATTGAGGTTGGCATAGACCCTCTTGAAGCTATTGAAAAAGCTCTTGTTGCTGCTATTCGTGAGTTGGGGGATAAGTGGATTAGGGGCGAGGCTTTTATAGCTGATTTAGTTGCAGCTGCAGACGCTATGAAGGTTGGGCTATCTATTCTCAAGAATGAAATTGTTAAGAGGGGTAAGAGGGTTAAGTACATTGGGAGAGCGGTTATAGGTACTGTTGAGGGTGATATTCATGATATTGGCAAGACTATTGTTGCTACGCTTTGGGAAACAGCAGGTTTTGAGGTTATTGATCTTGGTGTTGATGTTCCTCCTCAGAAGTTTGTTGAGGCTATTAAGCAGTACAACCCTGATATTGTTGGTATGAGCGCGCTAATGACAACTACAATGATTAAGCAAAAAGAGACTATTGAGGCTATTAAAGCAGCTGGGCTAAGAGATAAAGTGAAGATTGTTGTCGGTGGTGCACCAACAACAGAAGAGTGGGCTAGGGAAATAGGGGCCGACGGCTGGGCACCAGACGCCATAAGCGCTGTTGAATTAGTCAAAAAGCTTCTGGGTGTAAAGGAGTAGGGCTTGGTGATACGCCTTGGCAAAGCCCAGAGTAGAGGTCTTGAGCCGTGAGGAGATTGAGGAAATACACTTTAGGTCTCTCAGCATTCTCAGTAGAGTGGGTGTTAAGGTAGAGCATGAAGAAGCACTCAAAATGCTTAAGGATTTAGGGGCTGAGGTTGACTTCGACAAGAAGATTGCTAAAATACCTGAACACCTTGTTAAAGAGGCTTTAAAGAGAGCTCCCCATATTGTGAGGCTTTATCATCGCAATGGAAAGCACTACATTGAGCTGCATGGGTGGAGCACATACTTTGTTGTTGGATCCGCTGCTTATTACTACATAGATTGGAAGACTGGTGAAATTAGAAGGCCTTTGTCAAGGGATTTAGCAGAGGTTGCGAGGGTTACAGACGCCCTTACTAACACACATATAATGTCAACAGCACTTGTACCTGCAGATATACCTGGTGTTGTTGCTGATAGGTGGAGAATGTATGTAGTTATAAAGAACTGTACTAAGCCTATAGATACAGGTGCCTTTACTATTGAGGGAGTGCCTGATGCTGCGAAGCTCATGGCTGTAGTCGTGGGTGGGGAGAATGTTGGTAAAAAGCCCTTCATGATATTCGCAATATGTCCTTCACCACCCCTTAAGTGGAGTAATCTTGTTGTGCAAAACCTCATGGACTGTGCTAAGTATGGCATACCTGTGCACATAATACCAATGCCACAGACAGGGGGAACAGCACCTGCAACTCTAGCAGGTGCAATACTACAGGCAAATGCAGAGTTTCTCTCGGGGCTTGTCATTGCCCAGTTTACAAAGCCAGGAGCACCTGTGGTTTACAGTGGTTCTCCAACTGTATTTGACCAGAGGTTTGCAACTTCATGCACAGGCTACATAGAGGTTGGGCTATTATCAGCAGCATTTTCACAGTTAGCAAAGTTCTATGGGATTCCAAGCGCTTCTTACACCATGGTTAGCGATGCCAAGGTCTTTGACCAGCAAGCATCCTTAGAAGCTGCTTTTGGTGCACTAATATCTGTTCTATCTGGCATAAACATGGCCATAGGCTCAGGAATGCTACTAGAAGAAAATGGCATTAGCTTGCTAAAGCTTGTTGTAGATGACGATATTGCAGGCTCAGCCCTAAGGTTTGCAAAAGGTGTACAGGTAGATGCCGAGACACTTGCAGAGTGGCTAATAGAGGAAGTAGGTCCCGGCGGCCTGTTTCTAAAGTACAAGCATACACGTGAGTGGTGGAGAAAGGAGCACTTTATACCAAAGCTCTTAGACAAGAAGACTACAGATATGTGGAGAAAGAGCGGCTCCAAAGCCCTGGACGCTGTTGCTAAAGAATATGTTGAGAAAGTGTTGAAGGAGCATAGCGTGGAGCCCCTACCCCCTGACACTGAGAAGAGCTTGGACAGCACAATGCTAGAGATATTGAAGAAATATAAGGTAGAGAAGGTACCAGAGATATAGGGGTTGAGATATGAGTAGCTCTACGCTGAGAAGAGAGCTTGGAGTAGTTTTGCTTACAGCTGTAGGCATTGGTGCAATGGTGGGTTCTGGCGTATACACTCTCCCAGGGCTTGTGGCCTCGGTCTCAGGACCCCTCTCAGTACTTGCAATAGTTTTAATGAGTATTATAACGGCTATACTAATGTACATACTTGCAGAACTTGGCGTGATATATCCCAAGGCCAGCGGCATATACTACTTCGCTAGGGAGGTGCTGGGGGACCTCACAGGGTTTATAACAGGGCTCAGCTTTTACTACTGTTGCTTCATAGGCACAGCTGCCATAATATACTCGTTTCTCCTATACCTCTCTTACTATGTGCCGGGCATAGCGGTGGGATTGACGCTTACACCACTGGGCATAGCCATAGCTATAGTGATACTGGCCATAGTTACGGCAATTAATGTTATTGGTGTTAAGTATGGTGCAGGACTGAACTTTATATTAACAGTACTGAGAATAGCGCCTCTTTTACTATTTATAGTAATAGGGTTTAGCAGAATAAATCCCAGTAACTTTCAGCCCTTTACACCCTATGGCTTTGGAAGCCTGGGGCTCGCCATAGCCTTTGGCTTTTGGATGTTTGTTGGATTTGAAAGCCTTGTTATGGTTAGTGAAGAGGTTAGGGAGCCTGAGAAAAGCATTATGAAGTCAGCTATAGCGACTTTAGTCATAGTTTCTCTACTATACATACTCGTGATGTCAGCATTTGTTGGTGCTGTGAACTGGAAGGGGCTTGGAATAGCTGAAAAGGACTGGCAATCACTAAGCAATCTCTCTTCACCTCTAGCTGATGTGTCTAAGGCTCTGGGTGTGGCGGGGCTGGCTGAGGTAATGGTGCTTGGAGCAGTCATAGCATCAGCTGGTTGCTTTAGTGACTGGGTCTTGCTCCAAGGTCGTGTAGCGTATGCACTTGCACGTGAGGATAGGCTTTGGAAGCCCCTAGCATATGTTCATCCACGCTTTGGCACACCTTCAAATGCCTTGATATTCTCATCAATTCTAACAGCAATAATAATGATACTAATCCCAAGCTTTCCAAACGTAATACTTCTCACAATGATAACAGAGTTCATACCTTATGCAATTTCAGCCATAAGCATTGCGATAGTAAAGCGCAATCCAAAGTGGGTAGCTGTAGGGCTTCTCGGATTCATCCTATCATCACTTTACATATACTGGGCCTGCTGGCCATGGACCTTCACAGGAGTGATTCTAGTTATAATAAGCCTCATACTGTATCCAGCTATAGCGAGGGGCGCTCCTTATTTAAGTGAGTTAAAGAAGAATTTGTGGTACATAGTATATCTAATTGGATTAGTATTAATATCGCTTCTAGGTGATGCAACATTTGAATACAACAACTTCTTACCAATTTCACCACTAAATGTGTTTAGAACTCCTCTAGACATAGCTATGGTCATAGTGTTGGGAATAGTTGTATATATATGGGCTATAAAGACACGCAGATCATAATCGTAAGTGTTGATTCAAACATTTAAACATATACACACTTTCCTATATAAAGTTGGGTTTAATATGTGGTATCCCAATACTTATTTTCATGTTCATGTCGCGTTCTTGTTTCAAAGGCTGAGATGCTATGTGTAACTTGCTTCTAGGTGTTTCACGATATCGTCTATGTATCTAAATGTTGAATCTGCTGCAAGTGTTACTATGTTTCCTTTCTTTAGCTCTTCTGCAAGTCTTAGTGCTGCCACAATGTTTGCAGCTGATGATATTCCTACTAAGAGTCCTTCCTCTCTGGCGAGTCTAATGACCATCTCTACAGCTTCTCTGTATGAAACTTCAATAACTCTATCTATAATGCTTCTATCTAGCAGGGGTGGTATGTCTGTGTACAGCAATCCCTCTATTCTATCCCCTACAGTGCCTCCAGCCAGGGGTGATCCCCTCGGGGTCACAGCTACTATGAGTACATCCTTTTTTCTCTCCTTTAAAAATCTTCCGACACCTGTTACCGTTCCCCCTGTCCCCACGCCCATTACAAAGGCACTTATATCGCCATTGAGAGCCTTCCAAATTTCTACAGCTGTTGTCTCGTAATGTGCAAGAGCATTTGCAGGATTTGCGTACTGGTTTAGAAAAACACCTCTCCTCTCTCTGGCAATTCTCTCAGCAAGCCTTATGTAGTAATCCCCATCTGAAGGCCTGTCACTACCCTCAATAACTTCAGCACCGAGAAGCTTTAGAATAGCAATTTTGCTTTTACTCGTACCCCTAGGCACAACAATAACAGGCCTTAGCTTAAACTGCTGAGCAACAAAAGCAACAGAAATAGCTGTATTACCACTAGAAGCCTCTACAACAACATCACCAGGCCCCAGGCCATGCCTCTGAATAGCGTCTCTAATCATGTACAACGCAATTCTATCCTTATGACTACCTGTAGGATTGACAAACTCTAGCTTAACAAATACCCTAGCGCCCCCCAAAGGCCTAACTCTCTTGAGCTCCACAAGAGGTGTGCTCCCAATCAGGTCCAATACTGATGCCATAGCACAAACACATGTGTATCTTTAGAGAGGCAAGGAATAATATTTTTATTGCGACAACACGCAGTGAGGAGTTTCAGTACTGCGCTTTTTGAGTAGAAAACCACTTGCAGATGTCCTTGACTGGGCACTCTAAACATAAAGGGCTTCTCGCTTTGCAGACCTTCCTAGCCAAGTCCATAACACCGTAGGCGAGTTCCTCAGCCTCTGAAGGATCTTTAGGTGTAAGCTCCTTAGCTAAACCCAGCAGTGTGGAGTCCTCATATGAATTGCTTCTGGATGGCTCAATACCAAACACTCTTCTAACCACTCTAACAGTGTTTGTATCCAGAAGCGGTGCAGGTTCTCTACACACCCTCAGCATAACTTCTGAAGCTGTGTAGCTTCCCACGCCAGGCAAGGACTTCAGCTCCTCAAAACTGCAAGGAATAGCACCACCAAATCTCTCAACAAGAGCCCTGGCCAGCTCTATTAGCTGCCTAGCTCTGTGTCTAAGGCCGAGAGGTTTTAAAAGCAACCACACCTCATCCTCGCTAGCCCTGGCCAAGGCACTAGGCGTTGGAAATCTCTTCAAGAACTCTTCATACACCTTCAGAACCTGCTTAACAGTAGTCCTCTTAAGAAGCACACCTGCGATGAGTACAGCCCAACCATCACTCCTAACCCTCCACGGGAGCTCCCTATCTCCACACACCCTAAACCACTCAACAACTCTCCTCCTAAAAACACCAATAACATCCCTACCACAACAATTCAAAAACAATACTAGTTCACCACATGCAGAGAGCATTACCAGCACCTAGCAAAGGCGAGGAGCTCGCCAAACCCACATTCATTACCCTAGTCACTTCCTCTCATTTTCAGTATCACATTAGTAACTTTACAACTGAAAGCAGCCTTTTAAGGCGAGGATGGCTAGAAAAGCTTATAATCTTTGCTTAATTGCCATTGGTGATGAGTATTAAGTCTTTTGAGCCAGCGGCGATGATAAGCAGCTTATTCATAACCCCGAGCCCGAGAGGGGTAGGGGTAATGGGTCGGAGACCCGGCCCGGGATTGAACCCAAAGGGGATGTAATCCCAAACCTCCCCGCATCAACAAGAACTCTCACCCTTTCAGAGCGGGGAGGAGGTCAGAGCTTTAAAGTCCTGAACGCCACTACTCATTGGCATTCCAAATTAAAACACAGGCTTTAACTTTAATAGAAAACACTTCTTCTCAATACCAATTAGTAAGCGTAGCTGCAGCTGGGTATACATTAGCTGTGAATAGTTGTGAGTATCTCTTAGATTTATTAACCTCTTTCACATGTTCAGCTGTTGATGAGTCTTGGTGCTTGCACATAAAGCGGATGAGGGGCTTTGGGGTTGTGGAGCCCTGATAGCCCGGGCAATGATGCTATGAAGACCCGAACAGAGCCCGGGAACCCTGGGGCAAGAAACACATATTCACAGATAATTGCCTCGGGGAAACCCATGCACAAACATGGCCCTGTTTTGATCAAGTAAAAATATTATTCTAGTCTAGCTAAAAGTACTTGCAGTAGGTGTGCGGCAGTGGATATTGCAATAGTGCTGAATTTGCTTAGTGCTGTAGGTGGTTTGGGTGGTTTAGCAACTGTTATAGGTATTGCTTACTGGCTTGGCAAAAAGTTTTCTGAAATTGACTACAGGTTTAGGCTAATAGATGAGAGGTTTAATGCTGTGAATGAGAGGTTTAGGCTAGTTGATGAGAGGTTTAAAGTTATTGATGCGAGGTTTGAGCAGGTTGACAGGAGATTTGATGAATTAAGAGGATATGTTGATAAGAGGTTTGGTGAGTTTAAGGAGTATGTTGATAAGAGGTTTAATGAAGTTGATAAAAAGCTTGGTGAGTTGAAAGATTATATTGATACTAAGTTTAGTGAAGTTGATAAGAGACTTGGTGAACTCAGGGAGTATGCTGATAAGAGATTTAGTGAAGTTGATAAGAGGTTTGGTGAGTTTAAGGAGTATGTTGATTCAAAATTTAGTGAATTTGATGTGAAGTGGTCTTCAAGATTAGAGAGGCTGGCAACTGCTTTTACTAATTATCAGGAGTTCTTTATAGAGTTTCTCACTACTGAGAGTGTTATTGAGGAGAGGTATAGAGGTGTTTTGTTGAAGGAGCTGAGGGGTGTTATGAGGCTTGCTGTTGCCAACCCCTTGTCAAAGGAGGAGTGGGCTAGGTTGAAGGAGTTGTTTGAAAAGAGTGAGAAGAATGAGCTTACTCTTGAGGAAGCTGATGAGTTTCTAGAGCTTGCGAGGAAAGCAGCTTTAGAGCATGGTGAAAATCCGAAGATGTGGAAATTGCACATATATGCAACAATAACAAGAGCACTCTTATATAAAAGGTACTATGAGAAGAAGGAGGAGGCTAAGGAAGCCAAGCAAGAAGCCCAGAAGTAGTGCTGAAGAAAATGCTCTCCTGCTCATGATGAACTACAAGCTTCCCTGAATCGCGATGAAGCTGTGAGCTGCTGATGCTTCTTGCAATACCACTGGCTACTCACATTTTGTGAGCATAGCCTTTATAGCTGTGTTCATGTTGAGAACATGGATTGTAATAAAGTTAACTTAATGATTAGTGCTATTATGGAGCGTGGGTGCTGTGCATAGGAATACTATTGCTGTGCTTCTGGTTAGCTTAGCCATAGCCGTGGCCTGGCCCATAGCTGCCTACATACTCTACCCCACTCCTAGTGAAGATGTTGAGGTTGTTGCTAGTGTTAGTGATGTTTCTCTTGCTGAGGGGCCTCCGAGCTTTATGGTTGGTGTTGGAGGGATGCTGACTTTCAGGGGGTCTGGCTTTGAGGTTAGAGGTGTTGTAGTGTTTACTCGTGAGAAAGTGGCTGTTGTTAAGCTTGAGTCTGGTGAGGTAGTGGCAGTAGTGTTCATGCCTAGGTATAGGTGTGCTGGCGTGGATCGCGAGGTTGCAGGTTTTGAGCTGAGCAAGCTTATTAATGGTAAGAGTGTTGTATTTAAAGGGCACGTGTTTTTAACGCGTAGAGGCTGGGTACTTGTACCAGCAGAGGTTACTGCAAGTGGCATGATGTGTGCTGCTGTTCCTCGCCATAGGTGAAGCTTCTGTGAATATATACACACCTTTACTCTTAGTAGCTGAGCTCATTAGCAGTGCTGCATTTGCTTACCTAACAGTGCTCTTCATCAGGGTCTGTAAGAGGGTTAGACTTGAAAGTGTTATGCTCTACACAATATTCATTACTTTTCTTCTACTCAGCCAGATTTGTGCAGCTCTCTCAATAGTTGTTCCTAGTGCAAGGCTTGCAACAGCTCTTTACATAGCTTCATCATCTCTAGCCCTCGCAGGCTTTATAGCACTGCTCTCTCCGTTCCGTGGCACAGGCGAGCTCTACATATTTCTGCCCCTGCTCATAACCTCTCCCGACATACTAGCAGGAGTCTTCTCAACGCTACTCATTGTGAAGAGGGTTAGGGGTAGGACGAGGCACTTCCTATCAATTCTATCAGCATCCTACTACATAAGGGGTTTAGGAGCACTACTAACAGCTTTCCAAGGCACATTTCTAGTCCTCCTAGTCTCTGAAGCGGTAAGGGCTTGTGCAGCAGTGCTTCT